>DASZVJ010000205.1:0-12792 GCA_035547155.1 Vicinamibacterales bacterium
GCCGCCGATCGGGCCGCCGCCGCGCAGCGCGACCATGTAGATGCTCACGACGCGGCCGCGCAGCTCGTTCGGCACCGTCAGCTGCAGCAGCGAGAAGCTGATCGAGAACAGCGCCATGAAGAAGATGCCGCCGAGGAAGAGCAGGCCGAGGCTCAGCGGCAGCGACGTCGATCGCGCGAAGCCCGCGATGAGCACGCCGAGCGCGATCTGCACGAACAGCAGCACGCGGCCCATGTGCGCGGCCGTACCGATGATCCCGACGAACAGCGCGCCGACGATGGCGCCGAGGCCCTGCGCCGCCATCAGCATCGACAGCCGCGTCTGCGGCGACGCGTGGCCGCCCAGCACTTCGGTCGCGAACGCCGGCAGCATGATCAGAATCGGCATCGCGAGGAACGTGCTGATCGTCACGAGGATCGTGAGGGTCAGGATCAGCCGGTTGTCGCGCACGTAGTGCAGGCCGCTCCGCAGATCGTCGCCGATCGGCTTGCGGTTGGGGGCCATCACGTGCTTTGGCAGTCGCAGCGCCGCCAGCGCGACGACGACGAAGAAGAAGGAGAAGCCGTTGATGGCGAAGCACCACGCCATCCCGATCGTCGCGAGGATCGCGGCGCCGGTGCCGGGGCCCAGCACGCGCGACAGGTTGAACTGCGTCGAGTTGAGCGCGATCGCGTTCGGCAGATCCTGCTTCGGGACGAGCGACGGGATCATCGCCTGATACGCCGGCCCGCCGAACGCCTGGCCGCAGCCGGAGACGAACGACAGCAGGAACACGTGCCACACGGTGACGTGGTGCGTCCAGAGGAGGGTCGCCAGCGAGAACGCGGCGAACGCCTGGACGTATTGCGATCCGGTGAGCAGCCGGCGGCGATCGTGTCGATCCGCGATGACGCCGCCGATCAGCATGAACAGCAGGATCGGCAGCTGCCCGAGAAAATCGTCGAGGCCCAGGTAGAACTTCGATTTCGTCAGCTGGTAGACCAGCAGGTCCTGGGCGTAGTTCTGCATCCAGGTCCCGATGGTCGAGCCGAGCGCCGCGCACCACAGCAGCCGGTAGTTGCGATGCGTCAGCGCGCCTCCGACGCGCACCCACCAGGGCCGCTGCTCCGACTCGCTCTCGGTTGTGGGGCTGGACGTTGACACGGACGGACGATTGTATATCTGACGCGTGTTATCGCACTATCTCTCTATCGCGCTATCGCACTATCTGGTCATCTGACTATCGCCATATCTGCTTCGGTGCCGCGTGCCATCGGACGACCCGGCTATCGGGCGATCGAGTCGTCGAAGGCAGATAGCGAGATAGCGCGATGGCCAGATAGTGCGATAGCGCGCGAGTGAGATAGCGCGATAACATGGCTCTCCTCGTGTCATCGTTCTCATCTGCATCTCAGAAGACTCCGCTCAAAGCCATTCGCCGCCGCCGCTCGCCGATCGCGGGCTGGGGGGTCTATGCGCTCGAGCCCATTACCAAGAACTCGCGCATCGTCGACTACGCCGGCGAGATCATCTCGTGGAAGGAGAGCGAGCGCCGCGAGGAGCGGTACATCCGGCAGGGCTGCATCTGGTGCTTCGTCCTGGAGCCGAAGCGCACGGTCGTCGACGCCAACGTCGGCGGCAACATCGCGCGGTTCATCAATCATTCGTGCCGGCCGAACTGCTACACGCAGGTGATCGACGGCGTGATCTGGGTGCGCGCGTCGAAGCGCATCCGCGCCGGCGAAGAGCTGACCTACGACTACGAGACCGGCGGAGGCGGCGGCATCTCCTGCCAATGCCGGCCGAATTGCAAGACGAAGTTATGACGCCCGTCCGGCACGTCATCTACCTGCACGGCTTCGCCTCGTCGCCGGCCTCGTCGAAGGCGACGTGGTATCGACGTGAATTGGAGACGCGTGGCGTCGGCTTCACCTGCCCGGATTTCAATCAGCCGTCCTTCGAGACGTTGACGATCACGCGCATGCTCGATCAGACGCGCGAGGCCGTCGAGGCCGTGTCCGACGGTCCGATCGCGCTCGTCGGATCGAGCCTCGGCGCATTCGTCGCGCTGCACGCGGCGGCCGCCGATCGGACAGGACGTGTCGATCGTCTGATCCTGCTCGCGCCGGCGATCGATTTCGGCGGCAACCGCCTGCGTGACTTCGGCGAGCACGGGATCGACGAGTGGCGCCGCACCGGCAAATTGTCCGTCTACCATTTCGCGTACGGCGGCTTGCGCGACGTGCACTTCGGCCTTTACGAGGACGCCGCGCGCTACGACGCGTTTGCCGTGGACGTGCGGCAGCCGGCGCTCGTCGTGCAAGGCCGCCACGACGAGCTCGTCGACACGGCGACGGTCGAGCGCTGGGCCGCGACGCGGCCGCGCGTCGATCTGCACGTGGTCGACGATGGGCATCAACTGACGGCGTCGATGCCGTTCATCTGGGGCGAAAGCGTCAAATTCTTCGGGCTGTGATGCATGACTGATCTCACCGGACGTCTCGCGCTCGTCACCGGCGGCAATCGCGGCATCGGCCGCGCCGTCGCGCTCGCATTGGCTGGAGCCGGAGCCGATGTGGCGATCGGCTATCACGCGCGCACGGCAGATGCGGAGGAGACCACGCGCGCGATCGCCGCGCTCGGGCGAAAGGCCGTCGCGATTCAGGCCGACGTCGCGCGCGCGGACGACATCCGGCGGATGATCGATACGACGACGCGCGAGCTCGGCGACGTCGACGTCCTCATCAACAACGCCGGCATCATCCGGCCGCAGCCGCTGGACGCGATCACCGAGCAGGACTGGCACGAGCTCATCGCCGCGAATCTCACGTCGGTCTTCCTCGCGACGCAGGCGGTGCTGCCGGCGATGCGCGCGAAAGGCTGGGGACGCATCATCAATCTCTCCTCCGTCGCGGCCCAGCTCGGCGGCGTCGTCGGTCCGCACTACGCGGCGTCGAAGGCCGGGTTGCACGGCCTGACGCACTCGTATGCGGCGCTGCTGGCGAAGGAAGGCATCACCGTCAACACGATCGCGCCGGCGCTCATCAAGACGGAGATGGTGACGAGCAACCCGCGCGCGCGAGCGGATCTGCTGCCGGTCGGCCGGTTCGGCGAGGTCGAGGAAGTCGCTGATGTGGCGCTGATGCTCGTCCGCAACGGCTACATCACGGGCCAGACGATCAACGTCAACGGCGGGTGGTACATGAGCTAATCTCTTGTCTTCCTGGAGGCCCCATGCGACTCGCGTCACTCGTGAAAGTCGGCATCTGTCTCGTCGTCATCGCGCTCGTCATGCCTGCGTTGCGCGCGCAGGCACCGGCCAATGAAACGGCCACGCAGTTCTACACGCGCTATCTGGCTGCACTCGGGAAGGCGACCACGATCGATCAGCTCACGCCGCTGCTCTCGGCGGACATGGTGAAGCAAATCACGAGCACGCCGGCGGATCAGCGGCCGATGATGTTCGGCATGATCAAAGACATGGCCGGCATGAACAAGAACGTGAAGGTCACGAAAGAGACGCCGAACGCCAAGGGCGCCACGCTCGCGGCCACGGCGACCGGCATGGACGGCAAGCCGGTGAAAGGCACGATCGACGTCATGAAGGAAGGCGGCGCGTGGAAGCTCGGCAAGGAGAGCTGGAGCAACTGATCGCGACGTCGACGCCGGGCGCGCGCATGACGAGGAACGAGGTCCGCGTCGTGCGCGTGTCGCCGGCATCGGCGGAGGCGGCGGCACTCATCACCGAGCTCGACGTCGACCTGCACGCGCGCTATCCGGGCGTGCCGTTTCATACGCTCACACCGGACGAGCTCATGGCGCCGGCGTTCACCTTCGTCGTGGCCGAAGCCGCAGGAGAGGCGCTCGGCTGCGGCGCGTTGCGGGTGCGCGAGCCGGGCATCGCCGAGATCAAGCGCATGTTCGTGCGTCCGGCCGCACGGCGCCGCGGTGTGGCGCGCGCGGTGTTGCGCGCCCTCGAAGCGCGCGCATCCGAGCTCGGCATCCCTCGCATCCTGATCGAGACCGGCGAGGGACAACCCGAGGCCATCGCCCTGTATGTGTCGTCCGGCTACGTCCCGATTCCTCGGTACGGCGAGTATGTCGACGTCGAACAAAGCCGGTGTTTCGAGAAACGGCTGGGGGCGGGGGAGTAGCGTCAGAAGAGCGTGGGCTGGGTCGCCATAAGGGCGGCCCCTACGCAGGCTACGGGCTTTGAGCTACGGGCGCTCACGAGGGAGGCGATATGCGACGTGTGATTGTGACCTTCATCACCATCATTGGATCGGGCCTCCTTGCGACGACGGCTCGCGCGCAGTCTCTCGCGGCGCCGCCGGCGACGTTCCTGCCCGCGCAGCCGCTCACCGTTGCACCGCGGCAGGCGCCAGCGCCGTTGCCGCCGCCAGTGTTCGGCCAGACGCCGGCGAAACCGGTCGATGCGGCGTCGCTGGAGGCGTTCCGCGCGTTCATGGCCGCGTCCGCCTTGGCCAAGACGTCGCCCGTCGATTGTGCGATGGCGATTGCTGCCGGCGATCCGGCCATCGATCCAAGAATGCCGCACGAGCCGAAGCGTGACGTCACGTTCCTCGGACGCGTGATCCCCGTGCCGCCGTGCCCGGCGAAGACCGGCCGGTGATGCACGTCAACTTTGAACTTCGAACTTCGAAACTAGCCCCCATGAGGTCCGCGATGTCTCTGTTGCCGCGTCCGACGTCACGTCTGCTGCTCGTTGCGCCCGCGTTCGCTGTCATGACGCTGCAAGGCGCGTCGCAGGAGCGTGAGCGATCGCAGATTCCCGACGAGTACAAATGGAATCTCGCCGACGTCTATCCGTCCGACGAGGCCTGGCGCGCCGCCGTGCAGAAGGTCAAGACGGACGTGCCGCAGCTGAAGCAGTTCGAGGGCAAGCTCGGCACGTCGGCGGCGACGCTCGTGACGGCGCTCGACACGCTGTACGGCCTCGACAAGGAGCTGTCGCGCGTCTACGTGTATGCGAGCCTGCTCTCCGATCAGGACACGCGCGACTCGGCGCATCTCGCCATGCAGCAGGAGATGGCGCAGCTCGCCGCGGAGTTCAACGCGCAGGCGGCCTACGTCGAGCCCGAGATCCTGCGCTTCGAGCCAGGCACCGTCGAGCGGTTCCTGAGCGCGGACTCGCGGCTCAAGCCGTATCGCTTCTATCTCGAAGACATCGCGCGCCGCGCGCCGCACACGCTGTCACCGGCGGAGGAGCGGCTGCTCGCCGACGCCGGCCCGCTCGCGGGCTCGCCGTCGAACATCTTCACGATCCTCAGCAACGCGGATTTTCCGTATCCCGTCGTCAAGCTCGCCGACGGCCGCGACGTGACGCTGACGCCCGCGAACTTCACCGCGTACCGCGCCAGCGCCAATCGCGACGATCGCCGCACGGTGATGACGGCGTTCTTCGCGTCGCTCGGCTCGTTCAGCCGCACGTTCGGCACGACGATGAACGCGAGCGCGCAGCGGTCGTGGTTCTACGCGAAGTCGCGGAAGTACGGATCGTCGCTCGACGCGTCGCTGAACGGACCGAACATTCCTGAATCCGTGTACACGCGGCTCGTCGACGGCGTCAACCGCAACCTGCCGAGCTTCCACCGCTATCTGAAGCTGCGCCAGCGCATGCTCGGCGTCGACACGCTGCACTACTACGATCTCTACGCGCCGCTTGTCGCGTCGGTGAATTTGCAGTACACGCCGGAGGAAGCGCGCACGCACATCAAAGCCGCGATGGCGCCGCTCGGCGCGGACTATGTCAGCGTGCTCGACCGCGCGTTCCGCGATCGCTGGATCGATCTCTTCCCGACGCCGGGCAAGAAGTCCGGCGCGTACTCGCAGGGCGGCGCGTATGACGTCCATCCGTACATGCTGATCAACTACAACGGCAAGTACGACGACATGAGCACGCTCGCGCACGAGCTCGGCCACACGATGCAGAGCTACTACTCGAACAAGACGCAGCCGTATCCGACGGCCGGCTATCCGACGTTCGTGGCCGAGGTCGCGTCGACGTTCAACGAGTCGCTGCTCATCGATCACATGCTGAAGACGATCAGCGATCCCGACACGCGCCTGTCGTTGCTCGGCAGCTATCTCGAGAACATCAAGGGCACGGTCTTCCGGCAGACGCAGTTCGCGGAGTTCGAGATGCGGATGCACGAGATGGCCGACAAGGGCCAGCCGCTGACCGGCGACGCGCTCGCGAAGGTCTACATGGACATCACCAAGCGCTACTACGGCCACGACCAGGGCGTCTGCATCGTCGACGACGAGATCGCGAACGAGTGGAGCTATATCCCGCACTTCTACCGCGACTTCTACGTCTTCCAGTACGCGACGTCGTTCACGGCGTCGGAAGCGCTCGCGCAGAAGGTGAAGGACGGCGATCCGCAGGCCGTGTCGCGCTACCTGACGTTCCTCGCGGCCGGCGGCTCGAAATATCCGATCGATCTGCTGAAGGACGCCGGCGTCGACATGACGACCGACGAGCCGCTGGATCTCACGATCCGCGAGATGAACCGCGTGATGGACGAGATGGAGACAATCCTCGCCGCTCGACGCTAGGCGGCGAGGAACTTGGAACTTCGAACTTTGAACTTCGAAATAAGAACGCTTCCAGGCAAGTGAAGATCGTTTTCGAAGTTCGAAGTTGACCCGCGTCAGTTCCCAGGCGCTCCCAATTTGAACACGTGCGCCGCGGGCGTCTTGATCGCGTTGCGCGAGTCGACGATCAGGCGGGCGTGGCGGACGATGGCGGGGTAGTCGAAGACGCGGTGATCGGTGAGGATGATCACGCAGTCGGCCGCCGCGAGCGTCTCGGCCGTCAGCGGCGTCGACGTGAGCGCCTCGCCGCCGGGCCAGTCGCGCGTCTGGAGCGTCGGCACGTACGGATCGTGGTACTGCAGGATCGCGCCCCGCTGCTTGAGATCCGCCATCACGTCGATCGCCGGCGACTCGCGGAAATCGTCGATGTCCCGCTTATAGGCGAGCCCCAGCACGAGAAGGGACGATCCGCGCACGGCCTTCGACTGCGTGTTGAGCGCGTCGGCGACCTTCTGCACGACGTAGTGGGGCATCGAGCCGTTGACGTGGCCGGCCAGCTCGATGAAGCGCGCCTCGAAGCCGACCTCCTTGACCTTCCACGAGAGATAGAACGGATCGATCGGGATGCAGTGCCCGCCGAGACCCGGACCTGGATAAAACGGCATGAAGCCGAACGGCTTGGTCGCGGCCGCGTCGACGACTTCCCACACGTTGATGCCGAGCCGGTCGCACATCAGCGCGAGCTCGTTCACGAGGCCGATGTTCACCGCGCGGAACGTGTTCTCGAGCAGCTTCACCATCTCGGCGACGCGCGGCGAGCTGACCTCGACGACGGTCTGGACCGACGCGCCGTAGAGCGCCTTGGCGAGCGACGCGCACGCCGGCGTCAGGCCACCCACCACCTTCGGCACATTGTGCGTCGTCCATTTCTCGTTGCCGGGATCGACGCGCTCGGGCGAGAAGGCGAGAAAGAAATCCACGCCCGCCACGAGCCCGCCCCGCTCGAGGATCGGCTTGACGACTTCGTCGGTCGTGCCGGGATAGGTCGTCGATTCGAGAATCACGAGCTGGCCCGGCCGCAGGTGCTTGGCGATCATCTCGACCGCGGAGACGACGAACGAGAGATCGGGATCTTTCGTCTTGCGCAGCGGCGTCGGCACGCAGATGTTGATCGTGTCCAGCGTCGCGATGGCCGATGCGTCGGCCGTGGCCGAGAGCGTGCCGGCAGCCTGGAACCGGGCCACCTCGGCCGTCGGGACGTCTTGAATGTACGAGCGGCCTTCGTTGATCGCCGCCACCTTGCGCGCGTCGAGATCGATGCCGGTGACCGTGAACCCCGCGCGGGCGAACTCGACGGCGAGCGGCAGGCCGACGTATCCGAGGCCGACGACACCCGTGCGGGCGGTGCGCGCGGCAAGCTTCGCGTGAAGCGCCGCGGCGAGATCGGCGGGCGCGGAGGTGAGATGCGTCATAGTGTCCATCAACAGTTGGTGGAATCTTCCGGCTGGGGTGCGGTCATTATGTCATTGAGCACACCAGGACCGGCAGGCTTGTCGGTATCGGTGGCGGCGGTCAGAACGCCTTCCACCGACCGCCCGTTCGGAGCGCATCATGATCGTCAAGAACCGAAAACCGTCGGACCTGCCGTATTCGGCCGTCACGCCCGAGGCCGTGTATGCGTCGCGCCGGACGTTTCTCCGGACGTTGGCGGTCGGCACGGCTGGCGCGCTCGTCGCCGGTTGTGCCGCGGAACAGCCAGTCGGCGCGCAGACGCCGCTGCCAGCCACGCGCAATCCGAAGTACGTCGCGGCCGACAAGGTCAACACCTTCGAGCAGATCACGACCTACAACAACTTCTATGAGTTCGGGACCGAGAAGGACGATCCCGCGCGCTATGCGTCGCGCATGACCGTCAAGCCGTGGACCGTCAAGGTCGACGGCCTGGTCAAGACGCCGGCGAGCTACGGCGTCGAGGATCTCGTCGACTTCAAGACGCTCGAGGAGCGCGTCTATCGCCATCGCTGCGTCGAAGCGTGGTCGATCGTCGTGCCGTGGATTGGCGTGCCGCTCTCGCAGGTGATCAACAAGATCGAGCCGCTGCCGTCCGCGAAATTCGTCGAGTTCACGACGCTGCTGCGGCCGGGCGAGATGCCGGGCCAGCACACGTCCGTCCTCGAATGGCCGTACGTCGAGGCGCTGCGCATCGACGAGGCCATGCATCCGCTCGCGCTCATGGTCGTCGGCCTCTACGGCAAGGTCCTGCCGAATCAGAACGGCGCGCCGCTCCGCATTCACGTCCCGTGGAAATACGGCTTCAAAAGCGGCAAGTCGATCGTGCGGATCCGGTTCACCGACAAGCAGCCGCAGACGACGTGGAACATCGCGGCGCCGGACGAATACGGCTTCTATGCGAACGTCAATCCGAACGTCCCGCATCCGCGCTGGAGCCAGGCGAGGGAGATTCGTCTGCCGGGCGTGCTCAAGAACACGCCGACGCAGATGTTCAACGGCTACGGCGACGAAGTCGCCAGCCTGTACAGCGGCATGGACCTGAGGAAGAACTTCTAGCCGATGCCGCGCGCCGGCGACGTCGTGCAAGCGTTCCTGAAGTCCCGCTGGTTCTATTGGGGCGTCTTCACCGCGTGTGCGCTTCCGCTCGTCCTGCTGCTGAAGGACGCGATCCCCGTCCTCGTGCCGGCGTTCTGGCCGGACGTCACGGTGCCGTGGAGCGGCGATCTCGGCGTCAACCCCACCGAGACGCTGCTGCACGCGACGGGCCGTCATACGCTGCGCTTCCTGCTGCTCGCGCTCGCCATCACGCCGATTCGTCGTCTGACCGGATGGAACCGCGTGCAGCGCGTGCGGCGGATGATCGGGCTGTGGTCGTTCGTCTACGCGCTCTGCCACTTCACGACGTACGTCGCGCTCGACCAGCTCGGCGACGTGCGCGCGATTGCCGACGACGTGCTGAAGCGGAAGTTCATCTTCTCGGGCATGCTGGCGTTCGTCATCCTGCTCGCGCTCGCGGCGACGTCGACCAACGGCATGATCCGGCGGCTGGGGCGGCGATGGCAGCAGCTGCACCGGCTCGTATACGTCGCGGCCGTGGCGGGTGCGGTGCACTTCGTGTGGGGGCAGAAAGCGGACATCCGGGAGCCTCTGCTCTGGGCCGGTATCCTCGCCGTGCTGCTCGGCGCACGGGTCGTCCTGGCCGTCCGCAAGCGGCGTGTGGCGTTCAGTCCGGCCGTAAGTCGTTGATTATCTGGCTGTTCCGGCCAAACTCCACGTGGCCGTTCGCGGCGCCATCAGCCAGCTCGGGTCGGAAATCTGCCCGTTGAGGACATTCCTGTATGTGGCTGGTGTCAGGCGGGCTATGCTCTGCGAGCGGTTTCAGCTCCATCCCGAGCTCAACTCCTGACGATTCATGGAGTTGCCGCATCGAGGCACCGAGGGACATATGCACAAGCCGATCAAGTACGTCGAAAAGGGTCTGACGATTGTGGCCAAGGGCGCGTGGGGCGTGTTCGACACGCTCAACGGCATCAAGCCGAATCCGTCGATCACGCCGAAGTGGTCGGAGAAGCCGCTGCTGAAATCCTGGGAGAAGGTGAAGCCCCCACTCGGCTGGCCGCGCGAGACCGACTCGCTGTGCCCCGTGTGCGTGCGGCAGGCGCGGCAGGAGATCCTCGACGGCAAGCGCGACTACTCGGTGCTGCTGTCCGAGAAGATCGGCGAGATCAAGGCGACGATCGTCGAGCGTGACGGCAAGATCATGATGGTCAAGGATTGTCCGCTCCACGGGCACTTCGAGGACGTCATGTCGATCGACCCGGCGTTCTTCAAGCACCTCGAGCAGGCCTACCCGGGCTCGGACATCCGCGCGCACGCCGACGAGAAGCTGCACAATCACGGCTCGTCGACGATCAAGTACGGCCGCGGCTCGGTCCTCACGATCGACCTGACCAACCGCTGCAACATGATGTGCGACCCGTGCTTCATGGACGCGAACCAGGTGGGGTTCGTCCACGAGCTCGCGTGGGAGGAGATCAAGACGCTGCTCGACAACGCGATCTCGATCAAGCCGCGGCGCCAGATGTCGGTGCAGTTCTCCGGCGGTGAGCCGACGCTCTCGCCGTACTTCCTCGACGCGGTGCGCTACGCGCGCAAGGTCGGCTACAACTCGGTGCAGGCGGCGACCAACGGCATCGAGTTCGCCAAGAGCCCGGACTTCGCCAGGGCCGCGGCCGAGGCGGGTCTGCGCTACGCGTATCTGCAGTTCGACGGCATCGGCAACGCCGCCAACTCGCATCGTCTCGTCGGCAACCTGTTCGACGTCAAGCTGCGCGCGATCGAGAACCTGTGGCGCGCCGGCGTCGACATCGTGCCGGTCACGACGATCGTCAACGGCGTGAACAACGAGCAGGTCGGCCGCATCATCCAGTTCGCGCTCGACAACCCGAAGAAGATCTCGTTCCTCTCGTTCCAGCCGGTGTCGTTCACGGGCCGCGACGAGGAGATCACCGACGAGCGCCGGCACGCGCAGCGCTACACGCTGTCGCACCTGGCGCACGACGTGAAGAAGCAGACGGGCCTCGGCGAGCCGATCCGCGACTGGTTCCCGATCTCGTTCACGTCGACGTTCGGCGACTGGGCGGACCTGGTGCACGGCGCAGCGGCGGACTTCGGTCAGCTCTCGTGCGGCTGCCACCCGAACTGCGGCGTCGGCATGGCCGTGATGATCGACAAGGAAACGAAGGAAGCCGTGCCGGTGACGGCGTTCCTCGACGCGCAGGGCATGGCCAACGACGTGAAGAAGGTGAACGACGCGTCGCGCGGCCGGTTCCTCTCGGTCGTGGGCATGGCGCTCGCGCTGATGCGGAACTACGACCCGTTCAAGTCGCCGACGCACTTCAAGCTGACGGACCTCTTGAAGAAGTTCGACAAGACGTTCGGCGCGACCGGCAAGGACTACGGCAAGGTCACCGGCGAGCGCACGATGCAGGACATCGAGAAGCGCCGCACGGACCGCTGGAACTTCCTGTTCATCGCGGGCATGTGGTTCCAGGACCTGTTCAACTACGACTTCCGCCGCACGGAGCGCTGCATCATTCCGTACGCGACGCAGGAAGGCGAGATCAGCTTCTGCGCCTACAACACGGGCATCGGCTGGCGGAACATCATCGAGAAGATGCACATGACGGCCACGCTCACCAAGTGGTACGAGGAGCACGGGCGTCACGAGATCTTCGCGGGCGGCAAGAAGGTCGCCCTCGAGTCGGCCGATCACACGCTGAAGCTCAACGCCGAGGCCGTCGCCAAGGGCAAGCAGACGGATCTCGACGAGAAGGGCATCGCCAAGAACGCGCGTGAGGAGAAGCTGCGCGCGCGCAAGGCCGAGGCCGAGAACAAGCGCATGGCCGAGCTCTACCGCCAGGTCGTGCTGAAGGAACCGAAGCCGGAGGTCGCGACGGGCCTGCAGATCCAGGGCCTCGGCAAGAAGAAGGCCGAGGACACGGACGCGGTGACGCACTAGAGCGGGCTGCGGGCTACAGGCCACGGGCCACAAGTCGGATCATTCACGGGCCGGATGGCGTCACCGCCATCCGGCCCGTGGTGTTTCTGGCGTTCCTCGTCCCTTGGTCCTTTCGTCCCCTGGTCCCTTGGTCCCTGTAGAATCCCCCCGTGGATCTCCGCCAGCTCGAAATCCTCCGCGCCGTCGCCGATACCGGGTCGTTCACCGCTGCCGGCCATCAGCTCCATCTGTCGCAGTCGGTCGTGAGCCGGCAGATCCTGCTGCTCGAGGAAGAGCTCGAAGAGCAGGTGTTCCTGCGCGTGGGCGGGAAGATCAAGATCACGCCGGTCGGATCGACGCTGCTGGCGCTCAGCCGCCGCGTGTTCGAGGACATCGAAGCGACGCGCGCGTCGATTGCCGAAAGCCGTCACACGCTCGCCGGCACGATCCGGCTGATCGGCGGAATGACGGTCTGTCTCTACGTCTTCCCGCCGCTCGTGAAGGAGTTCAAGCGGCTGCACCCGAACGTCGAGGTCAAGGTCACGCCCGCGCCGACGCCGCGGCTCGTGCGGCAGATCCGCACGGGCGGCGCCGATCTCGGCCTCGTCACGCTGCCGGTCGACGACTCGCAGCTCATCATCGAGCCCGTGCTCCGCGAAGAGCTGCTGCTCGTGACGTCGCCGCAGGATCCGCTCGCGCGCAAGAAGCACATCCTGCCGCAGGACCTGGCCCGCCAGCCGTTC
>DASZVJ010000206.1:0-12689 GCA_035547155.1 Vicinamibacterales bacterium
GAGGTGATGACGCCGCGTCCGGACATCGTCGCGATCCAGTCGACCGCGACGATCGACGATCTGCGGCGGCTCGTACGCGAGCAGGAGTATTCGCGCCTGCCGGTCTACAACGAGAACCTCGACAACATCGTCGGGCTGATCGTCGTGAAGGATCTCATCCAGATGACGAGCGAGCCGGACGGCACGCGCACCGTCAGCGACATGATGCGGCCCGCAGCGTTCGTGCCGGAGACCAAGCGCGTCGTCGATCTGCTGCGCGAGTTCCAGCAGGGACGCTTCCAGCTCGCGATCGT
The DNA here is from genome assembly GCA_035547155.1 of Vicinamibacterales bacterium. Lineage (GTDB taxonomy): Bacteria > Acidobacteriota > Vicinamibacteria > Vicinamibacterales > SCN-69-37 > CAZNMF01. The sequence goes on from DASZVJ010000206.1 coordinate 294, forward strand.
CGTCGACGAGTACGGCGGGACCGCCGGGCTCGTGACGGTCGAGGACGTCGTCGAGGAGCTCGTCGGCGAGATCCGCGACGAGTACGACAGCGAGGCCGAGCCGATCGTGCGCGAGTCCGACGACACGTTCGTGTTCAGCGCGAAGGTCGGCATCGGCGAGATGGCCGATCGGCTCGGGATCGAGATCGAGGACGGCGACTTCGAGACGGTCGGCGGCTACGTGCTCGCGCGCGTCGGCCGCGTGCCCGCGGTCGGCGAGCGGTTCGAGATCGACGGGCTCGCCGTCGAGATCCTCGAGGCCGAGCGCCGCCGCATCCACAAGGTGCGCATCCGCAAGCTGCCGCGGCCCGCGGCGGAGGCGGCCGAAGCATGAAGGCCGGATTCGTCTCGCTCGTCGGCCGGCCGAATGCCGGCAAGTCGACGCTGCTCAATCGCTTCGTCGGCCAGAAGGTCGCGATCGTCTCGGACAAGCCGCAGACGACGCGTCACCGGATCGTGGGCGTGCGGAACGTGCCGGCGGGGCAGATCGTGTTCATCGACACGCCCGGCATCCACAAGCCGATGCACCGCATGAACCGGCGCATGGTCGACGCGGCCACGGGCACGCTGCGCGAGGTCGACGTCGCCGTCCTCGTCGTCGACGCGTCGCAGCCGCCAGGAGCCGGCGATCGCTTCGTTCTCGATCTCGTGCGATCGTCCGGCGTGAAGACGATCCTCGTGCTCAACAAGGTGGATCTCGTCCGCAAGTCCGCGCTGCTGCCGATCATCGATCAGTACGCGCGCGCCGCCGAGTTCGCCGCGATCGTGCCGCTATCCGCGCTGGCTGGCGACGGCGTCGAGCAGCTCGAGACGGAGATCCTCGCGGCGCTGCCGGAGGCTGAGCCGCTTTATCCCGAGGACTACCTCACCGATCAGACGCAGCGCACGCTCGCGTCCGAGCTCATTCGCGAGAAGGTGCTCGCGCACACGCGCGACGAGCTCCCGTACTCGACTGCCGTCGTCATCGACCAGTTCGAGGAGCCGGTGGAGGAAGGCGGCCTCACGCGCATCCACGCGTCGATTCTCGTCGACCACGACTCGCAGAAGCCGATCGTCATCGGCCGCGGCGGCGAGATGATCAAGCGCATCGGCACCGAGGCGCGCCACGATCTCGAGGAGATGCTCGACGGCAAGGTCTTCCTCGACCTGCACGTGAAGGTCCGATCCGACTGGCGCGACGACGAGCGGATCCTGAACGAGATCGGGCTGGGGCGACGCGGCGAACGGTGATCTCGGGCTACGGGCTGCGGGCTTCGGGCGACGATACGTAGGGGCGGCCCTTGTGGCCGCCCGGGCGTCGCTTCAGCAGGCGAAAAACCAACCACGAGCAGGGCAGCGACTGACCGTCCCTGTCCACGCGACCAGTGCGAGCGTCCACCCGCGCGAGGCGAGCGAGCGCGTGAGATGTCTTCGGCTGTCGCGCACATCACGCGAGCAGACGCGCGCGCGTTGCGAGCGACGCCCAACCGCAGTCACGTCGTCGCCAGCGGACGTCGAGCACTCGGCGGCTGACGTCGAGCTATCGATCGACAGACATCGAGGAGCGCGCAGTGTCGTCCGAGCAGCACGTCGCGTGGGCCGAGCCAGGTGCAGCGCAGTGCGAGCAACGCGTCGCGTCGTGCGAGCCGCCGGCCGCGTCGCGCGATCGACGCGTGACATCTGCAAGCCGTTGACTCCGTGTCGCTTCCGGCCGTTTTTTCGGAAGCGTGTTTTTCTCGCCTCGCACGACGCTCGCGTACGCTCGACACATGACGCGCAATGCTCGGCACGTGTCTACGGACCGCTGCGGCGATGCCATAGTCGGGTCGAGCGGCGCCACGGGTCGCTCGCGACAGGTTCATCGACCGCTCGCGACAGGATGGCGTTCCGCTGAAGCATGTGTGTTCAGTGCTTCGATCTGTCGCGCGACCGCTGAGGCGGGGATGCCGAGCACTCGCGTAACGTCGGCGTCCGCTCGCTGTCGGTCAGTCGCGTGCTCGCGCACGTCCACGCGGTGCTCAGATGCGTATCTGTCGTTCCCCGCATCGTATTCCTCATGTTACAAATTAAGAGCTTTTGAACTTTGAACTTCGACGCTCAAAGTTCGAAGTTGAGCGTCGGTTTTCCGAGTCTCGAGTCCTATGACGCAGCGCAGAATCGATCTCATCCTCGAATCGGTCCGGCGGCTGCTGCGCATGGGCGCGATGCCGAATCTGCTGAACCTCCTGCAGAAGCAGCATCCCGCCGATCTCGCGCAGATCTTCGCCGAGCTGCCGGAGAAAGAGCGGCACGCCGCGTTCAACACGCTCGTCGAGCGCAACGGCAAGCTCGCGATGGAAGCGCTGAGCGAGCTCGGCCCCGAGAAGGGCGGCGAGCTGCTCGCACTGCGATCCGCCGAAGAGATCGCGCGCCTCTCGCAGGAGATCCCGTCAGACGATGCGGCGGCGCTGATCGAATCGCTGTCGGACGATCTGCAGCCGGCGGTCCTCGAGCTGATGCATCCCAAAGTCGGGGGCGGCGTCACCGAGCTGCTCGAGTACGAAGAGAAGACCGCCGGCCGCCTGATGAACCCGAACGTCTTCGCGCTGCCCGAAGACGCCACGGCCGGCGAGGCGATCACCGCGCTCCAATCCGCGCGCGACGTCGAGATGGTCTTCTATCTCTACGTCGTCGACGAGCGGCGGCATCTGGTCGGCGTCATTTCGCTGCGCCGCCTGCTGCTCGTCGCGCCCGACACGCCGCTCAAGCGGATCATGACGACCGAGGTGTACAGCGCGCGCGTGGACACCGCGCAGGCCGAAGTCGCGCGCCAGGTCGAGTCCTACAACCTCCTCGCGATTCCCGTCGTCGACGGCGAGAACAAGCTCGCGGGCGTCATCACGGTCGACGATGTGATCGACGTCATCAAGGACGAGGCGACCGAGGACGTCTTCCGCATGGCCGGCGTGTCGGTCGAGGACGGCGTGCTGACGCCGCCGCGCGAGTCGCTGCGGCGGCGGCTGCCCTGGCTGATCGTCAACCTCGTCATGGCGTTCATCGCGGCGTCGGTCGTCAAGCTCTTCTCGGACTCGATCACCGCCGTCGTGTCGCTGGCGGCGTTCATGCCGGTCGTCGCCGCGATGGGCGGCAACGCCGCGACGCAGACGCTCGCGGTCATCGTCCGCGGCATCGCGCTCGGCGAGCTCACTTGGGCCAACGCGCGCGAAGCGCTCTTCAAGGAAGGGCTCGTCGCCCTGGGCACCGGCTTCGCCAGCGGGCTGGCCGGATGCGTCGTCGTGTGGATCATGACGCGCGGCGACTGGATGCTCGGCGTCGTCCTGCTCGCGGCGATGATCATCAACCTGTTCGTCGCGGCCATTGCCGGCACGCTGATCCCGCTCGGCATGCGCGCGTTGAAGATCGATCCGGCCCTGGCCTCGATCGTCTTCATCACGACGATCACCGACGTCTTCGGGTTCTTCTCCTTCCTCGGGCTGGGCACGCTGTTCGTGCGGTTCCTGCATCACTGAGCGGTCTTCCTGTATCATTGGCAAGTTCTGCGCCAGCGTGGGGCGCCGGTGTGGAGCGGTGACGGGCCATGCACGTTTACACCGCGGATGCGCTCGTGCTCCGGACCTATCGCTACGGGGAGGCCGACCGCATCGTCGTCTTCCTGACGGAGGACCGGGGCAAGAAGCGGGGCGTCGCCAAGCACGCGAGCGCGTCGCGCCGGCGGTTCGGCGCGGCGCTCGAGCCGCTGACGCGAGGGCGCGCGACGTACGTGGAGCGTGAGTCCCGCGAGCTCGTCCGGCTCGATCGCATCGAGCCGCAGGAGACGCCGCTGGCGGCGATCAACGGCCGCGAAGTGGGCGAGGCCGCACGGGTGCTCGGGCACGCGTCGTACTTCGCCGAGCTCATCGACGAATGGGCGCCGGACAACGCGTCGAACGAGCGGCTGTTCCGGCTCGGCGCGGCGGTCGGCGCGGCGCTCGGACGCGGCGGGTCGGTCGATGCGCTCGCGCGGTATTTCGAGTACTGGCTGTTGCGGCTCGAGGGCGTCTATCCCGCGATCGACCGGTGCCCGCGATGCGGACAGCCCTTTGGCGGCGGCGCGAGATTCGATGCCGCCGATCGCGCGTACATCTGCACGGCGTGCGCGCCGGGCGGGTGGGCGCTCTCGGCGATGGCGCTGTCGTTCCTGCGTGACATCGGCGGGCGGACGCCCGCGGACGTCACGGGAACGGGCGCACCGGCCGCGGTGCTGCGCGATCTGGAGCGCGTGCACGGCCGTCTGATTGCGATGCACCTCGAGAAGACGCTGCGTTCCGCACGTGTGGTCAAGGAGCTTGGACACGACTTGTGACTCTTCAGGATTTGATCTTCAAGTTGTCGGACTACTGGGCGGCCCAGGGGTGCCTCGTGCAGCAGCCGCTCGACATCGAGATGGGCGCCGGCACGATGCATCCCGAGACGTTCCTGCGCGTCCTCGGCCCGCAGCCCTGGAACGTCGCCTACGTGCAGCCGTCGCGGCGCCCCGCGGACGGCCGCTTCGGCGAGAATCCCAACCGCCTCTTCAAGCACCACCAGTTCCAGGTCATCCTCAAGCCGGCGCCTGACGACGTGCAGGATCTGTATCTGCAGAGTCTGGAGGCGTGCGGCATCGATCTGCGCGCGCACGACGTGCGGTTCGAGGAAGACAACTGGGAGTCGCCCACGCTCGGCGCGTGGGGCATCGGCTGGCAGGTGCTCTACGACGGCCTCGAGATCACGCAGTTCACGTATTTCCAGCAGGCCGGCGGCATCGATCTCTCGCCGATCTCCGTCGAGCTGACCTACGGGCTCGAGCGCTTCGCGATGGCGTTGCAAGGTGTGGACAACGTCTACGATCTGCAGTGGGCGCCGGGCGTTGCGTACCGCGAAGTGCGGTTCCGCGACGAAGTGGAGCAGTCGAAATACGCCTTCGGCCAGGTGAATCTGCCCGAGGGGCAGTTTGCGGCCTTCCATCGCGAGATGTTCAACAAGAACTACGACTTCGCGCGTGCGCTGATCGACTCGGGCCTGGTGCTGCCCGCGCTCGACTACTGTCTGAAGTGCTCGCACCTGTTCAACGTGCTCGACGCGAGCAACAGCATCGGCGTCACCGAGCGCACCGCCTACATCCTGCGCGTGCGGCAGCTCGCCGTTGCGATTGCGAAGGCGTGGGCCGGCGATCAGGCGGCCGCGGCCGAGGCGGAAGGAGCAGCCCATGGATCGTGAGCTGCTGCTCGAGATCGGCGTCGAGGAGATGCCGGCGTCGTGGCTGCCCAACGTGACGTCGCAGTTGGCCGCGCGGCTGCAGGCGCGGCTGACCGAGACCGGCCTGCCGCTGCGCGTGGCCATCGAATCGCACTCGACGCCTCGGCGTCTGACCGCATGCGTGCCCGAGCTCGTCGATCGTCAGGACGATCGCGATGACGTCGTGATGGGCCCGCCCGTCAGTGCCGCGTTCGATGCCGAAGGCCATCCGACCAACGCGGGACTCGGGTTCGCGCGCAAGCTCGGCGCGGACTTCGACGCGCTCGAGCAGGTCGAGACGCCGCGCGGCAAATATCTGCAGTACACGAAGCGGATTCGCGGGCGCGCGACCGTCGACGTGCTGCCGGACGTGCTGGCGAAGGTGCTGCGCGATCTCGCGTTTCCGAAGCAGATGCACTGGGACGCGCTGCTCGAGGACGGCAAGCAGGAGCTCGTCTTCGGCCGGCCGATCCGCTGGCTGCTGTTCCTCTACGGCGGCCGCGTGGTGCCGTTCACGATCGCGCGGTCGATGCTCGCGTCGAGCCCGCGCGTCCAGGACGTCAGCTCCGGCGCGGTCACCTACGGCCATCGCTTCCTCGCGACGAGCGGCCGCGCGGGACGCGCCATCAAGGTCCGCAGCTTCGAGGAGTACCAGAAGAAGCTGACGGAGAACTTCGTCCTGCTCTCGCGGATCGATCGCCGCGATCGCATCCTGCGCGATCTCGAAGCGCAGGCGCGCAAGATCGGCGGCCGCGCGCTCCTGCACCAGCATCCGCAGGCGGAGGCGCTCCTCGAGGAAGTGCCCGATCTCGTCGAGTTCCCGGCCGTCGTGGCCGGCGCGTTCAGCGCGGAGTTCCTCACGCTGCCGCAGGAAGTGCTGACGACGACGCTGATTCATCATCAGCATTTCTTTCCGGTCGCGGGCGCGAACGGCGCGCTGATGCCGGCGTTTCTCGCCGTCACGAACACGCAGACGAACAACGAGCGCGCGATCGCGACCAACGCCGAGCGCGTCGTCACGGCGCGGCTGCGGGACGCGCGGTTCTTCTGGGACGCGGACCGGCAGATCGGCCTCGAGAAGCGCTTGCAGCGGCTCGAGACGGTGTCCTTCCACAAGCAGCTCGGGTCGTACGCGGCGAAGGCGCAGCGGATCGACGCCCTGGCGCGCTGGATCGCGAGCGACGTGCTGCAGCGGCCGGAAGCCGCCGATGCGGCGGCGCGCGCGGCGAGGCTTGCGAAGGCGGATCTGGCGACCGACATGGTGCGCGAGCTCACCGAGCTGCAGGGCACGATGGGCGGCATCTACGCGCGCGAAGCGGGCGAGCCCGAGCCGGTGTGGAAGGCGATCTACTTCCACTATCTGCCGACGGGCGTCGAGACGAACGCGGCGCCAACCGCCGCGGCCCTCGGCGGCGGCGCGGTGACGTGGGCGGCCGTGTCGCTGGCCGACAAGCTCGACACGCTCGTCGGGTTGTTCCTGGCGGGCGAGCGGCCGACGGGATCGCGCGATCCGTTCGCGCTGCGGCGGCAGGCGCACGGCATCCTGCGGATTCTCGCGGATGCGGAGACGCTCGCGAGCGTCCGCGTGCGGACGCCGCTCTCGGCGCTCATCGCGCGAGCGATCGACGGCTTCCGCGGCGTCGAGGGGCTTGATGTCAGCGATCAGGCACGGGCGGATCTCGCGGCGTTCCTGGTCGAGCGTCTGCACTTCGTGTTCGAGACGCGCGGCGCCGATCGCCGCAACATCCGCGCGGTCGTGACCGGACCGGACGTCGCGCTCGGCACGCCGGTGGCCGATCTCGAGGCCAATTTGAAGGCGCTGCCGGAGTTCGCGAAGTCCGAGCAGTTCCGGCAGCTCGCAACCGCGTTCAAGCGCGTGCGCAACATCGCGCGCGACTATCCGGCTGACGCATTCGCGGCCGACGAAGCGTCGGGCCCCGCGCTCGAGACCGTGCTCGAGGAGCCGGCCGAGCGCGCCCTGCTCGACGCGATCACCGCGCGCCGCCCGGCGATTGCGAAGGCCGTGACCGACGGCCGCGGCTATCGCGAGGCGTATCTCGAAGCCGCGGCGTTCGAGCCGGTCGTCGCGAAGTTCTTCGAAGACGTGTTCGTCATGAGTGACGATCTCAAGCTGCGCCAGGCCCGCTTGAGGTTGCTGAGACGGCTGGAAGCCCTGGTACTGCAGCTCGGCGATATCTCGGAAATCGTGGCATCGGAGTAGGGAGACAGATGGCGAAACAGGCAAAGAAGTCAGCAGCGAAAGTGAAGCGCCAGGGGGCGGCGAAGTCGGCCGCGCCGAAAAAGGCGCCGAAGGCGTCCGCGAAGGCGAAGGCCGGAAAGTACGTCTATCTCTTCGGCACGAAGACGGACGGCAACGGCACGATGAAGCCGCTGCTCGGCGGCAAGGGCGCGAACCTCGCCGAGATGTGCCGCATCGGCCTGCCGGTGCCGCCGGGCTTCACGATCACCACCGACGTCTGCACCTACTACTACGCGAACAAGCGCACGTATCCCGCCGCGCTCAAGGCGCAGATGCAGGCCGGCATCGCCGCGATCGAGAAGCAGACGGGCAAGACGTTCGGCGACCTGAAGAACCCGCTGCTCGTCTCGGTGCGCTCCGGCGCCCGCGACTCGATGCCGGGCATGATGGACACGATCCTGAACCTCGGCCTGAACAATCAGACCGTCGAGGCGCTCTCGGTCAAGACCGGCAACCCGCGCTTCGCGTGGGACTGTTATCGCCGCTTCGTCCAGATGTACGGCGACGTCGTCCTCGGCGTGCAGAAGCGGCCGGATGAGGATCACGAGCCGTTCGAGACGGTCATCCACGCCCTCAAGCACGAGCGTTATCACCAGGACATCGAGGACACGAAGCTCACGGTCGAGGATCTGAAGGAGCTCGTCGCCCGCTTCAAGGCGCTCGTGAAGGAACGCGCGGGCAAGCACTTCCCGGACTCGCCGTGGGATCAGCTGATGGGCGCGGTCGGCGCGGTGTTCGGATCGTGGATGAACGATCGCGCGATCGTCTACCGCCGCAAGTACAACATCCCGACCGAGTGGGGCACGGCCGTCAACGTGCAGGCGATGGTCTACGGCAACACGGGCGAGACGTCGGGATCGGGCGTGGCGTTCACGCGCAACCCGGCCAACGGCGACAAAGAGTTCTACGGCGAGTTCCTGATCAACGCGCAGGGCGAGGACGTCGTCGCGGGCGTGCGGACGCCGGAGCCGGTGGCCGAGCTGAAGAAGCAGATGCCGAAGGCGTATCACGAGCTCGAACGCATCCGGCAGACGCTGGAGAAGCACTTCCGGGACGTGCAGGACTTCGAGTTCACGATCGAGGACGGCGTCGTCTACATGCTGCAGACGCGCAACGGCAAGCGCACGGCGATGGCCGCGCTGAAGTTCTCGATCGACATGCAGAAGGAGAAGCTGATCGACTGGAAGACGGCGGTCATGCGCAACCCCGCCGATCAGCTCGAGCAGCTGCTCGCGCCGGTGTTCGACGCGTCGGAAGTCGCGAAGGCGAAGACGATCGCGACCGGTCTGCCGGCGGGCCCGGGCGCGGCCTCCGGTCAGATCTATCTCAACGCGGAGCGCGCGGTCGCGGCGGCCGACAAGGGCGAGAAGGTGCTGCTCGTGCGCCTCGAGACGTCGCCGGAAGATCTGCGCGGCATGATCGCGGCCGAAGGCATCCTCACTGCGCGCGGCGGCGTGTCGTCGCACGCAGCGCTGGTCGCGCGGCAGATGGGCAAGGTCTGCGTCTGCGGCGCCGCGGCGATCGAGGTCGACTATCCGGCGCGCACGATCGCGGTCGACGGCAAGACGTTCAAGGAAGGCGACTGGCTGTCGATCGACGGCACGGCCGGCAAGGTCTACGCCGGCCAGGTGAAGACCGCGCCGTCGGAGATCGTCGCCGGCCTGATCAACAACGACGAGGCCGCGAAGAAGACCGAGAAGTTCAAGAACTTCCAGCAGCTCATGAAGTGGTGCGAGGCCGCGACGCGCATGTCCGTGCGCACCAACGCGGACACGCCGGAGCAGGCGGCCAACGCGATCGCGTTCGGCGCGGTCGGCATCGGCCTGACGCGCACCGAGCACATGTTCTTCGAGGGCGACCGCATCGACGCGATGCGCGAGATGATCCTCGCCGAGACGCTCGAGGCGCGGAAGGCCGCGCTCGCCAAGCTGCTGCCGTACCAGCGCGACGACTTCGCGGGCATCTTCCGCGCGCTCAAGGGCTATCCGGCGACGATTCGCTTCCTCGATCCGCCGCTGCACGAGTTCCTGCCGCACACGAAGGAGCAGCAGGAAGAGCTGGCGAAGAAGATCGGCGTGCCGGCCGCGCGCATCCACGCGCGCGTCGAGCAGCTGCACGAGTTCAACCCGATGCTCGGCTTCCGCGGCTGCCGTCTGGGCATCGGCTATCCGGAGATCTCGGAGATGCAGGCGCGCGCGGTGTTCGAGGCCGCGGCGATCGTGCAGAAGGAAGGCGTCAAGGTCCGGCCCGAGATCATGATCCCGCTCGTGGGCTTCAAGAAGGAGCTCGACCTGCAGCTCGAGGTCGTGCACCGCGTCGCACGCGAGGTGCAGGCGGAGCAGAAGACCAGGCTCAGCTACATGGTCGGCACGATGATCGAGATCCCGCGCGGCGCGCTGACGGCCGACGAGATCGCGCAGTCGGCCGAGTTCTTCAGCTTCGGCACGAACGACCTGACGCAGACCGGCCTCGGCATGTCGCGCGACGACTCGGGCTCGTTCCTGCCGGTGTACGCCGAGCTGGAGATCATGAAGAAGAACCCGTTCGCGACGATCGATCAGACCGGCGTGGGCCAGCTCGTGGAGATTGCCGTGACGAAGGGCCGCAAGACGCGGCCCGGGATCAAGCTCGGCATCTGCGGCGAGCACGGCGGCGACCCGGCGTCGATCCAGTTCTTCGAGCGCGTCGGCCTGAACTACGTGAGCTGCTCGCCGTTCCGTGTGCCCGTCGCGCGGCTGGCCGCGGCGCAGGCGGCGTTGCAAAAATAAACCGAGGGGCCACGTGTCGGACGCTCGTCATCGAGACGTCCGACACGTGATGGCCTCGGCGTGTCAACTTCGCAGTTCGAAGTTCTAAGTTCGAAGTTCAGCCTTTCATGATCACCGTCCTCGTCCAGCGCAACGGTTCGGTCGAGCGCGCAGATGCGGTCGATCCGGCGTGGCTCGCGCCGGAAGCGAAGGAAGTGATCTGGGCGGATATCGAGCGCCCAGGCGAGGACGATCGCCGGCTGCTGCTCGACGTGTTCCACATCCACGAGCTGGCCGTCGAAGACGCGCTCGCGGAGATTCACTTTCCGAAGATCGAAGCGTACGACTCGCTGCTGTACCTGATCCTGCACGGCATCTCGGCCACCGGGGCCGAGACCGGGTTCTCCACGCAGGACGTCGACTTCTTCATCGGGCGCAATTTTCTCGTCACCGTCCATCACGAGCCGTCGCGATCGATCGAGGCCGAGCGCGAGGTCTGCCTGCGCCACTCGGATCTGTTCGCCGACGGTCCCGTCGGCCTTTGTCATCGCATCGTCGATCGCATCGTCGATCACTACGCGCCGGAGGTCGATTCGCTCGAGGATCGGCTGGAAGCGCTGGAGCAGGTCGTCTTCGATTCGTCCGCGCCGAACCCGCTGAAGGAGCTGCTGTTGCTCAAGCGCGACGTCGCGTCGCTGCGCCGCGTGGCGCTGCCGCAGCGCGACGCCGTCGGCCGGCTGGCGCGCCGCGAGTTCCCGCAGATCTCCGAGGCGATGGGCTACCGGTTCCGCGACGTCCACGATCATCTCGTCCGGCTGACCGACGAGGCCATCTTCCTGCAGGACCGCGTGACGGGTCTCGTCGACGCGTATCTCTCGAATCAGTCCAACCGCCTGAACCAGGTGATGAAGGTCCTCACCGTCATCGCGACGATCTTCATGCCGCTGACCGTGCTGACGGGCGTGTACGGCATGAATGTGCCGCTGCCGTCGTTCCCCGGCGGCGCCGGCTTGCAGTTCTGGTGGCTGATGGCGCTGATGCTCGCGCTGTCGGCGTCGATGCTCTGGTTCTTCCGCCGCATGCGGTGGCTGTAGTGGCCCGGATCCAGCGGCTGCCGCCCGCGCTCGCGAACCAGATCGCCGCCGGCGAAGTCGTCGAACGTCCGGCCTCCGTCGTCAAAGAGCTCGTCGAGAACGCGGTCGACGCCGGCGCGTCGCGCGTGACGATCACGATCGAGTTCGGCGGCAAGACGCTCATCGCCGTCGAAGACGATGGGGAAGGGATGTCGCGGGAGGACGCGGTGCTGGCGATCGAGCGGCACGCGACGAGCAAGATCCGCAGCGCGTCCGATCTCGCCGCGATCCGCACGCTCGGCTTCCGCGGAGAAGCGCTGCCGTCGATTGCATCGGTCTCGCGTTTCCGTTTGCGCACGCGTCTGCGCGGCGCGCTGTCTGGCACCGAGATTCTCGTCGAAGGCGGCGTGCCCGGCCAGCCGCGCGAAGTCGGCGCGCCCGAGGGCGCGCTCGTCGAAGTGCGCGATCTGTTCTTCAATCTGCCCGCGCGGCGGAAGTTCCTGAAGGCCGACACCGCCGAATCTGCGCAGGTCTCGCGCCTCGTCACGCAGCTCGCGCTCGGCTACTACGAGATCGGCTTCGTGCTGAAGAGCGGCACGCGGCCGCTGCTCGAAGCGCCGCCGGCCGGTTCGCTCGACGAGCGCTTCTATCAGATCTACGGCGATCGCCCGGACCTCGTCTCCGTGCGCAAAGACGCGGCGGGCATTGCGATCTCGGGCTACGTCGCGGCGCTGGCGGAGCAGGGGCCCGTGCGCGGGCCGCAGCACGTGTTCGTCAACCGGCGCATGGTGCGCGATCGCACGATCACGCACGCGATCCAGCAGGCGTACAGCGTCGCGACGATCAAAGAGCGCAGCCCGGAGACGCACCTGTTCATCGAGCTCGGCGCCGAGCGCGTGGACGTCAACGTCCATCCGACGAAAGCCGAAGTGCGCTTTCTCGAGCAGGGCCTCGTGCACGAGGTGCTGCGCCGCGCGGTGATCGATGCGCTCGGCGCGACGCCCGCGCCGCAGTTGACGCTGGCGCCGCCCGCGGCGGCACCGGC
>DASZVJ010000207.1:0-2888 GCA_035547155.1 Vicinamibacterales bacterium
TGCGTCGGCGCCCGCCGCGAGCTGGGAGGCGATCGCGTCCAGCCGCGCGCCATCCGCGGCTTCCAGCGCGCGCACGCAATCGAGCACGGCGGCCGCGTCGCCCGCGTGCCGCGCGCGTGACCGCGCGACGGCCGTTCTGAACAGCACGGTCGTGTGTCCGACGCCGCGATTCACCGCTCGATCGCATACGACCGTCCGTCCGTGCTCGCTGTCCGCGAAGAGCGTGCCCAGCGTGATGTCGGTCGATCCAACCGTGACCGTCGTCTTGAGCGGATGCGCGTAGTAGTAGGTGTACGCGTTCGCGACTTGAATGTCCTGCACCTGCGACAAGCGTGATGCGTTGATGAAGGGCAGCCAGCATGACGGATCGTCGTGCAGCCGATCGTGGGCGCGGCGGCCGGCGAGCGTCCGGCCGTTTCGTTGAACGACGATACCGCCGGTGCCGACGTCGAGGCCGGCCGCGACGAAATGCTCGGCGAAGAGCGCGGGCGCGAGGCGTTTCAGATCGTCCAGCAGCCGCGGCAGTCCGCCGGTGAGCGCGAACTGGATGAAGCCCCACGAGAACTTGCCGCGGTCGTACGTCTGGATCGCGTCGAAGCCGCCTTCGAAGCTCGAGACGATTGCGAGCGTACGCGCGGCGTCCGTTGGAAGCTGCATGCGCGCCAGGCGCGCGCCGACGTCCGCGGCGTCGGGCCTCAGCGCGCCTTGATACACGTGGCCGCGATACCGTCCCAGCGTCGCCGGTGCGAACTCGTAGCGTTGCGCGCCGACGAAGACAACGACGCGCTTGTTGTCGTGCGGTGATCGCGGGCCCGGCCACGCCGTCGCGAGCCGCTCGGGCCACCAGCTCGGCTGACGCCATCCGTAGATCTGTCCGCGCTTCCAGCGATCCTGCATCGAAACCGCGCGCCGCCACGGAAAAAGCACGGCCCTCGCGATCGCTTTGACGGGACGTGGTATTCGACGCCGCATGTCAGAGACGCTCGAGATAGACATCGCCCATCCGGCGCATCGCGCCGAGGATCCACGCCTGACGGAACCGCACCTGGTGAGACGGCTCGCTGACGCGGAATCGCATCGGATTGGGCAGCGCCGCCGCGAGCAGCGCGGCTTCGGTCTGCGTGAGATCGCGCGCGGGTTTGCCGAAATACCGGCGCGCCGCGGCCTGCACGCCGAAGAGATCCTCGCCGAGCTGCGCGATGTTGAGATAGACCTCGAGGATGCGGCGCTTCGGCCACGACGCTTCGATCAGCAGCGTGACGTACGCTTCGATCGCCTTCCGCACGTACGAGCGACCGTGCCACAGAAAGAGATTCTTCGCCACTTGCTGCGTGATTGTGCTGCCGCCGCGTTTCCGATCGTGCGTCTGGTTGTGCGCGTGAGCCTCCTGGAGGCTCTGCCAGTCGAAGCCGCTGTGATGCCGGAAATACGCGTCTTCCGCGGCGATGGCGGCGAGCCACATTTCGCGCGACACGTCCTCGATGCCGACCCACTCGAACGCGATCGGCTGGTGGTCTGCATCGCGTCGACGGAGCGCCGTGCGCGTTGCGATCATCCGCGCGCTTGCCGGCGGCCGGATCCATCGGATCATCGAGACGATTGCGGCCGACACGCACACGAACAGCGCGAGGCCTCCCGCCATTGCCAACGCCGGCGAGATCGTACGGCGTACCGCGCCAACGATGGCCGCCGCCGCGAGCACGGCCACCGCAATCAGCACGAGGCGCGTCAGGAGGCGAAGGGACATCACCGCGCCGTGTCCATTGGCTCGTGCATCGCTGAGCGCAGGGTGTCGAGATCGACGTTCGCGCCGGGACAGACGGTCCGGCATCCGCGGAGATCGCGATGCCCGACGATGGCGTCGATATCGATCGCGTGGCGCCGCGTCAGATCGCGAAGCAGCGCGACGAGCGCGCGCCACTGTCCCGGCGTCGGCTTCGTGAATCGATTGGGGATGCGCGTGCCGTCCGCGCGCACGCGATCGTGCTCGAACCAACCGAGCAGGCAGACGGCCAGCAGATGATTGTTCCAATACTGACCGCGCTCGAGCCCCAGGCGATCATCCGGATCCGTGAATCCCGCATGAAACGCCGGCACACGTTCGTCGAGCGCATATTCGACGACGCCGTTGGGGTGCACCAGGTAGTGATAGCCGCCGTGCGACCAGCCGCGCGTCTCTACTTGATACCGGAAGATCGACGCGGCATCGTCCATGCTCACGCCCGTGATCGCGTTGGCCGTGGCCGAATGGTGGATCGCAATGCCGGTGATCGCGCCATCGCGCCGCACGTCGCGGTACGCGGCGTAGTTGGGCATCAGGCTTCGGACGTCGCGGACGTCGAGGCCGCGCGCCGTCGTCTCACGGCGATCGGGCGGCTGCGCGCTCACGTGGCCTCGCTTCGAAGACGTGCGCGTCGCGCCGCAATGCCTCGCACGATTCGCGCGTAGTCGACGGCGGCGTGCCGCTGGCGCGTTGTGAGGTTGTCGTCGTGCGCGCGGCGGCGCAGCAACACGTCCGGGAGCATCACCTGTCGCAGTCCGGTCTCTTCGGCGCGCGCATACCAGTCGATGAACTCGCCGACGCGCCAGGCCGTGGAGAGCGGTCCAACCTTCACAAAGCGCTCGCGCCGTATGAGCATCGTGCCCAGCGAATATCCGGGTCGAACGTCGCTGGCGTCGTGGCCGCCGCCGAACGTCACGTAGTGCCCGAACGCCATGTCGATCTCTGGGTTGGCCGTCAGCGCGAACAGTTGACGGTCGAGCTTGTCCGGCGTCCACACGTCGTCGGCATCGAGAAACGCGAGCAGCGCGCCCGTCGACTCGGAGATGCCACGATTGCGCGCGGCCGCGGCGCCGCTCGAGGGCTGCGTGACGAGACGACAGCGAGC
>DASZVJ010000208.1:0-3172 GCA_035547155.1 Vicinamibacterales bacterium
TCGCTCCGTTGCGCCGTGCTCTTCGAGATACGTGGTCAGCACGACGTTGCGCGCGGCGATGGCGGTGCCGAACGGCGAACGGCCGCCCGATTGCGCGTTGACGTCCACGCCGTGCTCGACGAGCAGATGCACGATGTCCGCCTCGTTGAGCTCGACGGCGTCGATGAGCGCGCGCGGGCCATCGCGTCGATCGAACCCCGCCGCGACGATCGCCGTGATGACCGCCGGCACGGGATGCGCCATCGCGAGGACGAGCGGACTTTCGTCGCTGGTACCGCCGACGCGGTGACCGGAGAAGAACGTCTCCCAGAATCCCTCGCGCGGCCGTCCGCCGTTGGTGCCCCACGCCGTTCGCGGATTCGCGCCGGCGCCGATCATCGCCAGGACGATCTCGGCCGTGGCGGGCTTCGACGGTCGAAGCTGTTCGAGCGCGAGATACCACGCCGATTGCGGGTTGCCTGCCACGTCGACGACCGTGTTCGGATCGGCGCCTGACGCGAGCAGCGCCTTCACCTTCGCGACATCCGCCGCCTGCGTGGCGGCCGTCAGCTGCGTTTCCGCGGCGCCGCCGCGCGGTGCGCCAGCACAGGAAGCCACGGTCAGCGACGTGGCAACGACGATCGCGAGAGCCCAGCGGATCATTCGCGCTTCTCCGCGCCTCTGAGCGCAGCAGCGACGTCGTCGAGCGCGCGTGCGGTCGCGGCGTCCTGTTCGTCAGCACGTGCGGCGATCACCAGATCGAGCGCCGTCCGCGAGTCGCCGGCGCGAGACGCCGGATCGGCGCCGTGCTCGATGAGCGCACGCACCGCATCGGTGTGTCCGAACGCCGCGGCGCGGAAGAGCGCGGTGCCGCCATCGAGCGGTGACGCGTCGTTCACGCCGGCGCCGGCGGCCAGCGCATGCTCGATGCCCGCGCGATCGCCGTGTCTGGCCGCGCGAAACAGCTGCTCGTCCGCGTCGGAGAATCGCATCGCGGGCACGAACACCTTCCACGCGACGAATGCAGCACCGCCTCCGACGAGCAGGAGCGCCCAGAGCGCCTGCCCGGCGCGATTGAGCCCGAGCAGAGTGTAGAGCACGGGACGAGAGGTGGTCGTCGGCATACGCGGCGCGGCGGAGACTAACATTCCCGATGAGGCCTGGCAATGTCCTATTCTCTTGGCGTGCGAAGCTCGCGCTTCGCGTCATGGAGGCCGAACGCATCATGAAAATCCTGCTGCGGCTGATGGTCGTGTCGCTGATCGTGTTCGGCACGGCGAACGCGCAATCCGCGAAGTCCGTGCTGTTCATCGGCAACAGCTTCACATTCGGGGACAGAGCCGCCGTCCACTTCTATCGCGCGAATACGGTGACGGATCTCAATCACGAAGGCATCGGCGGCGTGCCGGCGCTGTTCAAGACGTTCACGAGCGAGGCTGGGCTCGCGTACGACGTGTCGCTCGAGACGCATCCGGGTGTCGGGCTGGATTGGCATCTCGCACAGAAGCGTGACGTCCTCAGCCAGCGCGCCTGGGACGTCGTCGTCATGCACGGCTACAGCACGCTCGATTCCGCCAAGCCCGGCGATCCGGCCACGCTCGTCGCGAGCGCGACGGCCATGGCGGATCTCCTGCGGCAGAAGAATCCGAACGTCGAGATCCATCTGATGGCCACGTGGTCGCGTGCGGATCAGACGTACCCGTCGACGGGCCACTGGCATGGTCAGCCGATCGACGCGATGGCGCGCGACGTCCGCGCGGGCTACGACAAAGCTGCGGAGGCCGCGCACATTCCGTCGGTCATTCCCGTTGGCGGGGCGTGGCTGCGCGCGTTTCAGACGGGCGTCGCGGATCCGAACCCGTACGACGGCATCGATGCGGACAAGGTCGATCTCTGGACGTACGACCACTATCACGGCAGCACGTACGGCTATTACCTCAACGCGCTGGTGATCTTCGGCGATCTCACCGGCCGCGATCCGCGATCGCTCACCGAGCGCGAATGCGCGGCGTTCGAGCTTGGATTGTCGACGGCGCAGGCCAAAGCGCTGCAGCAGGTCGCCTTCGACGAGCTGACGAGCGCCCACGTGCAGATGACCGCGGCCGCGCCCGTCCGCCCGGCGACCGCCAGTGCGCGCTGCGCGGCGGAGTGACGGAATCGCGGAGCACGCGATCGACGTCAGGACTCGTGCGCCGCGAGCGGCATCGTCATGGTGACGTGCTCGATGCCGGCCTCCACGAACGGCTCGCTCGTGATGCGATAGCCGAGCCGCTCGTAGAACGGCACGGCCGATCGCTGCGCGTGGCACCAGACGCGTGTGAGACCGTGGCCCCGTGCGACGCGGTGCAGCTGCGCCATGAGCGCGGCGCCGATCCCGCTGCGCCGATGCGACGCGAGCACGGCGACGCGGCCGATCTTCCCGCCGCGCGCGATGTCGATGCGTCCGGTCGCGACCGCCACCTCGTCCACCGACGCCAGCACGTGCACGCAGACGGCATCGCGGTCGTCCATCTCGATCTCGATCGGCACGCGCTGCTCCGTCACGAAGACGGCCGTCCGGATCGCGCGAATCGCCTCGACGTCGCGCACGAAGTCGGCTCGTCGGACGTCGATGGCCATGGCGAGATCATAGCGATCCGTCGCGGCGCCATGCGGTATCCTTACCGCCCGGATCCCGGAACATCGCGCCGCGCTCGAAGTCGGCGCGCGAGGAGAGAGCCTGATGAAGCCTCTGACGTCGATCGGTTGCGCGGCGATGCTCGGTCTGTTCGCGGGCGGCGCGGTATTGTTCGGACAGACGCCGCCACCTGCGCCGCCGGCAGCAGGCGCGGCGCAAACGACGACGCCAGGCAATGGACGCGGCGGTGGCCGCGGCAATCCGCGTCCGCCGTTGACCGACGCCGACGTCACCGAGATCGCGACGCTCGATCGCTATCCCGCATGGACGCCTGGCGCCGGCGACGGCAACTATTTCATCGGGCCCGAGTACGCGCCCGCACCGGAGCAGACGCCGGTCGACTCCGTGCCGAAGGGCCGCGTCGAGACGTTCACCATCAACGCGGCCGACAGCCGCTTCTATCCCGACACCGGCCTGCGCGGCGCGACGCCGACGCGCCAGATCACCGTCTACATTCCGTCGCAGTACGTGCCCGGCACGGCCGCGCCGCTCATCGTGTCGTGCGACGCGTACGGC
>DASZVJ010000209.1:0-1899 GCA_035547155.1 Vicinamibacterales bacterium
ATTGGTCACGTCGGGGCCGTGACGCGCTGAGAAGAACGGCACATGCCCGTAGAATGACCGCCGATGATTGGACTGGTTCTGTCGCTGATCGCGATTGTGCTTGGTTCGTCGAGCCCGCTGCAGGCCCCGTCGGATTTCGTCGGCCGGTGGCAGCTGCAAGCCGATCGACCTGACGGTCAGGCGATCGAGATCCAGGTCGCGCACGATGCGGCGTCGAGTTGGATCAAGGTCGAGCGCCACTACGCCGATCGCGCCACCGCGGACGTGTGCGTTGTCATCGCATCCGCCGCCATGATTGGCACATGCCACGCGACGTGGCGCGGTTCTTCACTCGTGTTGCGCTGGGGAGGCAATGGCGGACAGGGTGCCGCCCCGCCCATCCCGGATCACGAAGAAGTGTGGTCGCTGGCCGGCGACGGAGTCCTCGACGTTGACGTGACGGAGCGGCTGCGGCGTGGGACGCTCTCGGAGACCCACCTCAGTTACCGCCGGGCGTCGAGACCCACCGCGCGCGACGGCGAGAACCTGCTCGGCAATCCCAACGCCGACGCGGCGATGGCGGACTGGCTGACGGCCGGTGACGCGGCCGTCCAGTCGTGCGGCGGCAACCCGTGCTTCGTGATCCGCGATCGTGGCAGCTTTCAGCAGTCCGTATGGCTTCCGGCAGAAGCGGCCGGGCGCTACCTCGTCATGCAGGGCTGGGGCGCGAGTGAGCGCATCAACGTCGATCGCGCGATCACTGGGCTCCCATATCTCTATGGCATGGCCCTCGTTGCCGACGGCAGTCGGATTCTGGACTACTTCCAGGACCGGCACGCGATGGCGCAGGCCGACCGGCCAAATCAATGGGTGGCGATGTGGGGCGTCTATCGCGTGCCGGCGGGCGCGGAGCGCCTTACGTTTCAGCTTGCCCAGGCGGAGCGCCAGGGCGTTCCCCAGAATGGCTCCGCCGCGCGTTTCGACGATCTCGGTTGCTACCTCTTCTCGAACGAGTCGGCGGCGCTGGCGCATCTCGCGGCGTGGCTCGCGCAGGGACGACCCTGAGAAAACCACCCGCGCGCATCCAGCGCTAGAACGCTCTGAGCCGCCCGCTCGCGTCGAACGCGCTGACCGGACCGCCCTCGATCGTCACGTCCTCTCGGCCGCGAACGCCGGCAAGCGCGGCGTCGGACAGATCGATCTCGCCGAGATGCAGCGTGTCCTGAATGCGCGCGACGCGCTCGGTGCCAGGTGCGAGAACGCCGCACGCGCGCAGCGCGCAGGCGTATGCGTCGGCGTCGGTCGGCGCGACGATGGGAATCTTGCCGCGCTCGGGGAATCCACTGGTGAAGACGTTGGTGTACGTGACGCCGACGTCGATCTTGTCGAACAGACGTTTGGTGATGACGTCCGCGAGGCCCGTGCCCGTCGCGTTGCCGTGCGACGCGTCCGTCAGATCGGTGACGACGATCGTCGTGATGCGCGGCGACGCGGGCTCGGGCTCGCCGGCAATCCGCATGCGGCCGATGACGTTCGTGTCGAGCCCCGTGCCGCTGATGTTCTTGCCCAGCCGATCGACGATGAGCACGTCGAGCGCGTCGACGGCCAGGCGCGGCATGTGGGCGCGCGCGATCTCCAGCAGCTCCGGCTCGCGCGCGAGGAGTTCGTCCGCGCGTACGACCTCCACCAGCATCGTCTCGTCGTACGCGTTCTCGACGATGGCGAGGCCCGCGAGGATCTTGCCGGTCGCGAGGACATGTGCGGCGGCACGTGGAACGCCATCGCGCAGGCCGGGCACGCCGAAGCGGTGCATCTCGATCGCCTGCCGTTCCTTGCCGAGGCCGATGACGGCCATCTTCGCGAGGCCGCTCTCGTAGCGGCCGTGAAAATCCGTGTGCGGCTTGATGCGGTTGATCAACA
>DASZVJ010000210.1:0-14103 GCA_035547155.1 Vicinamibacterales bacterium
GGACGAGGTCGAGCGCGGCACGATGCCATAATAGGCGGCTTCGATGACGACTGCGGACGCGTACGGCGCGTGCCTGCGTCTGGCGCGCCAGCATTACGAGAACTTTCCCGTCGCGTCGCGGCTGCTGCCGCGCGCCAGCCGTCCGCACATCGCGGCCGTCTACGCGTTCGCGCGGACGGCGGACGACTTCGCTGACGAAGGCGATCAGCCGGATGCCGAGCGTCTGGCAAAGCTCGAAGAGTGGCAGTGGCGTCTGCACGAGGCCGTCGATGGCCGTGTGCCGCAGGATGGCAGCGACGCGGCAGCCATCTTCGTCGCGTTGACCGATACGATGCGGCGGTTCGATCTCGAGACGCCGCTCTTCGAGGATCTGCTGAGCGCGTTCGCGCAGGACGTGATCGTCAAACGCTACGAGACGTGGGCAGATCTGCTCGACTACTGCCGGCGATCGGCGAATCCTGTCGGCCGTCTCGTGCTGCGCATCTGCGGCTATCGCGACGCCGCGCTCGACAGGCAATCCGATGCGATTTGTACGGCGTTGCAGTTGACGAACTTCTGGCAGGATCTCGCGGTCGATTGGAAGAAAGGCCGGCTGTACGTGCCGCAGGAATGGCTGAGCGCCACGCACGCCGACGAGACCTCGCTCGCCGCGGGTGAGTGGACGCCAGCGTGGCAGTCCGCGCTGCGTGAGGCAGCCCGGCGGACGCGCGAGCAATTCATGGACGGGCGCCCGCTGCTGCAGACGGTGCGCGGGCGGCTGCGGCACGAGCTGCGCGCGACGTGGCTTGGCGGCATGCGCGTCCTGGACAAGCTCGAGCGGCAGGACTACGACGTCTTCCGGCGCCGGCCGGCGCTCGGGGCGATCGACGCGGCGGCGATCGGCTGGCGCGTCCTGCGATGGCGGCGGGCGTGACGAGGAAGACGAGCTTCTACTATTCGTTCCTGGCGTTGCCGGCGCCGAAACGGCACGCGATCGTGGCCGTCTTCGATTTCTGCCGGGCCGTCGACGACAGCGTCGATCTCGAAACGGATCCCGCACGCGCCGCCGAAGCGCTCGCGTTGTGGCGCGCCGAAATCGATCGCGTGTTCACGGGCGGCGCGCCGGCGACGCCGCAGGGCCGCGCGCTGCAGCCGTTCGTGGAACCCGCGCATCTGCCGCGCGCGCAGTTCGACGCGCTCGTCGACGGCGTTGCGATGGATGCGGCAGGAACGCGATACGCGACGTTCGCCGATCTCGAGCCGTACTGCCATCGCGTGGCGTCGGCCGTCGGGCTGATCTGCGCGGAGATCTTCGGCTATCGCGAGCGCATCGTGCTCGACTACGCGCGAGACCTCGGCGTCGCGCTGCAGATGACGAACATCCTGCGCGACGTCGGCGTCGACTTTCGCAACGGCCGCCGCTATCTGCCGGACGAGGATCTCGCGCGATGCGGGTGTGCGTGGAGCGACATCGAGGCCGAAGTCGCGCGTGCCGGGCACGGCGTTCAATCGCCGGCCGTCCGCGCGGTACTCGAGCTGACGGCCGGTCGCGCGCGGACGTTCTTCGCGCGCGCTGCGGCCGCGCTGCCGGCGGAGGAACGCCGGCGATTTCTGCCGGCCGAGATCATGAGCGGCGTCTATCAGAGCCTGCTCGGCCGCATCGAGCGCCGCGGCTACGACGTGTTCACGTCGGTCGTGCGCGTGCCGCGTCCGATGCAGGCGGGCATCGCGCTGCGTGTGTGGTGGCGGACGCGCTGACGCGCGTCGACGCTCGCGATTCCTTCGATGTCGCAGACCAATCGGCGTGGAACGGCGATCGTCATCGGTGCGGGCGTGGCTGGCCTCAGCGCCGCTGTTCGCCTCGCCGACGCGGGATTCGCCGTGACGGTGCTCGAGCGCGCGCCGCGCGGAGGCGGACGGACGTCGGTCTTCACCGATCGCGAGACGGGCGAGCGCGTCGACAACGGGCAGCACGTCCTGTTCGGCTGCTATCGCGAGACGTACGCGTTTCTCGATCGGATCGGCGCGGCGCATCTCGCGCCGCTGCAGCCGCGCCTGTCGCTCGCGATGGCGCGCGAGGATGGCCGGCAGTTCACGCTGACCTGTCCGGACGTCCGTCCGCCGTGGCATCTGGTAGCCGGCGTGATGCGCTGGCGCGCGCTGTCGTTCATCGATCGTCTCGCGATTCTTCGCGTCGGCGCGGTCATTCAGCGCGCACGCCGGCACGGCGCATCCGCGGTCGCTCGCGAGGTGCCGCAGGACTGGACCGTCAGCCAGTGGCTGGCGGCGCACGGACAGACGCGCGGTCTCTGCGAATGGTTGTGGCATCCCCTCGCGTTCGCCGCGCTCAATCAGTCGCCGGACGTTGCGGCCGCGGCGCCGTTCGTGCGCGTCGTGGCGGAGCTGTTCGGACCGCGCATCGAAGACTCCGCGGTCGGGCTGGCGCGTGTGCCGCTCGACGAGCTCTTCGTCACCCCGGCCGTACGCGCGATCGAGTCGCTCGGCGGGACCGTGCGCTTCAAGACGGAGGCGCACGTCATCGTCGGTGACGATGCGCGTGTGCGAGGCGTACGCACCGCTGATGGCGACATCACGGCCGACGTCGTCGTCTCCGCCGTGCCGTGGTTCGCGTTCGGCGATTTGTGGCCGTCAGGACCGCCGCCCGCGATCGCTGACGTCGCCGCCCGCGCGTCGCAGATGGACAGCTCGCCGATCGTGACCGTCAATCTCTGGCTGGACGGTCCCGTCCTGCCGCAGCCATTTGTCGGATTCGCCGGCGGACCGATGCACTGGGCCTTCGACAAGCGCGCGATTGTCGGCGAGTCCGCGCAGCATCTGTCGATCGTGTCCAGCGGCGCGATCGATCTCGTCAATCAGGACAACGCCGCCATCGCCGCTGCGGCTGTCGCGCAGTTGTCTTCGGCGCTGCCCGAGATGCGCGCGCGTCGCGTGCTGCGCTCGGTCGTCGTTCGCGAGCACCGCGCGTCGTTTTCTCTGGCCCCCGGCGGTCCCGTGCGTCCGAGCGCGACAACGCCGATCGCCGGCTTCTATCTGGCAGGTGATTGGACGAACACGGAATTGCCCGCGACGATCGAGGGCGCCGCGCTGAGCGGCAGAATCGCGGCGGACGCGATCGTCGCCGCATTGTAAGGGCGGCCCTTGTGGCCGCCCCCGATCATCGTCCATGGCCGTCCGATCCACGGGGCCGCCACAAGGGCGGGCCCCTACGGTTCCGTCAAACGCAACCCGTAGCCCGAAGCCTGTAGCCCGTAGCCTGAGATAATGCTTCCGTGTCTTCCGTCGTCGTCCACTACGGTGAGCTTGCGCTGAAAGGCCGCAATCGGCCGTGGTTCATTCATACGCTCGTGCGCGTGATTCGCACGGCCCTGCGCGATCTGCGTGTGTCGCAGGTGCGCGCGCTGATCGGCCGCATCGTGATCACGCTCGACGATCCTGCGGACTGGCCCGAGGTGCGCACGCGGCTCTCGCGCATACCCGGCATCGGGAATTTCGCGCTGGCGCATCACGTCGAGCCGGACCTCGACGCGATTGGCGACGCGATCCTCGCGGGTCTGGCCGGTTGCGACGCGGCGTCGTTCCGTGTGCTCGCGCGCCGCGCGGACAAGCGATTTCCGATGTCGTCACCCGAGATCGAGCGGAACATTGGCAAGCGCGTGCAGGAAGCCACGGGGTGGCGTGTCGATCTCTCGCGTCCGGCGTTCGTCATCCGCATCGAAGTGCTGACCGACGATGCGTATTTTTCGTTCGATCGCGAGCAGGGCACGGGTGGCTTGCCCATCGGGACAGGCGGAAAAGTGCTGACGCTGCTTTCGGGCGGCATCGACTCGCCGGTCGCCGCGTGGCGACTGATCCGCCGCGGATGCCGGACGCACTTCGTCCACTTCCACTCGTATCCGATTCTGTCTCGTACGTCGCAGGACAAGGCGCGCGAGCTCGTCGAGACGCTGACGCGCTTTCAGCTTCGGTCGCGTCTGTTCCTCGTTCCATTCGGTGCGATCCAGCAGAAGATCGTCGTCTCGGTGCCGCCACCGCTGCGCGTCGTCGTCTATCGCCGCATGATGCTGCGCATCGCGGAGCGGATCGCGCAGGACTCGGGCGCGCGGGCGCTCGTCACTGGCGATGCCGTCGGTCAAGTTGCGTCGCAGACGATCGACAATCTCGCCGTCGTCGGGAACGTCGCGACGCTGCCGCTGCTTCGGCCGCTGATCGGCATGGACAAAGAGGAGATCACGGCCGATGCGCAACGGATCGGGACGTATCCGATTTCGATCGTGCCGGACGAGGATTGCTGCACGCTGTTCACACCAAGATTTCCGGCGACGCGTGCGTCGCTGCGTGCAGTCGAGCGTGCCGAGCAGGCGATCGACGTGCCCGCGCTCGTCGAGGGCGCGGTCGCCGATCTCGAGATCCACGATTGCCGGTTCCCGCCCCGCGCTCCTCGTGTCAAGCCGGACGTGCCCGTCGCGTCCGCGCCGCACGACGCGTGAGTGCGCCCATATAATTCCGTCATGGCGATTCTGAAGGTGGCCCACATGGGGCACCCCGTGCTTCGTGCGAAGGCGAAGCCGCTCACACCGGCCGAGATCAAATCCGCGCGCGTCCAGGCGCTGATCGACGACATGTTCGAGACGATGCAGGAATACACGGGCATCGGTTTGGCTGGACCGCAGGTCCACGAAGGGGTGCGCGTGTTCGTCGCCGGCGTGCGATCGGCGGACGTCGTGACGCCGATGACTGGCGACGAGGACATGCCATTCATCACGATCATCAATCCCGAGATCGAGCCGATCGACGGCGCCGCGACCGTCGAAGGCTGGGAAGGTTGCCTCAGCATTCCGGACATCCGCGGCAAGGTGCCTCGTCCTGAAGCGGTGCGCGTCCGTGCGCTCGATCGACAGGGCCGCCGCTTCGAGCTCGTCGCGTCGGGCCTGCCCGCGCGCGTCATTCAGCACGAGACCGATCATCTCGACGGCGTGATGTTCTTCGATCGCATGACCAGTCTCGAGTCGCTGACGTTCATGGAAGAGTTCCGCCGGTACTGGGCGAAGGACGACGAGGAGTAGATGGCGAGCGCGTCCGTGCTGTCGGCCGCGGAGAACGCCGCGATCGCACCGTATTTCACGAACCTCGATCGGCCGATCTTCGCGCTCGTCAATCTGCCCGAGACCGTGAAGGGCGCGCTGTTCGCGCGTTACTCGCGATCGGCGAAGCCGCTGCGCCGGCTCTTTCTCGACGAGTTCGTCGGCGACGTCCAGGCTGCTGGACCGGCTGGCGCGGCGATCGGCACGGAGCGGGCGGACCGTCTCTATCAAAAAGTCTTCAACGAGTACGGCGACGATTCCGTCGCGCAGCTCGGCGGCGTGCATCTGGCCGTGGAGGACGCGTCGAACATCCTGACGAAGGTCCTCGAGCGCGGGCGCCTGATGGCGTATCTCGAGCAGTCGACGCGCTATATCCCGTACACCGAACGGCGCGACGGCGCGTGGCGCTTTCACGTGCCGGCCGAGCTCGACGGCCATCCGCTGCGCCAGCGCTACGTCGACACGCTCGGCGCGATGTTCGAGATCTATGCGCGCTGGATCGATCCGATGCGGGCGTGGTTCGAGCGCCGCTATCCGAAGGCCGAAGGCGATTCCGATGCCGTGTATCGATCGGCGATTCGCGCCAAGGCGCTCGACACGTTGCGCGGGCTGCTGCCGTCGGCGACGCAGTCGAACGTCGGGATGTACGGCACGGGGCAGGCGTACGAGTCGCTGCTGCTGCGGATGCGCGCGCATCCGCTCGCCGAAGTGCGGGCGGCCGCCGACGCGATGCTCGTCGAGCTGCGCCGCGTGATCCCGGCGTTCCTCACGCGCGTCGATCAGCCGGAACGTGGCGATCGCTGGAGCCGGTATCTGGCCGATACGCGCGCGCGGACGGTCGAGATGGCCAACCGCGTGGACGCCGCACATGGCGAGGTGCCGCCAGCGGACGAAGTCACGCTGACGGACTTCGATCCCGACGGCGAAGTCAAAGTCGTCGCCGCCGCGCTCTACGCCGTGTCGTCGCGCCCGGATGCGGAGCTGCTGGCGATCGCGCGGCGCATGTCCGCGGACGAGCGCGCCGCCGTCTTGCAGGCGTACGTCGGTGATCGCACGAATCGCCGGCACAAGCCGGGCCGCGCGTTCGAGCGGACGTCCTATCGCTTCGACGTGCTGACCGACTACGGCGCGTTCCGCGATCTCCAGCGCCACCGGTTGCTCACGATCGAGTGGCAGACCTTGACGACGAGCCACGGGTACACGAGGCCCGAAGCGATCGTCGAGGCGGGCGGGGAAGCGGACTGGAACGAGGCGCTCGATCGATCGGCCGGGCTCCACGACGCGCTGCACGCCGCGGGTCTGTCGCACGTCGCGCCATACGCCGTCGCGATGGCGTATCGCGTGCGCTTCGTCATGGACATGAACGCGCGTGAGGCGATGCACGTCATCGAGCTGCGCACCGCGCCCGCCGGCCATCCCGCCTATCGCCGCGTCTGCCAGCAGATGCATCGCCTCATCGCCGACGTCGCGCAGCATCGCGCGATCGCCGCCGCGATGCGCTTCGCCGATCACTCCGACGTCGAGCTCGAGCGGCTCCAGGAAGAGCGCCGCAACGAAGCGAAGCGGCTCAACCGCGAAGCGGAATAGATGTGGCGCCTGCCCGCGGCCGAGCGTGCGTGGCGGGGCTGGCGTAGCGGCATTCGCATCTTTCGTCAGCGTCCGCTGTTCGCAGCAGTCGTCGTCGCCACGCTCGGCATTGGTATCGGCGCCAGTACGGCGATGTTCAGCCTCGTCGACGCCGTGCTGCTTCGCCCGCTGCCATATCGTCAGCCGGAACGCCTCGCGCGAATCTCGGAGACGAAGCTGTCCGAAGGACTCGAGGGACGCGGCGTGTCCGGCGCGGACGCGGCCGACGTGTTGGCGCGATCACGCACCATCGAGGATCTGGCGTTGTTCGGCGTGTCGACGACGCCGACCGTCATCGGCGTGGGGGATGCGTCCATCCAAGTTCGCGACGCGTCGGTGACGACGAATTTCCTGGGACTGCTCGGCGTCTCGCCGGTGCTCGGCCGCGACTTCGGCGCGGTGCCGGAGCGATCGAGTCCGCTCGATCGCCGCGAGATCATCATCGGTCACGCGCTGTGGATGCGCGCGTTCGGTGGCGATCCGGCCGTCGTCGGCCGCACGATTCGGCTCGAAGGTGTGCCGACGGGCCTCGTCGTCGGCGTGATGCCGCCGGGATTCTCGTTGCCGGAAGGCACCGAGCTCTGGACGGCCATGCGGCCGAGCCTGCGCCAGCGCGACGCGCGCGACGACGGCGCCATCGTGCGTCTCGCGCCGGAGACGAGCCTCCCGCGCGCGCGAGCGGATCTGCAGTCGATCGCCGAGGGCCTCGCGCGCGAATATCCGGACACGAATGCAGGCTGGACGATTGCGGTCACGTCGTTACAGGACTCGCTCGTAGGCGGCCATCGTCTCGCGCTCATGACCTTGTTTGCCGCCGTGACGTGTGTCGTCCTGGTGGGATGCGCCAATGTCGCGAATCTGTTGCTGACGCGCGGCATCGCGCGTCGACACGAGCTGGCCGTCCGTGCGGCGCTCGGCGCGAATCGTTCACGGATCGTGCGTCTGCTGCTGGCCGAGGCCGCGGCGATGGCATCCCTTGGCTGCGCGGTCGGTCTCGTCCTCGCCGCGATGCTGCTGCCGTTGGCGGTGCGGCTGGCCGGCGCCGACGTACCGCGCGTGACCGGCGCGCGCCTCGATGGCTCCGCGCTGATCTATTCGGTGCTGCTCGCGGCGGCGGCGACGTTCGTGACGGGCGTGCTTCCTGCCATCAGGCTCTCGCGGCTCGATCCTCGGCTCGGTCACGATCTCGCCGCCGAATGGACGACGCAGTCAGGCTCGAACATCCGCGCGCAACGCGTCATCGTCACGGCAGAGCTGGCGATCTGTTTCGTGCTGCTCGCGGGCGCCATGCTGTTCGCGCGGACGCTCATCCGGCTCGAAGCCGTCGATCTCGGATTCGATCCGAATCACGTCATCAGCATCGACGCACGAGTACCGTTTTTTCGGACGGTGGCGCCGGATCGCTGGCAGCGTGCGGCATCGGACATCGAGAGCGCGCTCGAACGGCTGCGCGCCATGCCGGGCGTGCAGGCGGCAGCGAGCACGCTGGATCTTCCGCTCGACGACAATCTCACGCGGACGATCGTCACGCTGCCGGCATCCTCGCGCGGGTATTCCGCCGTTTATCACAACGTCAGTCCCGACTACTTCCGAACGATGGGAATGACGCTCATACAAGGGCGGGATTTCACGGGCGATGATGCAAGTGCGCTCGCCGTGGCGCCGATGCTGCCGGACTCGACGACGTCGGTACCTCGGGCGGGCGCGGTTATCGTCAACGAAACGGCCGCGCGGATGCTCTGGCCGTTAGGAGACGTGCTCGGTCAATCGCTCTCGACCAGCTTCGACTCGCGTCTGATCGGCGGCCGCCGCGTCGTCGGCGTCGTCCGCAACGTGCGTTCCGAGGATCGGCGGCACGCTGCGCCGGCCGAAGTCTACGTGCCGTATCTGGAAGATCCGTCGTTCGCGACGACGTTGCTGGTACGCACGGCGCTGCCGCCAGATCGGGTCGTCCCGTCCATTCGTCACGTGCTGCACGACGTCAGCGCCGATTTGAGTCTCGCCAATGTCCGGATGCTCGACGACGTCGTCGATCGATCGGCGAGATCGACGCGGTTCAGCGCGCTCATCATCGGCGCGTTTGCTGGAACGTCGCTCCTGCTCGCCGCGCTTGGCGTGTTCGGTGTCTTCGCCTTTGGTATTGCCGCGCGGACACGTGAGATCGGCCTCCGGATGGCCCTGGGTGCGACCTGGAGGGATCTCGTGTGGATGTTCCTGAAACAGGCATCCGTTTCAACCGGCGCGGGTCTCGCGTGCGGCCTTGTCACCGCCATGGCGTTCGGACGTCTCGTCGGGTCACTGCTGTACGGTGTGACGTCGACCGACGCGGTCAGCTATCTCTGCGCGGCGGCGGTGTTGATTGCCGTTTCGCTCGTTGCGAGCTACCTGCCGATCAGACGGGCGCTGCGGCGAGATCCGACGCGCGCCTTGCGCGCGTAAGCGACATCTACTTCCGCTTGATCACCTTGCCGACGTCGAGGCCGAACTTCGGCGCATCGCGCGTGCCGCCGATCTTGATCGGCAGGACGGCGCCCGCGCCGTTCTTGCGGAAGAGGCCGTCGAACGGCTTGATGAAGATCGATTTGAATCCGCCGACGGCCTGCGACACCGTCGCGTCCATGCGCAGCGTGCCTGTGAAGTCGAGCGCGCCGTTGCCGAGATCGTAGCCGCCGTCGAGCGCGATGCGCGCACCGGGCACCTGGAACGTGAGCTGCGACAGGTGTGCGACGCCCTTGGAGAGATTCACCCGGCCATGGAGATCGGACAGCACGCGTCCGATCGCGTCGTCTTCGTCCTTGCCCTGGCTGCGGCGGCTGAGATCCTGCAGCTTGCTCTGCACCTGCGCGTTGGTGAAGCGCGCGTCCTCGAGGCCGAACGTCCCCGTCACGCTGATGCGATTGCGCACGCGTGCGGCGCCCGGCGGCAGCTTCATCTTCGTCGCCAGCGTCACGTCGCCGAGCATCACGGGCTTCGGCGTGTCGAGCACGAGCGACAGGAGATCCTCGATGCGCCCGTTCTTGATCGCGACGTCGAGCTCGACATCGTGCCGGCCGGGACCGGGTCGATTCTCGATCGCGCCGGTCACGCGCATCGTCGTGTGGCCGAGCACGGCGTCGACGCGTTTGAGGATGGTCGTGCCGTCGGTCCCGTCGACGAGCGTGTCGAAGCTCGACGTGAGCTGGGCGGGATGGCCGCCGAGGTCGAGGCTGAAGTCGCGCACCGTCGCGCTGCCGCTGACGGAGATGGACGTGAGGATGCCGCTGAAGCTGCCCTTGGCGTCGACGCGGCCCGCGATGCCGTTGATCGTCGACAGGTCTGCGTCCTCGAACGTGAAGTCGGCCGACAGCGGGAGCGCGGTCGCATCGTCTCGCTGCCACGGGCCGATGCGGCCAGTGGCGTTGACGGTGCCGCGTGGCGTTGGATTGATCACCGTCGCGGTGAACGGCATCTCGAGGTCGAAGCCGATGCTGTCGACTTCGAGCTGCGGAATGGCGAAGACCAGCGCATCGTCTTTGGGATTGCCCGGCACGAACTTCAACTCGGCGTCGTGCGTGATGAAGCGATCGATGATCACGTCCTTCATCACGCCCGACTGCGCGCCGGACAGATCACCGCCTTGCTTCAGCGCCTGCCGGCCCCTGGCTGGCGGCACGGCGATATGCAGGCCGTCGGCGCGCACGGTGCTGACGTGCTTGCGCACCATCGACAGCAGGCCGACGTTCATCTCGAAGCGATCGATCTGGATGAAGGGCGGCAGGTCCGGCCGATCGGGCAGACGGAACGTCAGCGCCGTGCCGCTGACCTGCGGCCGCGGCAGTAGCGTGACGGCAATCGTGTCAATCGTGACGTCCAGGTTCAGATGGCGCGACAGCTCGCGCTCCGCCATGGCCTTGATGTGCGCCGGCCGCAGCAGCCACAGGCAGACGGCCAGCAGCGCCGCGCCGCCGACGAGACCGGCGACCGCGATCCATTTCATCCATCTTCGGAAGGACACACCTCAGCATAGCGGCCTTTTATGCGCACTTTCGCGCGAAGATCGCCAGGGGCTTGACTTCCTTGTGAAACAATTCACATAATTGGCCTCGTCGTTCCCGGTCCCACTACTAGGTAACGACCCGCACGGTCTCCTTCCCCGGAGGCCGTTAGGCAACGCAAGACCGTTCTCTCCTTTTTTTCTTCCTAAATTACGCTCTTCCTGAATATCGGGACCGGGAACGGCGTGTCTGGAAACGCCGTTCCGACCTTGACTCGCAGCCCGGCCTCGCGGTTATCTCATCCGCGCGTCCATGCTCGAGCGCCTCTTCGGCCTTTCCGCTGCCGGCACGACCGTCCGCACCGAGATGCTCGCGGGAACGACGACGTTCCTGACGATGGCGTACATCATCTTCGTGCAGCCGGCGGTGTTGTCGGCCGCAGGGATGGATGCCGGCGCCGTGCTGACGGCGACGTGCCTCGCGTCGGCGCTCGCGACGCTCATCATGGCGTTCGCGGCGAACTATCCGATCGCCGTCGCGCCCGCGATGGGACACAATTTCTTTTTCGCGTTCACGGTCGTGCTCGCACGCGGCACGCCGTGGCCGATCGCGCTCGGCGCGATTGCGATCGCCGGCGTCATCTTCATCGCCACAGCCGGCATCGGCTTGCGTGAGCGCGTCATCGTCGCGGTGCCGGAGTCGCTGAAGCACGCGATCACTGTCGGCATCGGACTGCTCATCACACTCATCGGCCTGGAGTGGGGCGGCGTGATCGTCGATTCGCCGGGCACGCTCGTCGCGCTGGGACATCTCGGATCGGCGCCCGTGCTGCTGACGCTCGGGACGCTCGCGCTCATGGCGATCCTGCAGGCGCGCGGCGTGCGCGGCGCCGCGTTGATCGGCATGGTCGCCGCGACGGTCGCGGCGCTCGTGCTGGGCCTGACGACGTTTCATGGCATCGCCTCTGCGCCGCCGTCGCTCGCGCCGACGTTCTTCAAGCTCGACATCGCCGGCGCGCTCAACCCAAAGCTCTTCGACGCCGTCTTCGTCTTTTTCTTCCTCGCGTTGTTCGACTCGATCGGCACGCTCGTCGGCGTCGCCGGCCGCATGGGCCTCGTGAGGAACGGCACGCTGCCGCGCGCGCGGCAGGCGCTGCTCGCTGACGCGATCGGCACCGTCGCCGGCGCGTGTCTCGGCACGTCGACGGTCACGGCCTACGTCGAAAGCTCGACGGGCGTCGCCGCTGGCGGCCGCACCGGTCTGGCCAGCGTCGTCACCGCCGCGTTGTTTCTCGTCTCGCTGTTCTTTTCACCGCTCGTGCGTATGGTCGGCGGCGGTTACAGCTCCGGCGCGGGCTTGACGCTGTATCCGATCATCGCGCCCGCGCTGATTCTCGTCGGCGTGATGATGATGGAGAGCGTGCGGCACATCCGGTGGGACGACTTCACCGACGCGCTGCCGTCGTTCCTCGCGCTGGTGACGATGCCGCTGGCGTTCAGCATCACGGATGGGATCGCGTTCGGCTTCATCGCGTACGCGATCCTCAAGCCGGTGACCGGCCGCGCACGAGACGTCGATCCGCTGGTCTACGTCTTCGCCGTGTTGTTCCTCGTTCGGTACGCGCTATCCTGAGCGCGTCATGTCGCTGTTGATCACGCCCGCCGAGTTGCAGGACGCGTTGTCGAGCGGTCAGCCGCCGATGGTCATCGACGCGCGGCCCGCGCACGAGTTCAGCCGCGGGCTGATCGCCACGGCTCTGCACTTCGACGTCTGGGGCATGAGCCTGATCGACACGAGCGACGCCCCGCTGCACGCGTTCATGTGGATGGTGGGCCACCTGTGCGCGTATCGCGGCATCTCGTCCGAGCGGCCGGTCGTGATCTACGAGGACAACTCCGGCATGCGTGCCGCGCGCGTGCTCTGGCTC
Source organism: Vicinamibacterales bacterium (assembly GCA_035547155.1). Taxonomy (GTDB): domain Bacteria; phylum Acidobacteriota; class Vicinamibacteria; order Vicinamibacterales; family SCN-69-37; genus CAZNMF01. The sequence continues at coordinate 12,609 of DASZVJ010000210.1, forward strand.
CTCGAATACCTCGGCCATCCGGACGTCCGGATCCTCGACGGCGGCCTCGGCCGGTGGCTGCGTGAGGGACGGCCGGTCACCCGCGATGCGCTCGCACCGACGCCTGGCACGTGGCATGGCTCGCTCGTCGACGGCCGCGTCGCCACGTGGCGGGACGTCCGCGACGCGCTCGGCCGGCCCGACGTCGCCATCGTCGACACGCGGAGCCGGGAGGAATATCTCGGCACGGCGGTGCGGGCGAAGCGCGGCGGTGCGATTCCAGGCGCCGTGCACCTCGAGTGGACGCAGAACCTGGCGCCGGACGGCACCTACAAGAATGTCTCGGACCTGCGCGCGATGTATGACGCGGCCGGCGTCACACGGGACAAGACGGTCATGACCTATTGCCAGGGCGGCTATCGCGCCGCGCACACGTACGTCGCGCTGCGGCTGCTGGGCTTTCCCGACGTCCGCACCTACACCGGATCGTGGAAGGAATGGGGAGACCGCGAGGACCTGCCGATTGAGTACCCGACCGCGGCGGTGTAGACTCCGAAGTCTTTCCGTCGGCGCGCCGCCACAGATGTCGGAGTATGGTCGGGCAACACATCAGCAAATATCGCGTGACGGAACAGATCGGCCGGGGCGGCATGGGCACCGTCTACCGGGCGATCGATGAGACCCTTCACCGCGAAGTTGCGATCAAAGTTCTCAATACCGAGCTGAACGACCCGACGGTCGCCCGGCGGTTCCGCGCCGAGGCCGTGACCGTCGCGCGCCTGAATCATCCCGGCATCGCCACGATCTACGAGCTCCTCCAGCACGAAGGCCAGTGGCTGATGGTCATGGAGTTCGTGCGCGGCGAGACGCTCGAGCGGCTCTGCTCGCGCAAGGGCTCGCTGCCTGTCGATCAAGCCGCCGACCTCTGCATGCAGACGCTGTCCGCACTCGCCCACGCGCACAGCCTCGGCGTCGTCCATCGCGATCTGAAACCCGCGAACTTGATGGTGACCGACGGCGGGTCGATCAAGATCATGGACTTCGGCATCGCGCGCGTCGCGGGGACGGAGCACTTGACGAGCGCCGGCTTCATGATGGGCACGCCCGCCTACATGGCGCCGGAGCAGGTGCTCGGACAGGAGATCGACGCGCGGACCGATCTCTATGCGACCGGCGTCGTTCTCTATCACCTGACGACGGGCCGGTTGCCGTTCAAGGGCGACACGCCGTTGGAAATGGCGCAATCGCGCATCAACGACACGCCGACCCCCGCGCGATCCGTTCGTGAGGATCTGCCGGCGTGGCTGGCGCAGGTGCTGGACATCTCGCTCACGCGCGCGCCCGAGCGGCGTTTCCAGACGGCGCTGCTGTTCCGAGAGGCGCTTCGGCGCGGTCTCGCGAATCTGCCGATTGAGACGCCTGCGCCGGCGGCGCCGCCGCCCGAGCTGATTGCGACGGCTGCGCCGCGCTCGCTGCCGATTGCGACCGCAGAGCCGCTGCCAGTCGCCGCGCAGAT
>DASZVJ010000211.1:0-23214 GCA_035547155.1 Vicinamibacterales bacterium
CTCGTCACGCTGCCGGTCGACGACTCGCAGCTCATCATCGAGCCCGTGCTCCGCGAAGAGCTGCTGCTCGTGACGTCGCCGCAGGATCCGCTCGCGCGCAAGAAGCACATCCTGCCGCAGGACCTGGCCCGCCAGCCGTTCGTGCTGTTCGAAGCCGGCTCCAACAGCCGCCGCACGATCGAAGAGTTCTTCGCCCGCGAGCAGATCACCCCGCGCGTCGTCACGGAGACGGAGAACGTCGAGATCATCAAGCAGCTGGTCCGCGTGCGCCTCGGTATCTCGATCGTGCCGTATCAGGCGATCGCGCGCGAAGTTGGCGCCGGGCAGCTCCACTGCGCGCGCATCGCCGGCCGCCAGCTCTTCCGCGAGACGGGCTGGATCTATCCCAAGGCCAACCGCTTGCCGCGCGTCGTGCTGGAAATGAAGCGGATCCTCGAAGAGATCCGGCCGAAGCTGAAGCTGCTGCCGGACCTCGATTGACGCGACCGTTTTGTCGCTTCCGGCCTCAGAAGCGGTACGCATGGGGCCGATAAGAAAATTCCGTTCGTATTTTCGCCCCGACTAGTTCATAAACAGGTGTGGATTACGACGGGCAGCCCTCTCCTCAAGGCCTTTACGACCCCCGGCACGAGCATGACGCCTGCGGCGTCGGCTTCGTCGTGCACATCAAGGGCCGGCGCTCGCACGCGATCGTTCAGCAAGCGCTGCAGCTGCTGATCAACCTGCTGCACCGCGGCGCGTGCGGCTGCGAGACGAACACCGGCGACGGCGCGGGCATCCTGTTACAGATGCCCGATCGGTTCTTCCGCCGCGAGATGGCGGCGCAGGGCATCACGCTGCCGGCCGAGCGCGGCTACGGCGCGGGCCTCGTCTTCCTGCCGCGCGACGAAACGACGCGTCGCGAGATCCAATCCCGCTTCGAGCGCATCGTCGTCGAAGAAGGCCAGCAGGTGCTGGGCTGGCGCGACGTGCCGTCGCAGGACCACCACATCGGTCCGAGCGCGGTCGCGGTCGAGCCCGTGTTCAAGCAGATTTTCATCGGCCGGGGCGCGGACATGCCCGCGCCGGGCGCGTCGCCCGAAGGCGATGCGCGGTTCGAGCGCAAGCTCTACGTCATCCGCAAGCGCATCGAGCACCTCGTCGACGGTCTCGATCTGCCGGCGAAGAAGTCGTTCTACGTCGTCAGCCTGTCGTCGCAGACCCTGATCTACAAGGGCATGCTCATCGCCGACCAGATCGAGACGATGTTCCCGGATCTGGCGGATCCGGAGATGGAGTCGGCGCTGGCGCTCGTGCACCAGCGCTTCAGCACGAACACGTTCCCGTCCTGGCCGCTGGCGCATCCGTACCGGTACGTCGCGCACAACGGCGAGATCAACACGCTGCGCGGCAACATCAACTGGATGAAGGCGCGCGAGGCGCTGTTCCAGTCGGACGTGCTCGGCGACGACCTCGCGAAAATCCTGCCGATCATCCGTGAGGGCGGCAGCGACACGGCGACGTTCGACAACGTTCTCGAGTTCCTCGTCATGGCGGGCCGCTCGTTGCCGCACGCCATCCTGATGATGATCCCCGAGCCGTGGCAGGCTCACGACAGCATGAGCCCCGCCCGCAAGGCGTTCTACGAGTACCACTCGTCGCTGATGGAGCCGTGGGACGGCCCGGCGTCGATCGCGTTCACCGACGGCACCGTCATCGGCGCCGTGCTCGATCGCAACGGCCTGCGTCCGTCGCGCTACTGCGTGACGAAGGACGACCTCGTCATCATGGCGTCGGAGACCGGCGTGCTCGACGTCGCGCCGGAGAACGTGCTCATCAAGGAGCGCCTGCATCCCGGCAAGATCTTCCTCGTCGACACGAAGCAGGGCCGCATCGTCGACGACGAGGAAGTGAAGGAGACGCTGGCGCAGGCGCAGCCGTACGCCGAGTGGCTGGCCGACAACCTGCTGCACATCGAGGATCTGCCCGATGCGCCGGAGGTGCCGCGGCCATCGCCGCGCACCGTGCGGCAGCGCCAGCAGGTGTTCGGCTACACGGAAGAGGATCTGAAGATCCTGATCGGCCCGATGGCCGCCCGCGGCGAAGAGCCGATCGGATCGATGGGCAGCGACGCGGCGATCGCCGTGCTGTCCGATCGTTCGCGCCTGCTCTACGACTACTTCACGCAGCTCTTCGCGCAGGTGACCAATCCGCCGCTCGACGCGATCCGCGAGAAGCTCGTCACGTCGATGGAGTCGACGGTCGGGCCCGAGGGCAACCTGCTCGATCCGCGTCCGGAGTCGTGCCGGCAGATCACGATCACCTATCCGATCATCGACAACGATCAGCTCGCGAAGCTGCGGCACATCGCCGTGCGCGGCTTCACGTCACAGACGCTGCCGATGCTGTTCGATCCCGCGGAGGACGGCCCGGGACTCGAGCGCGCGATGGATGCGCTCTGCGCCGAGGCCGAAGCCGCCGTGCGCGCGGGGATCAACATCCTGATTCTCTCGGATCGCGGCATGAGCGAGACGGCCGCGCCGATTCCGAGCCTGCTCGCGACGTCGGGCGTGCACCACCATCTCGTCCGCAAGGGCCTGCGCACGCGGTGCGGATTGATCATCGAGTCCGGCGACGCGCGCGAAGTGCATCACGTCGCGCTGCTCATGGGCTACGGCGCCGGCGCGGTCAACCCGTATCTGGCGTTCGAGACGCTCGACGACATGATCCGGCGCGGCGCGCTCGAGGGCCTGTCGCACGTGCAGGCCGTGACCGGCTACATCAAGGCGCTCAACTACGGCATCCTCAAAGTGATGTCCAAGATGGGCATCTCGTGCCTGTCGAGCTACTGCGGCGCGCAGATCTTCGAGGCGATCGGCCTCGATCAGGCGTTCGTCGACAAGTACTTCACGTCGACCTCGTCGCGGCTCGGCGGCGTCGGTGCCGACGTGATCGCCGAAGAAGTGCTCGAGCGGCACACGCGCGCCTACAGCGTGCCCGTGCCCGGCGAGCCGGACCTCGAGTCCGGCGGCGAATATCAGTGGCGCCGTGACGGCGAGTTCCACCTGTTCAATCCGGAAACCGTCTTCAAGCTGCAGCACGCGACGCGCAGCGGCCAGTACGCGATCTACCGGCAGTACGCGAAGGCCGTCAACGATCAGAGCCGCAAGCTCGGCACGCTCCGCGGCCTCTTCCAGCTCAGGACCGACGATGTGACGCCGGTGCCGATCGAGGAGGTCGAACCGGTCGAATCGATCGTCAAGCGGTTCGCGACCGGTGCGATGTCATACGGGTCGATCAGCCAGGAAGCGCACGAGACGCTCGCGATCGCGATGAACCGCCTCGGCGGCAAGTCGAACAGCGGCGAGGGCGGGGAAGATCCGGCGCGCTACGCGAAGGATCCGAACGGCGACTGGCGCCGCAGCGCGGTCAAGCAGATCGCCTCGGCGCGCTTCGGCGTGACGAGCGAGTATCTCGTCAACTGCGACGACCTGCAGATCAAGATGGCGCAGGGCGCCAAGCCCGGCGAGGGCGGACAGCTGCCCGGCTTCAAGGTGTATCCGTGGATCGCGAAGGTGCGCCACTCGACGCCCGGCGTGCAGCTGATCTCGCCGCCGCCGCACCACGACATCTACTCGATCGAGGACCTGGCGCAGCTCATCTACGACCTGAAGAACGCGAACACGCAGGCGCGGATCCACGTGAAGCTCGTCGCCGAGGTCGGCGTCGGTACGGTTGCGGCCGGTGTGTCGAAAGCGCACGCGGACGTCGTGCTGATCTCCGGTCACGACGGCGGCACGGGCGCGTCGCCGCTCACGAGCCTCAAGCACAGCGGTGCGCCGTGGGAGCTCGGCCTCGCGGAAACGCAGCAGGTGCTCGTCCTCAATCGTCTGCGCGATCGTATCGTCGTGCAGGTCGACGGACAGATGAAGACGGGACGCGACGTCGTGATCGCGGCGCTGCTCGGTGCCGAGGAGTACGGCTTCGCGACCGCGCCGCTCGTCGTCTCCGGCTGCATCATGATGCGCGTCTGCCATCTGAACACGTGCCCGGTGGGCATCGCGACGCAGGATCCGGTGCTGCGCGCCAAGTTCGACGGCAAACCGGAGTTCGTGGAGAACTTCTTCCGCTTCGTGGCGGAGGAAGTGCGCGAGCTCATGGCGTCGCTCGGCTTCCGCACGATCGACGAGATGATCGGCCGCGTCGATCGCCTGAACGTGCGCGAAGCGATCTCGCACTGGAAGGCGAAGGGCCTCGATCTGTCGCCGATCCTGCAGGCGCCGGAGGCGGCGCCCAACGTCGCGAGGCGCCGCGTCATCGCCCAGGACCACGGCCTCGACACGGCGCTCGACAATCGCCTGATCGTCGAGTGCCGGCCGGCGCTCGTCGACAAGACGCCGGTGCGCCTGCGGCTGCCGATCCGCAACGTCAATCGCACCGTCGGCACGATGCTCGGATCCGAGCTGACGCGGCGGCACGGCGGTGATGGACTGCCGGACGACACGATCGCGATTCACTTCGACGGGTCGGCCGGACAGAGCTTCGGCGCGTTCATCCCGCGCGGCATCACGCTCGAGCTCGAGGGCGACGCGAACGACTACTTCGGCAAGGGGCTGTCCGGCGGCCGCTTGATCGTCTATCCGCCGAAGGCCGCCACGTTCCGGCCGGAGCAGAACGTGATCATCGGCAACGTCGCGCTCTACGGCGCGACGAGCGGAGAGGCCTACGTCCGCGGCCTGGCCGGCGAGCGCTTCGGCGTTCGCAACAGCGGCGCCGTGGCCGTCGTCGAGGGCATCGGCGATCACGGCTGCGAGTACATGACCGGCGGCCGCGTGGTCGTGCTCGGCCGCACGGGACGCAACTTCGCGGCGGGCATGAGCGGCGGCGTCGCCTACGTGCTCGACGTCACCGATCAGTTCGGCGCGCGCTGCAATCGCGCGATGGTCGATCTCGAAGCGCTGGAGGACGAGGACGAGATCGCGTTCGTCAAGGACCTCGTCGCGCGGCACGTGCGCTACACGGGCAGCACGTACGCGGCGGATCTGCTCGCGCACTGGGCGGAGACCGAAGCGCGTTTCGTGAAAGTCATGCCGCGGGACTACAAACGCGTGCTGCAGGCGGAGGCGCAGGCGCGATCGGAGCATCGCGAGCCCGCGTTCGAGGAGCTGGTCGGGGTGGCGCATGGGTAAGATCACGGGCTTCATGGAGATTCACCGGGCGAAGCAGAAGACGCGCCCGGTCGAAGAGCGCCTGCACGACTGGCGTGAGGTCTACCTGCCGGTGGAGGAGAAGCAGTCGCGCGAGCAGGGCGCGCGCTGCATGGACTGCAGCATTCCGTTCTGTCATCAGGGCTGCCCGCTCGGCAATCTGATTCCGGACTGGAACGATCTCGTCTACAAGAACCGCTGGCGCGACGCGATCGAGCGGCTGCACGCGACGAACAACTTCCCGGAGTGGACGGGACGGCTGTGTCCGGCGCCGTGCGAGGCGTCGTGCGTGCTCGGCATCAACGACGATCCGGTCACGATCAAGAACATCGAGCTGTCGATCGTCGAGCACGCGTTCGACGAGGGCTGGGTGATGCCGCAGATGCCGCTGCGCCGCAGCGGCAAGCGCGTCGCGGTGATCGGGTCCGGTCCGGCGGGACTCGCCGCGGCGCAGCAGCTCGCGCGCGCCGGCCATCGCGTGACGGTCTTCGAGCGCGACGATCGCGTCGGCGGCCTGCTGCGGTACGGCATCCCCGAGTTCAAGATGGAGAAGTCCTTCCTCGAGCGCCGGCTGCAACAGCTCGAGGGCGAAGGCGTCGTCTTTCGCACGAACGCGCACGTCGGCGTCAACGTCTCCGCGCGCAAGATTCAGCAGGAGCACGACGCGATCCTGCTCGCGGGCGGATCGACGGTCCCGCGCGATCTGAAGGTGCCGGGCCGCGAGCTCAAGGGCATCCACTTCGCGATGGAGTACCTGGCGCAGCAGAACCGGCGCAACGAAGGGGACACGATCGCCGACGCCGACGCGATCTCCGCGGCCGGCAAGAAGGTCATCATCATCGGCGGCGGCGATACCGGCGCGGACTGCCTCGGCACGGTTCACCGTCAGGGCGCCGTGTCGGTCCATCAGTTCGAGCTGATGCCGCGTCCGCCGGACCGTCGCGCGCCGGGCAATCCGTGGCCGGAGTGGGCGAACATCTTCCGTGTGTCGCCCGCGCACGAAGAAGGCGGCGATCGGGTCTATTCCATCTCGACCGACCGGTTTCTGGGCGACGCGCAGGGACGCGTTCGCGCGCTGCAGGCGACGACCGTTGCGCGCGTCGTGCGCGACGGCAGGGTCGCATTCGAGCCCGTGCACGGCAGCACCGTCGACATGGACGCGGATCTCGTCCTGCTGGCCATGGGATTCCTGGGACCGGAGCCTGGCGGCGTGGTCGGCGAGCTCGGCGTGAAGCTGACCGAGCGCGGCAACGTCTGGACCGACGAGCACTGGATGACGTCTGTGCCGGGCGTTTTCACCGCCGGCGACATGCAGCGCGGCCAGTCGCTCATCGTCTGGGCGATTGCCGAGGGCCGCAGCGCCGCACAGGGCATCGACGCCTACCTGATGGGACGCTCGGAGCTGCCGGCTCCCGTCGCACCCCTGACGGCGCTGAACGCGCGGTAGGTTCGGGCCCGACCTGCGGTAAGCTTCCCGACGCATGAGTCCCACCGATCTGCTCGACGCGAGCGACGATATCGACGCGGCCGGCGATATCCGCCAGGTCGCGATGCTGACCGAGATCAGCCAGTCGCTGTCCGGCACGCTGACGCTGCGCTCCGCGCTCGTCCGCGTCCTCGAGATCCTGGGCCGGCACTACGGCCTCGTCCGCGGCGCGGTCGCCATGATCAACGCCGGCGGACACCTGCACGTCGACGCGACCTACGGCGTTCCCGCCGATCGCGCCGGCGCGCGCTACGGCCTGGCCGAAGGCGTCACCGCCCGCGTCGTCGAGAGCAACAAGCCGGTCATCGTGCCGCAGGTCAGCCGCGAGCCGATGTTCCGCGAGCGGCTGCCGCGCAGCGAGTTCGACAAGCGCGAGGTCAGCTTCGTCTGCGTGCCGATCGCCGTGAACCGGCGGCCGGTCGGCGCGATCGCCATCGATCTGCCGTTCAAGCGCCAGCGCGACTACGACTCGCTCGTCCGCACGCTGCGTCTCGTCTCGGCGATGGTGGGGCAGGCCATTCGCGTCGAGCGTCTGGTCGACGCCGAGCGGCAGCGCCTGCTCGACGAGAACACGCATCTGCGCGAGGAGCTGCGCGAGCGCTACGACTTCTCGCGCATCGTCGGCACGAGCGGGCCGATGCGGCAGGTCTACGAGCAGATCGCGCGCGTCGCCGCGGCGAACACGACGGTGCTCATCCGCGGCGAGTCCGGCACCGGCAAGGAGCTCATCGCGCACGCGATCCACTACAGCTCGCCGCGCGCGAAGAAGCCGTTCGTCAAGGTGAGCTGCGCGGCGCTGCCGGACTCACTCATCGAGTCCGAGCTGTTCGGCTACGAGAAGGGCGCGTTCACCGGCGCGCAGGCCCGCAAGAAGGGCCGATTCGAGCTGGCCGAAGGCGGCACGCTGTTCCTCGACGAGATCGGCGACATCAACCTGTCGACGCAGGTGAAGCTCCTGCGCGTGCTGCAGGAGCGCGAGTTCGAGCGCCTGGGCGGGACCGATCCGATCAAGGTCAACGTGCGGCTCATCACCGCGACGAACCAGGATCTCGAAAAGGCGATTGCGGCGGGGACGTTCCGCGAGGATCTGCACTACCGCCTGAACGTCTTCACGATCTACGTACCGCCGCTGCGCGAGCGCAAGCCGGACATCCTGCTGCTCGTCGATCACTTCCTCGAGAAGTACTCGATCGAGCACGGCCACCAAGTGAAGCGCATCTCGACGCCGGCGATCGACATGCTGATGAGCTATCACTGGCCGGGCAACGTGCGCGAGCTCGAGAACGCGATCGAGCGCGCGGTGCTCGTCTGCGACGGCAGCGTCGTGCACCCGCATCATCTCCCGCCGACGCTGCAGACCGCCGAAGCGTCCGGCACCGTGCAGGACGTGTCGCTCTCCGACGCGGTGGCGGCGTACGAGAAGACGCTGATTCAGGACGCGCTGAAGACCGCGCGCGGCAATGCGTCGAAGGCTGCCAAGCTCCTGCACTCGACCGAGCGCATCATCAGCTACAAGATCCGCAAGCTCGGCATCGATCGCGATCGCTTCCGCGCGTAGCGGCGCCGGGAACGCGACAATTTCGGCGGTTTCGCTGCGCGCGTTCGTCTTCGTGGTTTAATCCCACGCCGTGGAGCACCCGGCGTTTCTGCCTTCCCTGATCTGGATCGTTCCGTTCGCGAGCCTGCTGTTGGGCATCGCGCTCATTCCTCTCGCGGCGCCGCACGTCTGGGAATCGAACGCGCGCAAGCTCGCGGTCTCCGCCGTGCTCGGCGTGCCGGTTCTCGTGCTCTACGCCCGGCACGCACCGGCCGTGCTGCCGCACACGGCGGCGGAGTACGTGTCGTTCATGACGCTGCTGGGCAGCCTGTTCGTGATCTCGGGCGGCGTGCAGATGGACGGCGACCTCGAGGCGACGCCGCTCGTGAACACGGCATTTCTCGCGATCGGATCGATCGTGGCGTCGCTCATCGGCACCACCGGCGCCTCGATGCTGCTGATTCGTCCGCTGCTGCACACCAACAGCGAGCGCCGCCACGTCGTGCACACCGTGATCTTCTTCATCTTCCTCGTGTCGAACATCGGCGGCTGTCTCACGCCGCTCGGTGATCCGCCGCTGTTTCTCGGCTATCTGCAGGGCGTCCCGTTCACGTGGACGCTGCGTCTGGCGCCGGTCTGGGCGTTCACGACGGCCATCCTCCTGGCCGTCTATTTCGTCTGGGACTCCCGCGCGTACACCAGGGAGCCGCTGCAGCGGCTGCAGGCGGACCGGACGCAGCGGATGCCGCTGCGCGTTCGCGGGACGGAGAACCTGATCTGGCTCGCCGGCATCGTCATGGCGGCGGCCTTCCTCGGCAGCCCGTGGCGCGAGGGCGTGATGATCGCGCTCGCGGCGATCTCGTACGTGCGCACGCCGGCCTCGTTGCACAAGGCCAATCACTTCTCGCTGGATCCGATCATCGAGGTCGCCGTGATCTTCGCGGGCATCTTTGCGACGATGATCCCCGCGCTCGACATCCTGCGCGCGCGCGGCGCGGAGCTCGGCGTGACGCAGCCGTGGCACTTCTTCTGGGCGTCGGGCAGTCTGTCGTCGTTTCTCGACAACGCGCCGACCTACCTCACGTTCCTGGCGCTGGCGCAGGGCCAGGGATTTTCGCCGGAAGTGGTCGGCGTCTCGCATCGCATCCTCACCGCGATCAGTCTCGGATCGGTGTTCATGGGCGCGAACTCGTACATCGGCAACGGCCCCAATTTCATGGTGCGATCGATCGCCGAATCGCGCGGCGTGCGGATGCCGAGCTTCGGCGGCTATCTCGTCTACAGCGGCAGCATCCTCATTCCGGCGTTCATCCTCGTCACGTTCGTCTTCTTCCGTCTCTAGCCGTCACGTCCGGCCACAATCCTGTGGCCGGATTCCTGTACTGAACATATTTGTACGCCATTCGGCGGCTCGCGGACGCGGCGCCGCGACGGGCCCCGCCTGGCCGGCCATCACGCTCGACCGGCTGCGGCTCGCGTTCAACGTTCGTGTGGAACGTGATACACCGTGCGACAAATATGTCTACGATTGCCGGGCGCGGCCGCTCGCGGGCGACGCCGGCGTACGCGAAGAAATCATGCGTAAATCCGCGGTGTTTCGCCGATCTTCCGGGGCCGGACGGCCTTGGCGTTCATCTTGCTCTTGTGGGGGGCGACACCAACGGTCGCGGCCCCGGGCCCCGAGGCGGCGACAGGAGACAAGGAACCAACTATGAGGCAGATCGCGCTGGGTATCGTCATCACCGGATTGATCTCGACGTCGGCATGGGCGGAAGAGCCGGCCCAGGTTCGACTCAACACCAGCGGCGCCTTCACCGGCGTGACGTTCAGCACACTGGCCGCCAGCGAGCAGACCGCTCCGGCCCCGGCCCCGGCTCCTGAACCTCCAGCGAAGAAAGTCACCGGAACCGTCGGGGCGGACATCCCCACCGCCTACTACTTCCGCGGCTATCGCCAGGAGTTCGATCCGCAGTTCACCATTCAGCCGTTCATCGACGTCGCCATCGCGGGAGACAAGGCGTCGTTCAACGTCGGTCTCTTCAACAGCTTCCACACCGGCACCAACAAGGACGCCGGGTACGGTTACTACGAGACGGACTTCTACGCCGCCGCCACGGTGCACAACATCAAAGCGACCTACACGGCGTATACCTATCCGAAGATCGACGACAGCACGATCCAGGAGCTGATGTTCTCGACATCCTTCGCCAACGCCCTGGCGCCGTCCGTGGCGCTCGCCTTCGAGCTGGCCAAGCCGGCAGGCCTCGACAAGGGCATCTACCTCGAGCTCGGCGTCAATCCCGCCGTGCCGATGAAGAAGGACGCGCCGATCGCGGTCACGATTCCGGTCAAGCTCGGTCTCGGTCTGAAGGACTACTATTTCGACGCCAACGGCGACGACACGCCGTTCGGCTACTTCAGCGCGGGCGTGAGCGTCAGCCATCCGCTGTCGCACGGTGACGTCCACGGCAGCGTGTTGGTCTACGGCTTCGGCGACTCGCTGAAGGGCTACAACATCGACAAAGAGAAGTCGGCGCAGGTCGTGGGCAGCGTCGGCTTCACGGCGACCTTCTAGTCCACACATCGGATCCGGCGGGCCTCGAGGTCCGCCGGATCGACTTCACCCGACCACGGATTCGACGATGACCGTCCGCAACCACGACGCCGAGCGCCAGGAACATCATGCGCAGTTATCGGCGCTGCTCGCTGCCGCCCGTGACGAGTACACGATGGCGGCGCGCGCGGGCCGCGGCGGCCGCGCCGTGCAGGTCCGGTACGCGGCGAGCGTCGACGGCCTGATCCGGCGGCTGGCCGAGCGCGCGGCGCAGGAGACGGTGCGGCCGTACGTCGTGTGCGCGCTCGGCGGCTACGGCCGCCGCACGCTCTGTCTCAACTCCGACATCGACGTCCTCGTCGTCTTCGACGGCGCGATTGGCGCCGACGAGGAGCGCTTCGTCAAGGCGTTGCTCCAGCCGCTCTGGGATCTCAAGTTCACGGTCGGCCATCACATCCGCGAGATCGCCGAGTTCGACGTCGTCGACGAGCAGAACCCCGAGTTCCTGATGGCGTTGTGCGATCTCCGGCTGCTCACCGGTGACGTGCGGCTGTTCGACGATCTGTTCGCGCGCGTCCATCGCGGCGAGTCCGAGCGCGCGGGCCGTCTGGTGGACGTGCTGCTCACGTTGATCGACGAACGGTACGCCGAGTTCAACGACACGCTCTATCAGCTCGAGCCCGACATCAAGAAGGCGCCCGGCGGCCTGCGCGACATCTCGGCCGTCCGGCTGATCCGCTCGCTCGCACGCGACGTCTTCAACGGCCGCACGCGGCCCGAGGTCGAACGGCTCGACGATGCCGAGGAGTTCCTGTTCCGCGTGCGATCGATCCTGCACGTCGAGTCGGGCCGCGACACCAACGTGCTCACGCACGAGCTCCAGGAGCCGGTGTCCGAGATGCTCGGCATTCCCGGCGCCGACGCGCAGAAGCGCGTCGAAGCGCTGATGGGCGAGTACTTCCGCCACGCGCGCGCCGTCGCGAGCGCGCTGGCGTGGGCGCGCGGCATCGTCCATCCGCCGGCGCCGCTGTCGGAGCCCGGGGCCGTCACCGAGAGCGTGGCCGTCGGCCCCGACGGCATCCGCTTCGTCGATCCCGTCAAAGCCGTCGCGCAGCCCGCCGTCTGGCTCGAGGCGTTCGAGGTCGCGATCGCCAACGGCTATCCCGTCTCCGATCAAGTGCGCGCGTGCATCCAGGAGAACGTCGGCCGCTACACGGCCGACTACTTCGTCGCCACCGAGGACGCGCGGCTGCGGCTGCGCGCGATGCTGTCGCCGCGGCCCGGCTTGTCCGCGCGGCTGTCCGACATGCTCGAGTGCGGGCTGCTCGGCACGATCTTCCCGGAGTTCGAGAAGATTCACTGCCGCGTGATCCGCGACTTCTACCACAAGTACACGGTCGACGAGCACACGCTGCTGACGATCCGCTACCTCGAGTCGTTGTGGCATCCGACGAGCGCCAGCCGGGCGCGCTTCGCGTCGATCCTCAACGAGGTCCGTGCGCCCGAGCTGCTCACGCTCGCGTTGCTCTATCACGACGTCGGCAAGTGGCGCGACGACGATCATGCGATCGAGAGCCTGCGGCTGGCCGAGCCGATGCTCGCGCGCCTGCAGCTGCCCGAAGAGGATCGCCACACGGTCGAGTTCCTGATTCGCCAGCACCTGATCATGTCGACCGTCGTCTTCCGGCGGGATTTCGGCGATCCGGAGACCATTGCCGATTTCGCGTCGCACGTCGGCAGCGAAGAGCTGCTGAAGATGCTGACGCTCCTGACGCTCGTCGATATCGATGCCGTCGCGCCGGGCACGCTCACGCCGTGGAAGGAAGACCTCCTCTGGCGCGTCTACGTCGACACGTACAACCATCTGACGCTCGGGTACGCGGACGAGCTGATCCAGAAGGATCAAGCCGATCGCGCGCTCGTCATCGCCGAGTGCCCCGACGACATCACCGAAGAGGAGCTCTCGCGCTTCCTCGACGGCCTGCCGCGCCGGTATCTCAGCGTCTTCGGGTTGTCGGCGATCTACCGGCACGTGCGCCTCGCGCGCGGCCTCAAGCCCGACGACGTCCATCTGTCGCTCGAGAAGCGCGACGAGATCTGGGAGCTCACCGTCGCCGCGCTCGACAAGCCGTTCCTGTTCTCGAACATCTCGGGCGTGCTCGCGTCGTTCGGCATGAACATCCATCGCGGCCAGGCGATGACGACGCCCGATCACCTGGTGCTCGACGTCTTCGAGTTCTCGGACGACGAAGGCTTCCTGCGGCAGAACGCCGGCGCGCGCGACGAGATCGCGCGCGTGTTGCGCGGCGTGGTCGCCGGCGTCATCGACATCCGCGCCCGGCTGCGCGGCCGTGAGCGCAGCGTCGTCTACCGGCATCGCCGCGACGTGGAGATCGCCATCCACCTCGACAACGAGCACTCGCGCCGGTACACGGTCCTCGAGATCGTCGCCGGCGATGCGCCTGGTCTGCTGTATCGCATCAGCCGTGCGATCTCCGATCGCGGCTGCGACGTGGACCTGGTCCTCATCTCGACCGAAGGCCGCAAGGCCATCGACGTGCTGCACGTGACGAAGCAGGGGCGCAAGCTGGACGACGACGATCAGCGGGCGCTCAGGCAGGAGCTGGTCCGGACCCTGGAGGCAACCTATGAAGCTGATTAAGAGCGTCGTGCGCCCGAACAAGGTGGACGACGTTCGCGAGGCACTCGAGAAGTTGAACATTCCCGGCATGACCGTCACCGAAGTGCGCGGGCATGGGCGGCAGAAAGGCCATACCGCCATCTATCGCGGGAAGGAGTACAGCGTCAGTCTGCTGCCCAAAGTCGAGATCGAGGTCGTCGTGCCGGACGCCGTCGCGGACAGCGTCATTCAGGCCGTGATCACGGCCGCGCGCACCGGCGAAATCGGCGACGGCCGCGTCTTCGTGCTGCCGGCCGAGCACAGCTACAACATCCGCACCGGAGAGAAGGACACCATCTAGCGCACCCGTCATTCCGCTCGTTCCAAGCGTGGGGCCGTCACCCCACAGGGAGAATCACCGTGGCCTCGATCAAGAACGTTCGTTCCGTTCGCAGACGCCCCCAGCCGCTCGCCCGGCCGTGCTCGTCGCCTTGCGCGGCGCTGGCCTCCGCGATCGATCACCTCGTGACGCCGGCCCCCGCCGGCGCCGTTTCCGTGGAGAGGTGAGTCATGGGATCCACATCGGCCCAAGGCGTCGCATTGACCGTGTTTCTCATCGCATTCGTGTTCCTCGGTTTGAGTCTGTTCGTGGACGGCAGCGTCCTCTATTTCCTCGTGTTCGTCGTCTGTCTGGCGGGGTCCATCGCCCTGTTCTTGAAAGCCAAAGCGCCGCAAGGCGCGTAGGCCGCACAAAGGAGCATCACGATGATTCTTGCCGGCATTGTCGTCACCGTTGCGGGATGGGGCCTCGCCGTTGCGAGCCTCGGCATCACGCAGAGCACAGGCGCGCGTCTGGGACTGGTCCTCGTCGGAATCGCGATCAGTCTCGTGGGCATTCTCGGCGTGCTGAACCAGCACTACATGAAGCACGCCATCTGGAAGAAGTAGCTCGAGACGCGTCATGAGGAGTCGTCTTCACGAACATCTGTCCGCGCCGTGCCCGGCCGGACCGGAGAGGAACCGATGAACAAGAGGATGAGCGTAGTCATTCCAGCGTTTGCGCTGTGTCTGGGCGTCGCCGCGATCGCGCGGGCGCAGACACCCGCGGCGCCCGCGGCTCCGGCCGCGGCGCCACCCGCTGCCGCACCGGCAGCGATCACCGTGGACGATCTCAAGGCCGTCGCGCCGCCGTCTGCCGACGCGCGCGCGAAGGGCGATCCCGACGGCTCGTTGACCGGCACGGTGTCGGACATCACCGTCAGCGACGCCAAAGCGGGCCTGACACTCGCCGACGTGCTGAACCAGATCGGTCAGAACAAGATCGCCGTCAACTTCGCGTGGACGCTGTTGTGCGGCTTCTTGATCATGTTCATGCAGGCCGGCTTCGCCGTCGTCGAGACCGGTCTGACCCGCGCGAAGAACGCCAACCACACCATGATGATGAACTTCATGGTCTATGGCGTCGGCATGGGCGCCTATTGGTTGATCGGCTTTGCGCTGCAGATGGGCGGCGTGGGAGCCGTGGCCAATCTCGGCGGCACCTCGGTCCTCAACGCCGAGCACACGATCTCGCTCTTCGGCAAGGACTTCGGCTTGTGGGGCAACACCGGATACCTGTTGATGCACCACGGCACGTACGACGTGGCCGTGATGGTCATCTTCCTGTTCCAGATGGTGTTCATGGACACCGCGCTGACGATCGTGACGGGCACCGCCGCCGAACGATGGAAGTATCTCGCGTTCGTCGTGTCGTCCTTCGTGATGGGCGCGTTCACGTATCCGATCTTCGCGAACTGGGCGTGGGGCGGCGGCTGGCTGGCGACGCTCGGCACCAACTTCGGTCTCGGCCACGGCTACGCGGACTTCGCCGGTTCGGGCGTCGTGCACTCGGTCGGCGCCGTGACCGCGTTGGCGATGGGCATCCTGATTGGGCCGCGCATCGGCAAGTTCACGCGTGACGGCAAGCCCAACGCGATCCCCGGCCACGATCTGACCTGGGTGCTGACCGGCTGTTTCATCCTCGCGTTCGGCTGGTTCGGCTTCAACCCTGGATCGACGCTGGCGCTCTCCGGCAATGGCGGTCTGCGCGCGGCGTCGGTCGCCGTGGACACGATGCTCGCCGGCATGACGGGATCGTTCGCCTCGATTCTCTACATGTGGATCCGCTACGGCAAGCCTGACGCCTCGATGACCGGTAACGGCTTCCTCGCCGGGCTGGTCGCGATCACCGCGCCGAGCGGGTTCGTCAATCCTGTGGGCTCCGCGATCATCGGGCTCGTCGCTGGCGTCCTCGTGTGCCTCTCGGTCGAGTTCTTCGATCGCGTCGCGCGCATCGACGATCCCGTCGGCGCGATCTCCGTGCACGGCGCCAACGGTCTCTGGGGCGTCATCTCGGTCGGGTTGTTCGCCGACGGCAAGAGCAACTACGGCGGATCGTGGAACGGCGTGGCGGGCAACGTCACCGGGCTGTTCTACGGCGATGCCGGGCAGCTCGTGGCGCAGTTGATTGGCGTCGCGACGTTGCTGGGTTTCGTCTTCACGCTCAGCTTCGTGCTCAACCTGGCCATCGACTGGGTCGTCGGCCAGCGCGTGCCGGCGCAGGCCGAGCTCGAAGGCCTCGACATTCCGGAGATGGGCGCGCTCTGCTATCCGGACTTCGTCCTGAAGGGCGAGGACTAGACGGTCATGTCGAACGCGATTGTCGTCCAACCACCGTCGGCCGACTCGCTGCTGCCAGCCGTGCCCTGGCGGGACCCTCACACGGTCCCGCCAGGCGCACTGGCGGAGTACATCCGCCACATGGAGGAGCAGGCGTTGGCGAACCCGCGATCCGCGGACGTCCGCACCTGCCTCGGCATGGCGTACGCCGTCAACTACGAGGTCTACAAGTCGATGGACGCGCTCGAGACGGCCACGCAGGTGGATCCGGATCACTTCTGGGCGCGGCTCAAGTACGCCGAGTTGCACTATCGCCTGCGGGCGTTGCCGCGTGCCGAGGAAGAGACGCTGAAGGCTGTTGATCTCGCGAAGAACGCGTGGCAGCTCTCCCTCGCGCGCACGCAGCTTCGGCAGATCCGCAAGCTGCTGCACGAAGGCACGCGGACGGTGACCTGGAACAAACCCCTGACCGCGCCGACGCTCGCGCTCGCCGGGCTGCTGGCGCTCATCACGATCGTCATGGTGTGGAAATGAGCTGGCGTCTCTTCATCGGAGCGGCAATCCTCGGCGGCGCGATCGTGATCAAAGCCGGCGCGCCGCTGCTCTCGGTCGCGGCGGGCATCGCGCTCGCCGCGTGGCTGAATCGTCTTCGCCTGAGCGCGCGCGGCTCGGCCGGCGGGCCGCGATCGTGACGATCCGCTCCCGCCGGTGTCTCGTGTGGAGTGTGCCTCGCTGATGCCTGCGGCCGTTCGCCGGTGCGTCGTGCTCGTGCTGCTCGTGGCCCTCGCGGCCCACGCGGTCACGATGTTTGCCGCGCTCGGCGAGGCCGTCTCGCCTGAGCACGTCTCTCGACCGACGCACCACGCGGCCGAAGTGCGCGCCGCGCACGTGCGCAACGAGATCGTCCGCATCGTCGAGCATCTCGACTCGGCGTCCGCGCGTCTGCTTCCCGCAACGTTCAATCCTGTCGTCCTGTCCTTCCTCGAGCGGCGTCTCACGCCGCGCCCCGTCTTCAGCTACCCGCCGTACTGGAGCTCGACCCATCTCACGATCTGACGCTCTCGCACTTTCCCTGCGCCGTGTCAGGGCCAGGGACGTGCGACGACGACGCTGACGGGCGTCCGCCCGAGCGCGTTCAGGTTCGCAGTACGGCACGACCGGGGGAATCGCCTCGGCACGGGCCGCGGCTTGCTGGCCACGGTGGGCCGCGTGTCCCGTGCTGGGCGACGTTCGTTCACTCAGCCCAGGAGGATTACGCGCATGAAGCTAATCAAGGCGATCGTGCGACCGAACAAGGTCGACGACGTTCGCGACGCACTCGAGAAGATCCAGGCACCCGGCATGACCGTGAGCGAGGTTCGCGGACACGGCCGGCAGAAAGGGCACACCGCCATCTATCGCGGCAAGGAATACAACGTCTCGCTCCTGCCCAAGATCGAGATCGAAGTCGTGGTGGCGGACAGCGCGGTCGATGACGTCGTCGCCACGATCATCGCCGCCGCGCGCACCGGAGAAATCGGGGACGGACGGGTGTTCGTGATCCCGGTCTCCGCCGGACTGAACATTCGTACCGGCGAGCAGGACGCCTAGCCGGAAGCCCTCATGACCGTTTCCTATTTCAAGGAGTCGAACCCCATGAACGACCGACCGCACGTCACACGAAGGATGGCCGTCATCGGCGCCCTTCTCTCCCTCCTCGTCCTCGGGTGGGCCGGCAGCGCCGCCGCGCAGGACGCGGCGCCCGCGGCGCCGGCGATCGACAACACCAAGGTCGCGCTCGACACGATCTGGGTGATGATCACCGGCTTCCTCGTCTTCTTCATGAACCTGGGCTTCGCGATGGTCGAGTCCGGGCTCTGTCGGGCGAAGAACACGGTGAACATCCTGTTCAAGAACTTCATCGTGTTCGCGGCGTCATCGCTCGCGTTCCTCATTCTCGGCTGGGGCCTGATGTTCGGCGACGGCAACGGCTTCATCGGCACGTCCGGGCTGTGGATGGTGAGCGGTGCCGACAACAGTCCGCTGACTGGCGAGGCCTACAAAGGCGTCTACACGGCGATCTCGTGGACGACGACGCCGCTGTGGGCGAAGTTCTTCTTCCAGCTCGTGTTCGCTGGCACGGCGGCGACGATCGTCTCGGGCGCGGTGGCGGAGCGCATCAAGTTCCTGTCGTTCTTCGTCTTCACGTTCGTGCTGATCGGCGTGATCTATCCGATCATCGGCCACTGGATCTGGGGAGGCGGCTTCCTCGCGAGTCAGGGGATGTTCGACTTCGCGGGATCGACGGTCGTGCACTCGGCCGGCGGCTGGGCGGCGCTCGCGGGCGTGATTGCGCTCGGGCCGCGGCTCGGCAAGTACGGCAAGAACGGTGAAGTCAATCCGATTCCCGGACACAGCATGACGTCGGCGACGCTCGGCGTGCTCGTGCTCTGGTTCGGATGGTTCGGGTTCAATCCCGGCTCGACGATGGCTGCCGACTGGGCATCGATTGCGCACGTTGCGGCTGTGACCAACACGGCCGCGGCCGCCGCGAGCGTGACGTCGCTCATCACGATCTGGCTCATCGCGGGCAAACCGGATCTCAGCATGACGCTCAATGGCTGCCTCGCGGGGCTCGTGGCGATCACGGCGCCGTGCGCCTTCGTCAGCATGGGCAGCGCGCTCATCATCGGCGCGATCGCGGGACCGCTCGTTGTCGGCGCGGTGTTCTTCTTCGACAAGCTGAAGCTCGATGACCCCGTCGGCGCACTGTCGGTGCATTTGGCCAATGGCGTGTGGGGCACGCTGGCCGTTGGGCTATTCGCCAATCCGAACGTGCCGAACGATCCCGCCGCGGCCGTCGTCAAGCCCGGCCTGTTCATGGGCGGCGGCATGTCGCAGCTCATGCCGCAGCTCATCGGCATCGTCTCGGTCGGCGCGTTCGTGTTCGTCCTCTCCTTGCTCACGTGGTACGCCATCAAGGGCACCATGGGCCTGCGCGTCTCGCGTGAAGAGGAAATCGAGGGGCTGGACTCGGGCGAGCACGGCAACTCGGCGTATCCGGACTTCCAGATCGTCGAGCCGACCGAGATCGGATAGTTCGATCGACGGGACCCGGACGCCGGCGTAGACGAGCCGTCGCGCGTTCAGGTACGGGGGCCGCGTGGCCCGCTCCGCAAGGGGCGGGCGCGCGGCTCTTTGTTTGTACGGCACAGCCAACGGGCATCGCCGACGCGTACGTCGTCAGGCTCCACCGCCATCCGTGATAAAAGATACCCGCACGACAGGCCGATCGACGCTCTCCGGCGCCGCCGGAGGCCTGACGCTGGAGGACTGAGATGAAGCTGATCAAGAGCATCGTGCGGCCCAACCGTGTCGACGACGTGCGGGAAGCCCTCGAGCAACTGAACCTGCCCGGCATGACCGTGACCGAAGTGCGAGGGCACGGCCGCCAGAAGGGGCACACCGCGATCTACCGCGGCAAGGAATACAGCGTGACGCTGTTGCCGAAGGTCGAGATCGAAGTCGTCGTGCACGACGACGTGGCCGATCAGGTCATCGAGGCCATCATCAAGGCAGCGCGCACGGGCGAGATCGGCGACGGACGGGTGTTCGTGACGCCGATCGAGCACAGCTACAACATTCGTACGGGCGAGCGCGACATCTAACGGTCGACATCGGGGGATGGCGAACATGGTGAATGCGGCAGATACGGCGTGGATGCTCGTCGCGACGGCGCTCGTGCTCCTGATGACGCCGGCCCTCGCCTTTTTCTATGGCGGGTTGGTGCGGTCGAAGAACGCGCTGAACACGATGATGATGAGCGTCATCTCCCTTGGCTTCGTCGGCGTGGCCTGGGCGCTCATCGGCTATTCACTCGCGTTCGCGCCCGGCAACAACTGGATCGGCGGCACCGCCGCCTTCTTCATGCACGGCGTCGGCGTGGATCTGCCGGCGGGCTTTTCGACGGCGCTGATCCCGCACGCGCTGTTCATGTGCTTCCAGGGCACGTTCTGCATCATCACCGCCGCGCTGATCTCGGGCTCGATCGTCGAGCGCATGCGCTTCTCGGCCTACGTGCTCTTCATCACGCTCTGGTCGATCGTCGTCTATAGCCCCATCGCGCATTGGGTGTGGGGCGGCGGCTGGCTCGCGCAGATGGGCGCGTTGGACTTCGCGGGCGGCACCGTCGTCCACGTCAACGCGGCCGTCGCGGCCGTCGTGGCCGTGCTGTGCGTCGGACCGCGGCGTGACGCCAAGTCGGCGGCGCTGCTGCCGCACAATGTCCCGTTCGTCCTGCTCGGCGCCGGCCTGCTGTGGTTCGGCTGGTTCGGATTCAACGCCGGCAGCGCTGTTGCGGCCAACGGCTCTGCCGCGCTCGCGTTCACGACGACGATGCTGGCACCGGCCGGCACGCTGGTCGTCTGGACGCTGCTCGACGCCGTTCGTCAGAAGAAGGCCACCGCCGTCGGCGCCGCGACCGCGATCGTCGTCGGCCTGGTCGCCATCACGCCGGCCGCGGGATTCGTGAGCCCGCTGAACGCGCTGGTGCTTGGCGGCATCGCGGCCATCCCGAGCTATTTCGCGTTGATTCTGCGCGCCAAGACGTCATTCGACGACTCGCTCGACGTGCTCGCCGCGCACGGCGTCGGCGGCACGGTCGGCGCGCTGCTCACGGGCGTGTTCGCACAAAAGGCGTTCAACGGCGTGGCCGACGGGCTCCTGTACGGCAATCCCAAGCAGTTGGGGATTCAAGCCGCCGCGGTGCTCGCTGCCATGGCGTACAGCGGCGTCGTCACGTTCGTCCTGTTGAAGATTGTTGGAGCCATCTTCCCGCTTCGCGCAACGCAAGAGGCGGAAAGCGAAGGGCTCGATACCACGCAGCACGGCGAAGAGGCGTACATCCACACGGCGGGCAGCACGCAGATTGGATGAGGCTTTCGTCGGCCGCTAGAACAGTCTGAACGCGGCGATGGCGATCGCCGTGGGCAGCAGCGCGCCGAGCAGCAGGCCGAACGGACTGACCGCATTGCCGAAGAACCGGCCCAGCAGCGCCTGTCCGGCGGGGTTCGGGGCGTTGGCGATGACGGTCAATCCGCCGCCCGTCACCGCGCCTTCGACGACGGCGATTTTCAGCGGATCGCTGAAGTCGGGGACGAGCGTCGCCAGATACGTGATGAGCGCGTTGTCGTTGAACGCCGTCAGGAGCGTCGACGCCAGATAGAGCGGCGTCTCGCTCAGCCGGCCGAGAATCGGGGCAATCCACCAGCCCTGAAGCCCGCCGTGGATCACGAGGCCCGCGAGGAAGAAGCCGACGAGCATCGGCGCTTTCAGCTCGATGCGGCTCTGATAGGCCGATGTCGCTTTCGCAAAGCCGAGGAAGATCAGAAATCCGCCGATGAACAACGCGGGATAGTGGGCCGTGAAGACGGTCCACGCCATGAACGCGATGTGGACGGCCGTGATCCACGCCGGCACGGGCAGCAGCGGCGCTGTTGTCGTGGGCTCTTCCGGCTCATCGACGTCGGGGCGCGGCGCGCTGCGCGCGAGTCCCCGCAACTCGCGACGAAAGCCGAGAAAATAGACGAGCGTCGCGCTGGCGATGGCGAGCGCGGCGCGCCAGCCGAAATGCCCGAGCATGAACGGCAGGTTCCACTCCCACAGCCGCGCCACCATCAGCACGGGCGGGGCGGCGAAGTGCGTGAGCGTGCCGCCGATCGAGACGTTGACGAACAGCAGGCCCAACGTGGCGTACTTCAAACGCGCGCTCGGCTGGAGATCGAAGAACTGCCGCGCCAGCAGCAACGCGCAGATCGTCATGGCGGCCGGTTCGGTGATGAACGAGCCCAACAGAGGGCCAATCGTGAGGATCGACAGCCACCACGCGGCGGGCGTCGCGCGGCCGAGCCCGGCGATCCGGCGCAGCGCCCCTTCCGCGAACGCGATGACGGGACGCGTCGCGGCCAGGGCCATGATCACGACCACGAACATCGGCTCGGTGTAGTTCACGGTGGCTGTGAAGTAGTGCTTGGCGGTCTCCCATCCGGCGTAGGCCATCATCGCGACGATCAGCACGATCGCCCAGAGCCCGAACACGACTTCGACTTCGCCAAAAAAATGCAGCGCTTCGGCGCGAACACTCGGACGCGGCCGCCGGCCCTCGGCATGCGACCGCCGATCGTGCGCGTGCTGCAACGCGTGCGCAAGCCTCGAGAAGCGCGCCGCGGCGAACGTGTGCAGGATGGCCAGAACGAAGATGGCCGTGGCCATCGCGTTGAACGGCTCGATGTGGATCCGTTCTGCCAGGAGCGAGAGCAGCGACTGATCGCCGGCGGCCGGGTAGTCGGACAGCGCTCGCGGAAGAACGCCGGAAATCGTCTCGATGGCTGTCAGCATGCTGTCTCAAGACCTCAACTGCGAATCTGCTGCCGTCCTCGGGGCGACATGACGGGCGACCACCAGGGTCGCCCCTACACAGGCTACGGGCGACGGGCTTCGGCTACGAAATGCAGGGGCGGCCCTCCGTGGCCGCCCGCCTACGCCTTCTCCAATTGCTGCGCGAGCTGATGGAGGAACAGTCCGACGTCGGTGACGAGCCCGACGGTCTGCGACGATCCGCGATCGGCGAGCTTGGTGACGACCGCAGGATTGATGTCCACGCACACGACCGGCACCCACGCGGGCAGCATGTTGCCGACGCCGATGCCGTGCAGCATCGTCGACAGCACGATCACCATCCCCGCATCGGCGAGCGCCGCCGTGTAGCGATCCTGCGCCTCGACGATGTCGCGGATCGTGTCCACGATCGGGCCGTCGTCGCGAATGCTTCCGGCGAGGACGACCGTGACGCCGGCGCGCACGCACTCGACCATGATGCCGCTCTTCAGCACGCCCTGTTCGACGGCGGCGCGGATCGAGCCCGCGCGGTTGATCGCGTTGATCGCGCGCATGTGATGCCGGTGGCCGCCGGGCACGGGAACGCCGGACTCAAGGTCGAGCCCGAGCGACGTGCCGAAGAGCGAGAGCTCGGCGTCGTGCGCGGCCAGTGCGTTGCCCGCCAGCAGCACGTCGACGTAGCCCTTGCGGATCAGTTCCCCGAAATACTGCACGCCGCCCGTGTGGATGACGACGGGGCCGGCGACGAAGACGATGCGTCCGCCGCGCGCCTTGACGTCGCGGATCGTGTGCGCGATG
>DASZVJ010000212.1:0-13246 GCA_035547155.1 Vicinamibacterales bacterium
GGCAGGTGCGCGGTGGTGACGATCGGCAGGATGCGGCTCGCACTCGCGAGCGCTGCCACGAGCGCGTTGCCCGTCGCACCACCGTCGAACGCACGCCGCCACTGCGCCGCGTCGGCGTCCGCGTTGTACATCAGCCGTCCCCACACGCGATACCAGTACGCGTATTTCTCCCAATCCCATCGCGGCTCGAGGCCAGAATCCGCGTAGCCGCTGCGGCGCGTGCCGGCGATGCCCGTGCCTCGGCGGCCGCGGCACGTCAGCGGCTCCATCAGGTCGACGCCCGTCGATCCGCAGAACGAGAACATCCGCGCATACGCCGTCGTCGTCACGGCATCGCCTGACATCAGCAGCCGCTGCGTGCCGGCGAACACGCGATGGCGCACGGTGTATTGACGATCGTCGCGCAGCAGATCGGCATAGCCGTAGCGCGTGAAGCTGCGCGAGCCTTCGCTGAGTGTCATCAACCCGCGTCCGACCTGGCCCGCAACGGGCATCTCGAGATCGCGAATCGCGGCCTGGTGATACGGCATGCCGAGGTGCTCGGCCCAGTACTTCGGCGACACGTTGACGGGCATGCCCGTCGCGCGCGCGTGCTCGATCATCGTCGCGTCGACGCCCTTCGCGTGGAGATCGATCTCGATGGTCCGTCCCGCGCGGGGCACGCCGTCGAACACCGTGCGCCAGAAGTCGTAGCTGCCCTCGGCGATGCCGCTCTCGCCGTGAATGCGCAATCCCACGGAGGAGATCGCCGGGCACGCGCGCAGGACCGTCGTCAGCGCGTCGCGGCAATAGGCCGCGTGCGTCGCGGGCGTCAGGCCTTCGACGATATGGCGCGCGCGTGGACTGTTGACGAGCTCGTAACCGTGCATCCAGACGCCGAGCTGGAATTCGAGGCCGCGCGCGACGGTCTGTTCGCTGATGTAGCGCAACATGTCGAGATTGCGCTCGCGATCGGCGTCGGTGACGTTCGTCACGCGCACGTCGTAGCCGGGCACGCGCACGAGAAACGGATAGAGGAAGAGCAGATAGCTGTCCGCGACCTGCTGCAGCGCGTCGTACCCGAGGCCGAACGCCAGGTGCAGGCGATTGAAGCGCTGCGTTGCGAGCATCGTCAGATACGCCGGCCACATGTCGCGACGGTCGAACCAGTCGCGATCGAGCACTTCGCTCGTGAATTGGCGCATGACGCTCCGGACGGCATTCGACGGCCGTTCGACGACGGGCGCCGGCTGATCGAGGGCGGTGGCTGGCGTGTGTCCGCTACGCACGCGATCGGCCAGCTCGAGCAGCGCGTAGACGAGTCCGCGCGCGTCCCTGCCGGCAGCGAGGAGCGCGTCGCGTCCGCCGATTCGCGCGTTCGCGATCGCGAGTGCCTCGGGCGCCGATGCGATCGCCGCCCGCGCGCGCGTCAAGGCGCCCTGGGCGACAGGCGTGGACGCGCCGCTCGCGACGACGCAGCGCTCGCCATCGCGCGCCTGCGCGACCCGCGCGATCGTGCGGACGGCCGCGCCTGCGCGTCCGAGCGCCTCTTCCAATTCCCCCAGCGCCCACTGCGGCGCCTTGGCCGTCGCGATGGTGTCAGCCGGATCGACGACGAGCGCGATGCGATCCGCACGCGCCGGCTGACGCATGCCGAAGAGCGGCACGGCCGCAAAAGCGCCGCCCGCGAGCCCGGCGCGCAGAAAGCTCCGTCGATCCATGTCGAGATCGTCGTGCGTCATGATTTCGTGGCGCAAATGAAACGCGGTGATTCTACTATCGATCGGCAGGAGGGACGTTCATGACATTCACCAAGCAGATGCTCGACGAGCTCGATCGCGAGGCCGCGCGCACGCAAGGCGTGCTCGAGCGCGTGCCGCTCGGCAAGGACGACTGGCAGCCGCACCCGAAATCCATGCCACTCGGCCGTCTCGCCGGCCTCGTCGCCTCGATGTTCTCGTGGGTGAGCCTCATCATCGATCAGGACGAGTTGGAGCTGAATCCGCCCGGCGGACAGGGCCAATACCGGCCGCCGGCCGCCGATCGTCTCGTCGACGCCATGCAGGAGCATCTCGCTGCGGCGCGGCTCTCGCTCGAGAAGACCAATGACGACGTTCTGTTCTCGACGAAGTGGCGATTGCTCTTCAGCGGAAATCCCGTGATGGAACAGCCGCGCTACATCGTGCTCCGCGACACGCTGAACCATCTGGCCCATCATCGCGGACAGTTGACGGTCTACTTGCGGCTGAACGATGTGCCTGTGCCGTCGGTCTACGGACCGTCGGCGGACGATCAGAGATTTCTATAAATGACCGGCTGCGGCTTGGGGGCGGGACGCGGAGGTGAGGGGACCGTCCCCATCCCCACTTCAATATATGTCTCATCGCACGGCTTGAGGCAAGCCCAACGGCCGGCTCACGATGCCGGACCGTGAGCGAATGCGCGCTTCGATGTGCGAAGCCGTGGCAGGCGCTCCGCAGAGGTGCTCATGCGCGTGCTGCTGTCGACGATCGGATCGCGTGGGGACGTTCAGCCGCTGGTGGCGCTCGCGTCGGCATTGACGGCGCGAGGTCAGGACGTCCGATTGTGCGTGCCGCCGGATTTTCGGCGCTGGATCGAAGATCTGGGATTTTCCGTCACGCCAATCGGACCGAGCCTTCGCTCGACCGGCAAGGCGAGTCCGTCGGCGCCGCCGCTGACGCCTGAACGGCGGCGCGCGCTGGCCGACGCGTCAGTCGCGACGCAGTTCGAGACGGTGGCTGCCGCCGCAAAGGGCTGTGACGTCATCGTCGCGGCCACCGCGCTGCAGATCGCCGCGCGCTCCGTCGCGGAGACGATGAACATTCCGTACGTCTTCGCGGCGTATTGCCCGGCGGTCCTGCCGTCGCCGCATCATGCGCCGCCCGTGCTCGGTGCACTGGGAGATACGCCGGCGTTCGCGCCAGGCGACTACGCCGCGCTCTGGGCTCGGGACACCGCGCGCTTCAACGGTTTGTTCGGAGCCTCACTCAATGCGCATCGCGCGTCGCTCGGCCTTGCGCCGGTCGACGACGTCCGCGGCCATGTCTTCACCGATCGACCATGGCTCGCGGCCGATCGGACGTTGGGACCATGGCCCGATCGCGGCGACGAGCACGTGTTGCAGACGGGCGCCTGGATTCTGCCGGACGAGCGCCCGCTGTCCGACGAGCTGCGCGCGTTCCTCGATACGGGTGATCCGCCGATCTACTTCGGCTTCGGCAGCATTCGTGCGACGCACGATCTCAGCCGCGTGATGATCGAGAGCGCCCGCGCGCTGGGACGCCGCGCGATCGTGTCTCGCGGATGGGCCGATCTCTCGCTCGTCGACAACGAGCCGGACTGTCTCGCCATCGGCGAAGCCAATCTCCAGGAGCTGTTCACACGCGTCGCGGCCGTCATCCATCACGGCGGCGCGGGGACGACGACGATTGCCGCGATCGCCGGCGCGCCGCAGGTCGTCGTGCCGCAGATGTACGACCAGCACTACTGGGCGCGGCGCGTGCAGGAGCTCGGTATTGGCGTCGCGCACGCACCCGGCGAGCCGACGCAGGAGTCGCTGACACGTGCGCTCGACGAGGCGCGTCGATCCGACGTCGCCGTTCGCGCGCGTTCGATCGCCGCGGACGTGCAGCGCGATGGCGCCGACATCGCGGCGGCGCGCGTGATCGCCATGCGCACATAGCGTGCGTCTGTGCCGGGCGGGCACGAGGGCCCGCCCCTACGTCTGTTTATGTAGGGGCCGCCCCTGTGGCGGCCCGCGTCGGCCGTTCGAACGCAGTCGTCGCCTGACGTCTGTGTAGGGGCGGCCCTCGTGGCCGCCCGGCTCCACTCACACGCGCCGCGCGATGAATCGCAGGCGCACGTAGTCGGCAACCCAGACGCCATCGGCTCCGCGATGTGTCGGCGCGAGGCGCGCTTCGATGGCGTGCGCAATCGCGGCGCGTCGCTCCGGCGTCAGACGCTGCAGCAACGGCCCACCGAACGTCGCGAGCCAGTCGACGATACCGCCGGGCAGCGGCGTGGGCCGGCCGAAGAGCACGATCTGCTCGACGTGAAAGCCGGCGCGTCGAAGTGCGTCGGACATCTCGTCGAGCGACGGGAAGTACCACGGTGCGGCGGGCACGGTGACGCCGTGCGCGTCGAGCACGGTCCGCGCGGCGCCGACGATCGCAGCGATGTTGCCCTTGCCACCGAGCTCGGCGACGAAGCGGCCGTCCCGGCGCAGCGCACGATGAACGCCGTGAAGGACGGCGTCGATGTCTCGCGTCCAGTGCAGCATCGCGTTCGAGAAGACCGCGTCGAACTCGTCGTTGAAGAGCAGCGTCTCGGCGTGGGCGACATGCGCGTCGATGCCGGCGGCGCGTGCGGCCTCGACCATCGCCGGCGAGGCGTCTACGCCGACGACGGTGGCGCCCGCAGCCGCGATCGCTGCCGTCAGCACGCCCGTACCGCAGCCCAGATCGAGCACGCGCTCGCCCGCCCGCGGCCGGAGCCAGGAGACCAGATCGCGCGCCAGCACCGGCACGAATGACGCCTGTTCGGCGTAGCGTGCGGGCTGCCAATCCTGTGTGGGAGCGGAAGCGGGGTGCGTCATGCCGCATTCTGGCGGCGCGATAGTTATTCCGTCCAATAGAAAGTTGTGGTTAACTGATTCCTACATCGAATAAGTAACGCATGGAGCTGCGCACGCTGCGATCGTTCGTCGTCCTCGCCGAGCACGCGCACTTCACGCGTGCGGCGGCCGAGCTGGGTGTGGTGCAGCCGGCGCTGAGCAAGCACATCCAGACGCTGGAGGACGAGCTCGGCGTGCGGTTGTTCGAGCGCACGCGGCGGCGCGTGCGGCTCAGCCGCGCGGGTGAGCAGCTCTTGGAGCCGGCGCGGCGCGCGCTGCGCGCGGCGGACGACGTGCAGGCCGTGGCGCGGGAGATCCGCGGTGGCATCATCGGCCACCTGCAGGTCGGGTTCACGCCGACCGCGCCGGCGTCGCTGCTCGCGCAAGCGATGAGCGCGTTCCGCCGGCGGCATCCGCGCATGGCGTGCCGCGTGACGCAGGCGAGCAGCGAGGAGCTGCTGGACGGCCTCGAGCGCGGCGCGCTCGACGTCGCGCTCGTGCGTCTCGAAGCCGCGGCGCGGCGCCCGGCCGTCGCGACCGTGCCCGTCGTCGAAGAGCCGCTCGTCGTCGCGCTGCCGCGGCGCCACCGGCTGGCCCGGCGGCGATCGATCGCGTGGGCGCAGCTCGTCGACGAGCCGTTCGTCATGGTGCAGCGTCGCGCGGCGCCGGTCGTTCACGATCAGGTCATTGCCGCGTGCCGATCTGCCGGTTTTTCCCCGATCGTGGCGCAGCATCTACACGACGTCCACGGGGTGCTGGCGGTCGTGGGCGCCGGCGGCGGCATCGCCGTCGTGCCGCGCTCGACGCGGGGGCTGCCGACCGTCGTCTTCCGTCCGCTCGTCGAGCCGCGCCTGACGACGGCGCTCGGTCTCGCCTGGATGTCCTCACGTGCGGAGCAGCCTGTTGGCGTACGGGATTTCGTGGATATCGTCAGGCACGCAATGGCACGCGCGCCACGCGAACCGGCCGTGCGCGCGCCGGCGCCTGCGCGTCGTCGCGTGACCCCGCGCGTGGATCGCTTTCTGCAGGAAGAGTGACGCGGCGCCGTTCGCGATGTGCGTGCGGTTCGATATCGAGAAGGGATGTGGACATGGCGAAGAACGACAACGCGCGTCAAGCACTGATCGACGGCCTGAACGACGACCTCTCGCGCGAATATCAGGCGATCATCGCGTATGTGATCTATTCCCAGGTGCTCAAGGGCGCGGCGTACATGGCCATCGCCAAAGAGCTCGAGGTCCACGCCACGCAGGAGCTGCAACATGCGCTGACGATCGCCAAGCACATCGACTATCTCGGCGGGATGCCGACCGCGACGCCGAAGGCCGTCAAGCTGTCCGACAAGGCCGAGGTGATGCTGCGGGCCGATCTCGACAACGAGAACGAGACGGTTCGTCAATACCGCCAGCGCCTGCGTCAGGCCGAGGCGCTCGACGAGATCGCGATCGCCGAGGACCTGCGCGAGATTCTGCGGCAAGAGCAGGAACATCAAATCGATCTCGCGACCGCGCTCGGGATCGACGTACCCAAGGTGTGATGGCGGCGCGCGGCCGGCATCCGCGCGCCACCGCGCTGCGCTCAGCGCCAGTGTCCGTCGACGAAGTAATACCCGTGCCGGCCGTGCGCCCAGTGTCCCTGCACCCATCGCGCGCGCGTTCGCGGCGCGTGTTCGTAATGGCCGGGCACCCACACGTACTCGCGGCCCGTCCATCGATAGAAGCCGCCGATCCACACGAATCCCGGTCCCGGCACAGGCCCGCGCCGCTCGACGACGACGGGCGGCGGGCCGGTGCGGACGTAGATGCGTCCGGCCGGTTCCGTGCACGCGGTCACGGCCATCATCACCGTCCCAATGAGCGCGAATGCCACCGATCGTCCAGTCATGCGACCTCCCTTGCTTGGAATAGACCTGTCGTCCCGTCGAAAAGTCACATGCATAGACATGGCCATTCCGGTGTAGGCTGCGCACATGCGACAGCGGACAGCGGTCTGGATCCTTCTCGGTGCAGGAATGGTCATGGGTGCGGCGCTTTCGGCCACGGTCGCCGCACGGCAAGCTGCCGGACAGGTCGGGCCGCCGCGGCCGAAGATCACCGGCGTCGCCGGCATCGCCATCAAGGCCAAGGATCTCGACGCGGCCAAGAAGTTCTACGGGACGATCCTCGGTCTCGATGAGGCCTTTCCCGTCAAGAATCCCACCGGCGGGACCGACTTCACGACGTTCAAGATCAACGAGAAACAGTACGTCTACGTCGCGCCTGATCTGAAAGAGGACACGGAAAGCCGCCTGCTCTACGTGAGCTTCGAGACCAGCGATGCCCGCGCGTTGCGGACGTACTTCGCGAGCAAGGGCGTCACCGTGCCGGCCGCCGTCACGCCCGATCCGCAGGGCAATCTCAGCCTGATGGTGAAGGATCCGGAAGGCAACGCCGTCCAGTTCATCCAGTACACGCCGAGTGGCGCGCACGTGCGGAACGCCGGCAAGTTCCTGTCGCCGCGCCGACTGTCGACCGAAGCGCTGCACGTCGGCTATCGCATCCACGACGCCTCGGTGATGGACGGCTTCTATCGCGACATCCTCGGCTTCCGTCTGATGTGGAAAGGCGGCAACCGTGAGGACGTCTTCAGCTGGATCTCGATGATCGTGCCCGACGGCAATCAGTGGCTCGAGTACATGGTCGATACGGGCAATCCGTCGCCGCGCACGCTCGGCATCTGGAATCACCTCGCGTTCGGGACGCTCGATCAGCAGGCCGTCGCGAAGGCCGTGACCGAGCGCGGCTACGCCGCGGCGGCCACGCCGAAGATCGGTCGCGATGGCCGCTGGCTGATGGACCTCTACGATCCCGATCTCACGCGCGTCGAGTTCATGATCCGCAAGCCCGTGCAAACGCCGTGCTGTTCGCCATTGCACGATGTGATTGAGTAGGTTCTGGGGTTCCAAGGTTCCAAGGTTCCGAGGTTCCGAGGTTCGGTTCTGAGGTTCCGAGAGGTTCGCTGATCCATCGAGCCAACTGCTGCGTCCTGCTTCCGTCCAATGGACGGGAGTGTCCATGGGCGCGTGGCGGCTCGATCTGCGATTTGGTCTTCGTCTGCTTCGGCGCGATCCGCGGTTCGCGGTGCTCGTCGTGCTGGCGCTCGCGCTGGGCATCGGGGCGACGACCGCGGTGTTCACCGTCGTCGATTCGATCCTGCTGCGGCCGCTGCCGTACAAGGACGCCGATCGTCTCGTCGTCGCGCTGCAGGGATCGACGGGCAGCAGCCCGGTCTCGCCCGCGGACTTCTTCGACTATTGGCGCGACGCGCGCTCGTTCGAGCGCCTCAGCGTCGCGCAAGCGTGGGGCGCGACGATTGGCGGCGGGGAACGGCCCGTCCGGCTCGACGGCCTGAAGGTCTCCGGCGATCTCTTCGGCCTGCTCGGCGTCGCGCCGGCGCTCGGCCGGACGTTGGGCGAGGCTGACGATCAGCCTGGCCACGAGCACGTCGTCGTCATCAGCGACAATCTGTGGCGCACGCAGTTCGGCGCCGATCGCGGCGTCGTCGGACAGAAGGTGCCGATCAACGGCACGCCGTACGTGATCGTCGGCGTGATGCCGTCCGGCTTCCGCTTCGCGCCGTTCTGGGTCACGCGCGCGGAGCTGTGGACGCCGATCGTGCTGGCGAATCGCATCAACGATCGCGACGGCCAGTCCCTTCGGATGTTCGGACGGCTGAAAGACGGCGTGACGGTCGTGCAGGCGCAAGCGGAGATGAGCGCCATCTGCGCGCGGCTCGCGCGCGACTATCCGGCCACGAACGCGAACCTGCAGATCACGGTTACGCCGCTGCTGGACAAAGTCGTCGCCGGCATCCGCCCGACGTTGCTGCTGCTGATGACGCTCGTCGTGTTCGTCCTGCTGATCGCGTGCGCGAACGTCGCGAACGCGCTGCTCGCGCGCGCGTCCGGCCGGCAGAAGGAGATCGCGCTGCGCATCGCGATGGGCGCCGGGCGGGCGGACATCATTCGTCAGTTGCTCACCGAGAGTCTGCTGCTGGCGACGCTCGGTGCGTTAGCCGGGCTCCTCTGTGCAGCGTGGGGCGTGCACGCGCTCCTGGCGACACTGCCGCCGGGCAGCCTGCCACGGCAGCAGGACGTCGGGTTCGACGTGCGCGTCTTCGCGGTCGCCTCGATCGCCACGCTCCTCACCGGCGTCGTCACCGGGCTGACGCCGGCGTTGCAGCTGTTCCGCGACAACGTCACCGCGGTCTTCCAGGAGAGCAGCCGCGGCGCGACGGAGGGACGCGGCCGGATGCGGATCCGCAATCTGTTGATCGCCGGCGAAGTGACGCTGGCGCTCGTGCTGCTCGTCGGCGCGGGGCTGCTCGGCCGGACGATGATGCAACTGACCGCCGTCGATCCCGGGTTCCGCGTCGATCATCTCGCGGTCGCGACGGTCTCGCTCGACGGCACGCCGTATGCCGAGCCCGACGCGCGCCAGGCGATGTTCGATCGCGTCCGCGAGCACCTGCAGGCCGTGCCGTTCGTCTCTGCCGTCGGTGCGATCAACCATCTGCCACTCGCCGGCGATATCTGGACGTTGAGCTACACGATCGACGGCCATCCCGCGCCGCTGACCGGGCACGTGCCGCACGCCGTCTACCGCGTCGTCCAGCCGGGCTATTTCGCAGCGATGGGCTTGTCGCTCGTGGCGGGCCGGGACATCGCCACCACCGATCGCGCGTCGTCAGTGCCCGTCGCGGTGATCAATCAGGCGATGGCGCAGCGGCAGTGGGGCCGTGAGAATCCGATCGGACAGCGCTTCCACCTGCCGGGTCCGGGAAATGTGTCCGATCCAATCACGGTTGTCGGCGTGGTCGCCAACGCGCGCCAAAGCGACTGGACCAGCCCGCCGGACGACGAGGTCTACGTCGCGTTCGCGCAGCGGTCACAGGAGTTCGGCCTGAGCGCGATGACGTTCGTCCTGCGCACGTCCGGCGATGCGTCCGTCGTGGCCGCATCGATTCCGCGGGAAATTGCGCTCGTCGATCGCGGCCTCGTCGTGTCGTCCAACACGACGATGGCGAGCGTCGTCGCCGACGAGCTGTGGCGCGAGCGCTTGACGAGCACGCTCACGGGCGCATTTGCACTGGTGGCGCTCGGTCTGGCGGCCATCGGCATCTACGCCGTCGTGGCGTTCGCGGTGACGAGACGGACGCGGGAATTCGGCGTGCGGATGGCGTTGGGCTCGACGCGCGGGGCCGTGCAGCGCCTGGCGATCGCCGACGTGTTGTCGCCCGTCTGCTGGGGCGCGGGCGCCGGATTGCTGACGACGGTGGCCTGCGCGCGGCTGATGCGCACGCTGGTGTACGGCGTCAGCGTGCTCGATCCGTACGCGCTCGGCGGCGCGGCTGGCGTGCTGATCCTGGCGGCGATCGGTGCGGCCTGGCTGCCGGCCCGGCGCGCCAGCCGGCTCGATCCGACCGTCGCGCTGCGGCAGGATTAGTACGCCGCGCGCTGAAACCCTGCATTTCTTCGTGCGATCTTGCCGTCGGTCCGATGTAGACTAGCGCGCGCTGGTCCGGCCGGCACTCTGCCGTCTGCGCATCAGCTCGATAGCAGGGACCTAACCATATGGCAAAGACCGCGAAGAAGAAGCCGTTCAAGGCTACGCCGGCCACCAAGCGCCGTTCGCGTGGCGATCTCGTGAAGCAGATTGCGGGTGCGACCGAGCTCAAGTCGAGCAAGGTGAAGGAAGTGTTCGATACGCTGACCGCGATCATCGCTGCCGATCTCGGCAAGAAGGGTGTCGGCGAATTCAATTTCAACGGGCTCGTCAAGCTGCGGACCGTCGACAAACCGGCGACCAAGGCGCGCAAGGGCCGCAATCCGTTCACCGGCGAGGAGATCACGATCAAGGCCAAGCCCGCCAGCCGCAAGGTGCGCGCCCGCGCGCTGCGTGGCCTGAACGGCTTGATTTAGCCCTTTACGCAGGGCAAGCCGGCGTCGGGGCGCCTCACCTCGTGAGGCGCCTCACCGCCGCATTTCGCGACGACACGCACGAGAAGAAGCGACGATATGACCGAACGCAAGGACGCCGCGATCGACGTCGAGACTGCCACTCCGAAGCTGCCCGACGGCGTGCTGGGCATTGACGACGTTGCGCCAGAGCTGACGCCTGGCTGTCGCGTCTTCGTGCACTACAACGGCCCGACGGATCAGCTGACCGGCATGTGCACGGGCATGGCCGTGCTCGATCCCGGTGCGAGCCCGCATCCGCCCCATCGTCATCCCGAAGAAGAGTTCCTCATCATCTCGGAAGGCACGGGCGAGATCGAGTGCGACGGCAAGATCACGCCGGCCGGCCCGGGCGCGATCATGTATTGCGCCGGCAACGTGCTCCACGGCATCACCAACACCGGCAAAGTGCCGTTGACGTTCTACTGGTCGAAGTGGACGGCGAAGGGATTCTAGAAAGGCCGGGTCTTCAGACCCGGCGTGCGCTTCGTGCTTCCATCACCGCCATCCGCGCGTCGTCGATGACCTCGAACAGATAGCCGTTGATCGGCTCATGGAAGAAGAAGCGCTCGAATGGCGTCGTGCGCAGCGGGGCGACGATCTCCGCCCCTCGGGCGATCAAGCGCTCCTTGAGCGCCGGGAACTCCGACAACGGGTAGAACACGGCGACGTGCCGGCCGAACTCGTGCTCGAACGGCGAGATCTCGAATCCCTCCGTGTAGAGCACGTGGATCTGCTGGCCGCGGCCGATGTCGAGCCAGAGCGCTTCGACGGGCGTGTTGCCGGGCACTTCGTCCCGGCGCCAGCCGAACGATTCCTCGAAGAACGCAGCGGTCCGTGGCACGTCCCGCGTGGCAAGCGTCAAATGCGCGAATGACATCTCAGAGGCCTGTAGGATAGTCCAGACGAGCGACGTTCGACGGACGAAGTTCGTCGTTCGACATCCGCGTGCCGCGCCGACTGTCCTTCCGCCTCTACGCCATCGCGCTCCTCTCGTCGCTGCTCATCGCACCAGCGACGACGACGTACTGGGACGCGTTCGGCTATCTCACACAAGCGATCACCGGTAGCGTCGGCGGGCTTGGGCTGGGACGGCCGGTGTTCGTACTCGCGGCTCACGCGATCGCGAAGGCATGGCTCGGCGCCGGCGGCTCGCCGTGGCACGTCGAGGCCTTGCTGCGCGCGTGCGTGATCGCCGTGTCGGCGGCATCGGCTTCGCTGACGCCTCGGCTCGCGCGCGCGTGCGGGCTGAGCGATCGTGCGGCCTGGATCGCGGGGCTGGCCGTGGCGTGCTCGCCGGCGCTCGCGCATGCGAGCGGACAGGTTCTCACGGATGGACCCGCGGTCGCGTGTCTGCTCGTCGCGCTGATTTGCGGCGTTGGCGCCGCCGCGCCGGATCGCGGACCGTCTGCCGCGACGTGGCTCGCCGTCGCGTCCGGCGCTGCGCTCGGTCTGGCGATCGGGATCCGCGAGCAGGCCGTCGTCTATGCGCTCGCACTGGCACTGTTCGCGTGGCGCGCGCCGGCGGCTTCTCGCGTGCGGATCGCGGTGGCGACGAGCGCTGGTTTCGGCGTGTGCGCGATCGCGCCCGTCGCGTTCGTCCTCGCCACCCAGCCTGGCTATCTCGACACGATTCGACACTGGCTCGATGGCATGCGCGCCGATCGCGTGCTCAAGACGTACGGCTGGCGCGATCTCGCGATTTATCTCGTGTGGCTCGTCTCGCTCGGTCCCATCGTCATCTTCGCCGCGACGCGGCATCTGGTGTCGCGGCCGACGCCCGTCTCGCCGGCACGCGGCCCGCTGGCCGCAATCGTCGTCGTGTCGGTCATTCAGCTTGCGTGGATGGCGACGTTTCGCGGCGTCGCCTACAGCCCGCGATTTCTCCTGCAGGCGCTCCCTGGGGCGGTCGCGCTGCCTGGCGCGATCGCGATCGATCGCTGGATCGGCCGCTCGCGCGCGCGTCTGATCGCCGCGGTCGCGGCCATTGTCGTGCCTGTGCTCGTCGCCGCGCCGTTCGTGCGCGCACGGAGCGCACCGCTCGAGCAGACGCTGCGGACCTGGCCCTCGATGCTGACGCGCCTTCCCAGCGGCACCATCGTCGTCAGCGGCCAGCCTTGTCCGGCCGTGCCGTTCGTCGAAACGATCCTCGCGCGCGATCGCGCGTGGACCGGCCGCGTCCCGTCCTGGGCCCCGATCTGTCCCGGCTGGAGCTGGCCGCACGATCTTGCATCCGTGCTGGATCGCGCGCGGATCGACGGTCACATCGTCGCGCTGGATCTGCGGCCGGTCTCGTGGGTTGGCGCCGAGCAGCGTGCGGCGCTGGCGGAGGTCGATGTTTACGCGCGAGCGCACACGGCCGGGATTGCCGGCGGCGGCATCATTGTCTGGCGCGAAGGAGCGCCGTCGCCGCACGAATGAGCGCATCGGCTTCCGCGTCGGTGCCAATCGTGATCCGCAGATAGTCGCTGACGTCGCGCGCGCTGAACCAGCGCACGAGAATCTTGCGCGCGCGCAGACGCTCCAGCCACACCTTCGCTGCGAACCGCGGCGGTTTCGTCAGGATGAAGTTCGTCTGGCTGGGCAGCACGTGGAACCCCAGCGCGTCGAGCGCGCGCGTCAGCCGCTCGCGTGTGGCG
>DASZVJ010000213.1:0-22897 GCA_035547155.1 Vicinamibacterales bacterium
GGTGCCGAGCACGCCGGGACAATGGGATCTGGCGCGGCTGCTCGCGCGGGAGCTGCAGGCGCTCGGCGTGCGCGACATCCACACCAGCGATTCCTGTATCGTCTACGCGAAGATTCCTGGCAATCTCGGCGAAGGATCGACCGTTCCGTGCGTCGGCTTTCTCGCGCACATGGACACGTCGTCTGCGGTGACCGGCGCGCACGTGCATCCGATCGTCCACGAGCACTACGCCGGCGGCGACATCGTCCTGCCCGGCGATCCGAAGGAAGTCATCACCGTCGACAAGAACCCGGTGCTCGCGAGCCTGATCGGCGACGACATCATCACGAGCGACGGGACGACGCTGCTGGGATCGGACGACAAAGCGGGCGTCGCGGCGATCATGACGATGATCGATGTGCTGGCCGAGAATCCGCACGTGCCGCACGGCCCGATCGCCATCGCGTTCACATCCGACGAAGAGATCGGCACGGGCATCGATCACTTCGACGTCAAACGCTTCGGCGCCAAGTTCGCGTACACGGTCGACGGCGACGCGCTCGGCGTGATCAATCACGAGACCTGGAGCGCGCTCGGCGCGACGATCACGTTCAAAGGCGTGAGTACGCATCCCGGCACCGCCAAAGGCCTGATGGTGAACTCGGCCTATGCGATGGCGGATTTTCTGCTGCGGATTCCGCCGGAAATGCGGCCGGAATCGACGGACGATCGCGAGGGCTTCATCCATCCGGTGTCGGGGCTCATCGATACCGAGACGTCGATTCTGAAGATCATCCTGCGCGACTTCGAGCCCGACGGTCTCGCCGACAAGGAAGACCTCGTGCGGCGGCTCGCATCGGAGGGCGCGGCGCGCTTTCCCGGCGTCGGCATCGGCGTCGAGATCAAAGAGCAATACCGCAACATGAACGACGTCCTGAAGGACGAGCCGTGCCTGGTCGCGCACGCGCTCGAGGCCGCGCACCGCAGCGATCTCGTGCCCGCCACGCGTCCGATTCGCGGCGGCACCGACGGCGCGAAGCTCACGTTCCGCGGCCTGCCCTGCCCCAACATCTTCACGGGCGGCCACAATTTCCACAGCAAGCTCGAGTTCAACTCGCGCCGCGGGCTCGAGAAGACGGCCGAGACGCTGGTCCATCTGGCCCAGATCGTCGTCGAGGAACACTGATCGTCGATGCACGCGCCGCTGTCCATTCCGCCGCTGAAACCCGGCCGTACGATCGAAGGCATCTCGGCCGTTCTGCTGCCCTTTCTCGACGACGACACGCCGGACTGGCGCGCGTTCCGCGCGTTGCTCGAGCGCACGTGGGCCGCCGGCCTGACGCCGGCCGTCAACATGGACACGGGCTACGTCAATCTGCTCGATGCGGCAGCGCGCGCGCGCGTGCTCGCCGAAACGCGCGACGTCGCGCACGGACGACGATTCGTTGCCGGCGCGTTCGTCGAAGGTGAGACGGGCGATCCCGTTCGCCTGTATCGCCGGGTGGTCGAGGAGATTCGCGCGCACGGCGGCACGGCGATTCTGTTTCAATGCTCGGCGCTCGGATCGGCGAGCGAAGCGGACGTGCTCGCCGCGTATCGTGCCGTCGGCGAGATGGGCGGTCCGCTGTTCGCCTTCGAGCTCGGCCGGATGTTCGCGCCGTTCGGTCGCATCTACTCGACGGACTTCATCAGCCGGCTATTCGAGATCGAGGCCTTCGTCGGCGCCAAGCACTCGTCGCTCGATCGCGTCTGCGAATGGGAGCGGCTCGCGCTGCGCGATCGTCTCCGGCCGGACTTCAAGGTCTACACGGGCAACGATCTGGCGATCGACATGGTCTTCTACGGCAGCGACTATCTGCTCGGCTTGTCGGCGTTTCACGTCGAGGCGTTCGCCGCGCGCGATCGGCTGTGGGCCGCCAACGATGCGCGCGCCGTCGCGATCAACGACCTGCTGCAGTATCTCGGTCAGTTGACGTTCCGCGCGCCCGTGCCGGCGTACAAGCATTCCGCCGCGCAGTTCCTTCACCTGCGCGGGCTCACGACGACGAGCCGGCAGCATCCGCGCAGCCCGGCACGGCCCGAATCCGATGTCGCCCTGCTCGCGGACATTCGCGATCGGCTCGACGCCGAGCTCGCGAGGATCGCCTGATGGCGCCGCCGCGCTTTCCTCGCGTCGCCTCCATCAAGACGGTCGCGGCCCTGCGCGCGCACCTTGCGGCACACGCCATCGATCTGCCGCTCGACGACGCGATCGAGCCGTCGGCGGAATCTGCGCTCGCGCGCGCCCTCGCCATCGACGAGGTGCAGGTCGGCAATCGCTTTTGCGTGCTGCCGATGGAAGGCTGGGACGGCGAGCTCGACGGCCGGCCCAGCGACTTCACGCGGCGCCGCTGGCAGCGCTTCGGCCAGAGCGGCGCGAAGCTCATCTGGGGCGGCGAGGCCGTGGCCGTCCGTCACGACGGCCGCGCGAGCCCGAATCAATTGCAGATGAACGCGGCGACGCAGCCCGCGATCGCCGCGCTGCGCGACGCGTTGATCGCCAGTCATCGCGAGCGCTTCGGCGCCAACGCCGATCGCGATCTGTTCATCGGTCTGCAGCTCACGCACTCGGGCCGCTTCGCAAAGCCCAACGCGAGCGATCGTCCCGAGCCGAAGACAGCCTGTGTCAATCCGGTGCTCGATCGCCGGTTCAAAGGCACGCCGCACGTCCTGACCGACGAGGAGCTCGATCGGCTCGTCGACGACTTCGTCGAAGCCGCAAGGCGCGCTGACGCCTGCGGATTCGACTTCGTCGACGTCAAGCAGTGCCACGGCTATCTCGGTCACGAGCTGCTCGGCGCGCGCAACCGCGAAGGCCGTTACGGCGGCTCGGCCGAGAACCGGTTCCGCTGGGTGCGCACCGTCATTCAGGCCATCCAGGCCGCCGTGCCGCGCCTGAAGATCGGCGTGCGGCTGTCGGCGATCGATCTCGGTCCGTACCGCAAGGACGCGGACAACGTCGGCGAGCCCGAGCCGCTCGACGCGACGAGCGCGCTCGCCGGCTTCGGCGTCGTCTCGAACGGCGATCTCGATCGCGCGCTCGACGAGCCGCGCGCGCTGCTGCGTGAGTTGTCCGCGCTCGGTGTGCGCTGGATCTGCGTGACGGCTGGTTCGCCTTACTATGTCCCGCATGTCACGCGGCCGGCGTTTTTTCCGCCCGCGGATGGCTACCTGCCGCCGGAAGATCCACTGCATGGCGTCGCTCGGCAGATCCACACGACCGCGCGCCTGAAAGCCGCGTTCCCCAATCTGCTGTTCGTCGGATCGGGCTATTCCTATCTACAGGAGTTCCTGCCGCACGTCGGACAGTACGCTGTGCGCGAAGGCTTGACGGACTTCGTCGGGCTCGGCCGCGTGATGCTCTCGTATCCCGATCTGCCCGCCGACGTCCTCGCCGGCCGTCCGCTCGCGCGCGGCCTCGTCTGTCGCACCTTTAGCGATTGCACGACGGGCCCGCGCATGGGCATGCGCTCGGGCTGCTATCCGCTCGACGAGTTCTACAAACAGAAGCCCGAGGCGGCCCAGATCCTCAAAGTACGAACGGCCATGACCGCCGCGGCGCGGGAGGAAGCATGATGACGATGTCGCGTCTCGCCGTCGTTCCAGGAATCGTGTTGCTGGGTGCGACGTTGTCCTCGCAGGCGGGCTCTGCAACGCACCCGACGCCCGGCGGTTACGTCATCGAGCACGACGCGGACGTCGCCAAGACGGAGCCGGGCACGCACAACGGCGGCGGTGAGACGATCGGCTACTCGTTCTTCGCGAAGACGCCGAATCTGCATCTCGTCTTTCGCAAGCGCGCGCTCAAGCCGGGCTCGGGCATCGGCTACCACGAGCAGAAGGAAGACGAGATCTACTACGTGCTGAGCGGGCGCGGCATCATGACGCTCGACGGCAAGGACATCGAGATCGGTCCCGGCACCGCCGTGCTCACGCGCACCGGCAGCTCGCACGGCCTGAAGCAGGTCGGCACCGACGACCTCGTCATCCTGATCAATTACCCGCAGTAGCGCCGACGACGGATCGAATCATCCCGTCGACTTTGCTGAGGATGAAGATCTCGCCGTTGGCGTCGAAGCCGAAACGGATGTCGGCGCGCGCGGGCATCGGCGCCGTCGCGGACGGTTCGGCCTTCCGGCGCGTCTGATACTCCGCGACGACGACGGGATTCATCGTCGGATAGACCTTCGCGCCAGCATCCGGCGAGTCATTGGGATCGTTCCAGCGCACGGTCACTTCGTGCATCGCCGCGAGCGTCGCGGGCTTGCCGTCATCGGCCGCCAGCATCTCGGACCAGTTCGCGTACCACAGACGTCCCGTCAGGATGTCGCCGAGCAGGAACTTGCCGCGCAGCGCCGGCAGCCGCGTGCCGTGATAGACGAAGCCGCCCATGATCGCGAAGCCCTGCGTGTGGTTGTACTGCAGCACGGGATACGTCGGCACGATCGTGCCTCGCGTCACGGTGTCACTGACGCGGACCGGAATGCGATCGGGCGCCGGCAGCGGTCCCGTCTGATTCGACGGCAGCAGCTGCTCGTTGCCCTCGCGCTCCGAATAGCCGTAGTTCGCGCCTTTGTGAACGATGTTGACGGTCTCCCAGGTGTGGAGGCCGATCGACATCGCGAGCAGGCGGTTGTTCGCGGGCCTGGCGGGATCGATCTCCCACGCGAGCCGGTGCGGATTGCGGAACCCGTACGCCCAGATCTCGCCGCGCGCGCCGGGCACCTTCGTGAACGGATTGTCGTTCGGCACGCGATACCGGCCGTTCGTGCTGACCGTGCTCGTCGTCGTGTGCCGCGACAGATCCGGAATGATGCGCAGGATCTTGCCGGCGAGCGTGTCGAGCCGCTGCGGGTTGTTGCGGCGGATCGCGTCGGCCTGCTCGCCGGATCCGCCGTCGCCCGCGCCGATGTACATCACGCCCCACTCGGCATCACCCGGCTTCGCCGCCGGATTGAAAATCATGTCTCCGGTCGGATGGATCTGCGTGTTCAGCTGGATGCGCAGGATCTCGCGCGCGGTCCCTTCGAAGACGGCGTCGTGGATGTTCGTGTCCGTCCACTCGATGATCACGCTCTCGCGCGTGATCGGTCCCGGCGTCTTGACGGGCTCCGTCGGCGTGTACCCCGTGAGATCGAGCCCCGGCACGCTCGTCTTGTCGGGCACCAACGAGCCCTGCACCGACGTCTCCTCGAGGTGCAGCGTGTAGAACCGGCCGTTGTGCACGTAGTCCGGATCGAACTGGAAGCTGATCAGGCCATTGGCGAAGCCCGCGACGAACGGCAGCCGGTCGAACAGGCCCGTCGCCTTGTCGCGGCCGTTGAAGTCGAGGTACGTCGTGAACGCCTTCGTCTTCGGATCGAGGATGTACAGCGGCCCGTTGAGATCGTTGACGAAGAGCCGGTCCGACCCGGGCTCCGGCCGCAGGAAATTCAGCCGTGCGAGCGACCCGGGATTGCCCGTGCCGCCATTGAACGATCCGGTGATCGGAGCCGTTGCGAAATCTTCGACGTCCAGCGTGAGCGGCGCCTGCGCCCGTGTGCCGGACGTCACCGCCAGCACGCCGCACACCACGAGCCCCACGGAGCATTTCCACGCGATCGATGACATGCGCAGATAGTAGCCGATTGCAATCTCTTCAT
This sequence comes from Vicinamibacterales bacterium, assembly GCA_035547155.1. Taxonomy (GTDB): domain Bacteria; phylum Acidobacteriota; class Vicinamibacteria; order Vicinamibacterales; family SCN-69-37; genus CAZNMF01. Next base: position 5,661 of record DASZVJ010000213.1, read on the forward strand.
ATGCGCGTCGGCATCTGCTCGTACAATCATCGGCGTTATGGCGATGCCCAACGCTCGCATGATTCTCGGCTCGGCGCAGCGCCTGCTGCGCATGGGCGCGACCGCCAATCTCGTCAACCTGCTCGCCAAGCAGCGGCCGGTCGACATCGCGCAACTGCTCACGCGGTTGCCCGAACAGCAGGCGCGCGCCGCATTCGACAGCCTGCTCGGCGCGCATTCCGCACAGGCGCTCGAGGCGCTGGCCGAGCTGGACGTGTCGACCGCGACGTCGTTCCTCGTCGGACGATCCGCGGACGACATCGCGGCGCTGCTGCGGCAGATGGCGCCCGACGACTCGGCGGCCATCCTCGCCGAGCTGCCGACGGAGCTGTCCGATCAGGTCGTCGAGGCCCTCGGCCACACGGCCGACGCGCGGCGCCTGCTCGACTACGCGGACCGGACCGCCGGCCGCATCATGACGCCGAACGTCTTCTCGCTGCACGAGTCGGTGACGGCCGGCGAGGCGATCGCGGCGCTGCAGGGACTCTCCCGTCCCGAAGTCGTCTTCTATCTCTACATCGTCGACGACCGCAATCACCTGCTCGGCGTGATCTCGCTGCGCAAGCTCGTGCTCGTGCGCGCGGACACGCCGCTGCGGCAGATCATGACGACCGACGTGCTGTTCGTGCAGGAGGACGCCGATCAGGAAGACGTCGCGCGCCTCGTCGCCACGTACAACATGCTCGCCGTGCCCGTCGTCGATGCCGAGCATCGTCTCGTTGGCGTCATCACGGTCGACGACGTGATCGACGTCATCCGCGACGAGACGACGAAAGACATCCAGAAGATCGGCGGTCTCGAAGCGCTCGACGAGCCGTACATCCAGACGCCGTTCTGGACGCTCGTGCAGAAGCGCGGCCGCTGGCTCGTCGTCCTGTTCCTCGGCGAGCTGCTGACGGCCACCGCGATGGGCCACTTCGAGAGCGAGATCGCGCGGGCCACCGTGCTTGCGCTGTTCGTGCCGCTCATCATCTCGTCGGGCGGCAACAGCGGATCGCAGGCGGCCTCGCTGATGATTCGCGCGCTGGCCGTCGGCGAAGTCACGCTCGCGGACTGGTGGATGATCGTGCGCCGCGAAGTCCAGTCCGGCCTCGCGCTCGGCGCCGTGCTGGGCACCGTCGGCTTCGTCCGCGTCACGGCGTGGGAGGCGTTGTTTCATACGTACGGCGCGCACTGGCTCGTGATCGCCGGCATCGTCGGCCTCGCGCTTGTTGGCGTGGTGCTCTGGGGCACGCTCGCCGGCGCGATGCTGCCCTTCGTCCTCAAACGCCTCGGTGCCGACCCGGCGGCCTCGTCCGCGCCCTTCGTCGCGACGCTCGTGGACGTCACGGGACTCGTCATCTACTTCTCGGTGGCCGCGACGCTGGGGCGAGGGACGTTGCTCTAGGGGACGAAGGGACGAAGGGACGAGGGGACGAAGGGACCAGGGGACCAAGGGACCAAGGGACGACGGGGCGACGAAACGCGCACAGCAAACGTAGGGGCGGCCCTTGTGGCCGCCCGGTGTGGACGAGGACAGCCGAGGATCCGATGTCCCCGGCTGTCGTGCTAGAGTCCACACGTCATCAGGACCAGTCCGCCATTTGACAGCCTCTTTCCGTGGGAGCTTGCCATGACTGACGACACGACCCAGGCACCGAAGGACCTCATAGGCTTTCTTGACTTCTATCTCGTGAAGAAAGCACCGTTCCAGATCCCGGACGGCGCGAAGGAGTGGATCGTCAAGTGGGGGCCGTGGATCTCCGTCGTGATCCTGATCCTCTTCCTGCCGGCGCTGCTGTTCGCGCTCGGCGTCGGCGCGTTCATCATGCCGTTCGCGGGCGTCGCGGCGCCCGGCCTGGCCTTCGCGTGGATCTTCCTCGTGGTCGAGCTCGGCCTGATCGTCGCGTCGCTGCCGGGCCTGTTCGCGCGCAAGATGAGCGGGTGGAAGTTCGCGTTCTACGCGCGCCTGGCGGGCATCCTGTACTCGCTGCTGAGCTACGCGATCATCGGCGGCCTGGTCGGCGGCTTGATCGGCCTCTACATCCTGTTCCAGATTCGCGAGAAGTACTCGTAGACGCTGGCGTGCGCACGCACGCCTTTGCCGCCGTGCGTCGAGTGACCTGCTCGACGTGCGGCGGACGCACGTACGGAGGAAAGACATGCATCGATGGCTGTGGCGGACGTTGGCAGTGGGATTGGCGATCGCGAGCGTAACGACGGCGTGCCGCCGCGTCTCGGCGCCGTCAGCATCGTCAGATGAGACTCTTCAAGGCGAAGAGACGGCCGTCCTGACGGACGCGCCCAATGTCCCGCCGCCCATCACCCGGCGTCATCCGACGAAGGTCATCGTCAATCTCGAAGTGCACGAGGTCGTCAAACGCTTGGCCGACGGCGTCGACTACACGTTCTGGACGTTCGGCGGCTCGGTGCCGGGCAAGTTCATTCGCATCCGCGAAGGCGACGAAGTCGAGTTCCACCTGAGCAACCATCCGGCGAACAAGATGCCGCACAACATCGACCTGCACGCCGTGACCGGCCCAGGCGGCGGCGCGGCGTCGTCGTTCACGGCGCCGGGACATACGTCCGTCTTCTCGTTCAAGGCGCTCAATCACGGGCTGTACGTCTACCACTGCGCGACGGCGCCGGTCGGCATGCACATCGCCAACGGCATGTACGGCTTGATCCTGGTCGAGCCCAAGGAAGGGCTGCCGAAGGTCGATCGCGAGTACTACGTGATGCAGGGCGAGTTCTACACGGCCGGCAAGTTCGGCGCGCCGGGCCTGCAGCCGTTCAACATGCAGAAGGCCATCGACGAGAAGCCGGACTACATCGTGTTCAACGGCGCCGTCGGCGCAATCAGCGATGAGCACGCGCTCACGGCCAACGCCGGCGAGACCGTGCGGTTCTTCGTCGGCAACGGCGGACCGAGCCTGGTCTCGTCGTTCCACATCATCGGCGAGATCTTCGATCGCGTGCACATCGAAGGCGGAGACATGGTCAACAGCAACATGCAGACGACCCTGATTCCGGCGGGCGGATCGGCGATCGTCGAGCTGAAGGCCGACGTGCCCGGCACGTTCATCCTCGTCGATCACTCGATCTTCCGCGCGTTCAACAAGGGCGCGCTCGGCATGCTGAAGGTGTCGGGCCCCGAAGACAAGATGGTCTACTCGGGCAAACAGAACGACCTCGTGTATCAGCCGGAAGGCGGCGCGATTCAGTCCGTCGCCGCGCCGCCGGCCGTGCCGCCCGCGTCAAGCAAGGCGGATCGCATCGCACGAGGACAGCGGACCTTCGCGAACGTCTGCGCGGCGTGCCATCAGCCGAACGGACAGGGACTCGAAGCCGCATTTCCGCCGCTCGCCGGATCAGATTTCCTGAATGCGGACAAGCGGCGCGCGATCGGCATCGTGCTCCACGGGTTCTCGGGCTCCGTCACGGTCAACGGGAAGACGTTCAACAGCGTGATGCCGGCGCTGGGCTTCTCGGACGAGGAGATCGCGAACGTGCTGACGTTCGTCTACAACTCGTGGAACAACGCCGGCTACGAAGTGACGCCGGCCGAAGTGAAGGCCGTGCGTGATGCGGGCCCAGGCCCCGGAGCGGCCGCAGGCGCACAATAAGAGCGTGTTTCGGAACCGTCAAGTGCGCCGAAGGCGCCACGTCAATTTCGACGTTCGACGTGCTCACGTCGCCCCGAGCGCGTCGAGGGGCGAAGTTCGAACTTCGAAGTTCGAAGTTTTGAAATGCACTTAAGGGAATTGGCTCGTCTTGCTCTTCCCGCCGCGGCGCTCGTCGTCGCGGCGGTGTTGTCCGCCCACGCGATCGCGCGCACGGTGGACGCGCCGGCGACCGCGATGGTACGGATTCCGGCAGGAACGTATCTGCCGCTGTACACGCCGCCTCCGGATCCGAATCGCACGGACACGCGCGTCGCGCGCCGCACGCCCACACGGCAGCGGCGTGCGGTCGCGGCGTTCGACATGGACGTCTACCCCGTCACGAACGCGCAATATCTGGCGTTCGTGCGCGATCATCCCGAATGGCGCCGCTCGCGTGTGCAGCGGCTGTTCGCCGACGATGCCTATCTCCGCCACTGGCGCGGCGATCTCGAGCCCGGCGACGACGCACCGGCGTCGAGTCCAGTGGTGAACGTGTCGTGGTTCGCCGCGCGCGCGTATCTTCGTGCGCTCGGCAAGCAACTGCCGACGGTCGATCAGTGGGAGTACGCGGCCGCGGCCAGCGAACGGCAACGTGACGCCTCGCGCGATCCGGCGTTCCTCGAGCGGCTGCGCGTGTGGTACTCGCGGCCGTCGCCCGCGCGTCTACCGCCGGTCGGCTCGACGTTCCGCAATGCCTACGGCGTCAGCGATCTCCACGGCCTCATCTGGGAATGGACGCTGGATTTCAACTCGGCGCTCGTGAACGGCGAGTCGCGTGCCGACTCCGACGTCGATCGCTCGCTCTACTGCGGCGGCGGCGCCGCAGGCGCGTCGGACTTCGAGAACTACGCGGCGTTCATGCGTTACGCGTTCCGCAGCAGCCTCGAGGCGCGCTACGACGTCGGCACGCTCGGTTTTCGCGGCGTCAAAGCGATCGCCGCTCGATCGGCGCGATGAAGATGCCTCGCTTCCCCGTCAGACTCATCGCCGTTGGTGCGCTACTCGTGGCGGCGGCGACGACAGCCTGCGCGCGTCGTGATGTACCAGCCGCACCGCCCGCGACCAGCGAACCTGCGGGCGCATCTGCGGCCGCGCCCGCCCAACACGACGCACTGGACGGGGCGTCGATCTTCGCGCTCGACGTCGCGCTCACCGATCAGGATGGCCGTCATGTGTCGCTGAAGGAGCTGGGCGGCCATCCGATCGTCGCCGCGATGGTCTACACGTCGTGCACGTCCGTCTGCCCGCGCGTGACCGACGACATGAAGGCGATCGAGCAGCGATTGAGCGACGCGGATCGCGCGCGCGTCCGCTTCGTGCTGTTCTCGCTCGATCCGGCGCGCGACACGCCGGCCGCGTGGCAGAAATTCGCGCACGATCATCATCTGGATTCGGCGCGATGGCGGCTCTTGACGGCGTCCGATGGCGGCGAGCGCGATCTCGCGGCCGTGCTCGGCCTGAAATATCAGGCGCTCGACAACGGGGACGTCGCGCACTCCGCGATGATCGTCGTCCTCGATCCCGCCGGCGTTGTCCGCTACCGGCGCACCGGCGTCAATCAGAATCTCGACGACGTTGTTTCGGCGCTGACGAGCGTTCGCGGATAGCGGGCCCCACCTATTCGCCCGCCTTCGGAATCATCACCCACGACCGCGCACGAACCGTCGCGCCTGGCGCTGACGTCTTGACGGTCACGGCATGCGTCTTCCCATCGCGATCGCGATCGGCCACCTCGACGCCGACCAGATAGTACGCCGATGTCTCGCGCCGCAGCCGCTCGAACGCGTACGCGCCGTCGTCGGTCAACGAGCGGAACATGTCGCCGCCGGACGCGCCGGAGACCTGGTCCACCATGCGGCTGAGGATGTTGCCGTCGCGGAAAATGGATGTGTTCCTGTTCATGGCGTGCTGATGTTCGGCGGACATCTGGGTGAACAGGGTCTTGTCGATGAACAGCGAGTAGACGGTCACGTTCGCCTCTGCGGCCACTTTGCCGACGCGCATGCCGTACTCACCGAGATCGGGCCGGAAGCCAATTCGATCGGCGGCGACCATGCCGGCGCTCACCAGTACGACGACCTTGCGCCCCTTGACCGTGCCCAGGTTGCGCATCAGCTCTTCGAGAATGCCAAGCCTGATTCGGCCCTCCGCCTCGAGCTCCTGCGCCTGTATGAACGGATCGGCAAGAGGTGCGCACAGCGGGCATGGGTGCGTGGATCCGTCGACGATCTCTGATGGCAGCAGTTGCGTGGGCGCCTTCTGTCCTCGAATCTGCCCGATGGCGTCCGCCACGATGCCATGGTCGGTCGTCGGGTCGAGTTTGGGGCCAATCGGGTACGCGAGGAGTCCCACGCGCTGCGCGGGATCGAGGCGCGACACGAAGTCACGTGCGATCTGGATCACGTGGATCTCGGCGGCCGGCGGGAAGCTCTGGCAGTCGAACGCGATGACGATCGGCGGCAGGTCCTGAAAGGTCTCGCCCGCCGCCGGCGACTCCGCTTGAGGAACAATCGCTGCGCCTTTCCGCCCGCTCGTGACAGCGGTCTCGCGCCGTACCGCCGTGCCGACCAGCGCCGCCGAGACCACCTGCCTCGTCCGGCCGTCGACGGTAGCCCGGAACTGGTCAGGCCTGAGGTTGGCGATCGGATACCCGTCTTTGTCGACGACCTGCACGTCGACCGACAACACGTCGACGCCGCTGCGGAACACAGGACGATCGCCTTGCCCCTGCGCAAGCACGACCGCGGTGGATAGCAACAACACAGGAACGACGCTCAGTGGACGCATCTCGAGATTCCTCATTTCGCGCTATCGAATCGAAAATCGCACGTTGCGGCGTTGGCTCTTCTTGCGGGACGTGGCCTCGATGGAAAGCAGATAGTCGCCAGGCGTCAGATCCGCCACGCGAAGGTCGAGCTGGTAGTCCGCGGTGCGCGACGCGCCGAACCGATCGGACGCGAACGTCCGCGTGTCATCGCGAACGACATGTCCGTCCCTGTCCACGATGTGGCCCACGATCGTCACGGGCTCGGAGCGATTGCCGCCCTGCTGCACGCGAGCAAAGGCGGACACCTGTTCGACTCGAGCGAACGTGCGTCGCGCCGTCGGCACGACGGGCATCAGATCCTTCAGAAGATCGGCAGGAGCCACAGGCGTCGCGGGCGATGTGCCGAGCGCGACGCCGGTCAGCGTCAGATCGTCACGCGAGAAATTCGGGACATCCACGAACGTGAACACGCTGCCGCGGCGGCCGGACGGTGCGTCCGTCGCGACACGGATCTCATAGCGTCCGGGCGCGAGCTCCAGTCTCGACAGCAGGTCGTAGCCCGAGGCGGCGTTCACTCCGATGACGGCCGTCTCCTCGCGCGACGCGATGAGCCGCGCCTTCGGGTCGAGCGCCGCGACGACGACGTGCAGCGTTTCCGGACCGGGCCGTGCCGCTGCGTCGCGAGCCTGTACGCCTAACGTGACGGCCACGGTGCCGGTCATCTTGCCTGGCGTCGCGAACGGCGCGGCGACGAGCGCGAGCGGAATATCCGTGTCAGGAAGCACGCCGCTGACGGCCGTCGTCAGCGGCGCGTCCGGTGCCGTTCCGCTGCGAGCCACGGCCTCGTCATTGCCGACATAGCCCGTGCGCGTGCGGACCTGCACGCCGGGCCGATTCACTTTCACCTCGATGCGATGCAGCTTCGTTCCGGACGGATCACTCGCGGAGAAACCGAGCAGATAGTAGGACTGGCTCTCGTCGAGAATTGCTGGCACTGCGGTCTCAGGTGCGTTCGTATTGAGCACCGTACGACCACCCGTCATGTCGGCGGGCTGATGCAGATTCGCTAACCGCTCCTGGATCGTGTCCGGCGACGCGCCGCCGAACGGGCTATTCATCAGCGTCTCGAGGCCAACTGGGTCGACCACATGAATCGTCATGTTGGCAAGGCCCGCGGCGCGCGACATGCGCTCGCGCGCCTCCTTGAGCGGCTGCGAGCAACTGCCCGGACCGAACATGGCGGGAACGGACATCGAGACCACCGGCGGAGGCGGCAGACCTCGCATCGCCTCACGCGGCGCCACCATCGCCGGCTCGAAGCCGCGGAACAGCGTGCCAATGAAGATCATGACCTTGCGCCGCCCAGGAGCGCCACGCAGGGCATCCGCCACGCGAGTCATCGTGTCGAGCGTGCACACGCGACACAGGCATCCGCCAGAGCCATAGCCGTACGGGTCCATGATCAACTGGCCGTTCGCGTTGATGAAGCCGCCAGCTTTCGGCGAAATGCTGTCCTCGCCCTTCATCGCGAACGCCATCGGCTCGTCGATCGTGCGAAGGAGCAGCGATCGATTGGACGTGAAGTTCTGCGGAATGCCGGCGTTCGCGAACTCGCTCGTGAACACGATCGCCGCTTCGTCGCCCGGCCCGAGATCGTTCACCGTCGCCCGCGCGATCTTGCGGGCCAGCGTCGAGTCGTCGAACCGGATCGACCAGTCGAAGACGATGACCACGAGCCGGCCTTCGGAGGGCACGTCGTTGGTGACCGCATCGGGCGCGACGTCGCGCGTCCATGCCGCAGCGCCCGCGGCGGGCGCGGTCGTGCGCGCCGGCAAATCGACCGGCGTGAACGCCACGACGTCGCGGGGCTTGCCGTCCTCCAACACCGTGAAGTCCTTCGAGGTCAGCCCGCGAACAGGCCGGCGCTTGCCGTCGAGGACCGACACGTCGATCTGCACGACGTCGACGCCGCTCTTGAACGCCGGGCGCTCGCCCTGACTCTGCGCCAGCAGACACGCGGAAAAGACGACGAGCAGCGATGCTCTACTGAGCACGATTGCCCTCCTCGTTCACCGTCACGGAGAACTGCCGGAAGTTCGAGTAGCTCGCGTGTCCGTTGATGGTCTGCAGCATCTGCAACATGTCGTAGGTCTCGTCCATCGTCACCGGCACCCAGACGTCGACGTTCGCGACTTTGCCGTACGTCACGACGATGCGCGTCGTCACGGATTGCCCTTGGAGCTCGGTCGTCATGTCGAGCTGCGTCCGCACGACGCGCCCGTTCGCCGGATCGATCCAGAACACGCCGCGCGCAGGCGCGCCGTCGCCAGACGCGATCAACCGCGGCTTCGCCTGCTCGACGAACGTCACCTGCACGGCGCGAACGTCGCCGATCTGCTCCGGCTTGCCGAGCGTGAACGTCGATCGTGCCTGGCTCGCATCGCGCAGGAACAGCAACGCCGTCATGGGCGTGTTGATGTTGCGGTTGATGACCATGCTCGGCGGATTCAGGTTGAAGCGCGCGCTCTCGGCCGTAATCCGCCTGATTTCCTGCAGCGAGTCTGGCGTGAAGTGACTCACCAATTCGACCAGTCGCTGATCGTGATCCCGGATAGAACTGCCGTCGACCTCATACACGTCCCGGAACGAGACCCAGCCGCGTGATCCGGCGTCGAAGACCAACAAATCCGAGCGAAGCGTTCTGGACGACGCGCCGCTCAAATGCCGCGCGTCTGCAAGGACCGACTGCTGATAGTCCTCGCGTGCCACGACAGCCGCCATGGCGTGCTCGTATTGCTCGACGTACTGGCCCGCCGATTTGAGGATGCGATCGAGGCTCGGGTCCGCGCCGCCCTGTCCGGCGAGCGGCGCCGCGCCCGCAACAATGGCGAGCCCCGCACACACGCCGAGCGTGCGGATCGTGTTGGTACGCATGGGACCTCGTGATCCCGCGCAGGCACGCGGGATCCGGCAGTGACAGGAGCGTGGCAGCGAGGAGTCTACACCACTTGTGCTTCTACAGGAATCGACGTGCGAGGCAGGTGCCTCACTCGGCTCTCAGCGCACTCGCCGGCGACTCCCGAAGACCGCGGCGAATCGGAACCACGACCGCCGCGCACGTGGCCGCGATCATCAGCAGCACGGCGATCGTGTAGGTCGGCGCGTCCGTCGGCGTTACACCCCAGAGCGCGCCTTGGATCAGGCGCGTCGAGGCTGCAGCACCCGCGATGCCACACACGAGTCCGCACGCGAGAAACCATCCGACGTAGTTGAATGCCAGACGCCAGATGTCCAGGTGTCCAGCGCCAAGCGCGCGCCGAATGGCCAGCTCGCGCGCGCGTTGCGCCACGGCGTGCGCGACGACGCCGTAGACGCCGATCGCGGCCAGCAGCATCGCGATCGCCGCGAATGTCGTCATCGCGCTGGCGAAGTACGTCCACGCCTCGAGCGCACGCGACAGATCTCGATCGAGCAGATGAATGTCGACGGGAGGGCGGCCTGGATCCACGTCGGCGACGATCGTCTGGACCGCCGCCGCGGTCGCGAGTGGATCGCGAGCGGTTCTGAAGACGAATGTCATCAACAGGTATTCGCCGATATTGGGTGCCACGTCCTGCGTCGGCTGTTGACCGAGCGGCGTGTAGATCATGGGCGTGACGGCACGTTCCTGCGGGTTCACGCGGCTGTCGGCGACGACGCCGACGATCGCTCGCGGCCGATCGTCGGTGGCCACGCGAATCCGCTCGCCGATCGGGCTACGCCCGCCCCACAACGTGCGAGCCAAGGTCTCGCTGACGATGGCCACCAATGGGCCGTCCGGCGCGTCGCGCGCATCGAAGTCCCGGCCGCGCACGAGCGGCATCCGTAGCGTGGCAAAGAAGTGCGGCGTCACGACATAGACGCGCGCACGCGGCGCCCCGGCGTCGGCGATCGCGCCGTCTCCGACGCCGATCGGCGTCAGCGGTCCGGCCTGCACGAACGGGACGTGGTTGACGACCGCGGCGTCCGATGCGCCCGGCATGGCCCGAAGACGCCGCCAGATTTCTGCGGCCTTGCGTGCCGGCTCAGGGCTGATGTCGAGGAGCGGCAGCCCGTCGCGTGAGCCGGCGAACGCGCGATAGCGCGCCGGCGCGAACTGCACGGTGAACGCCGACACGCCCGCCAGATCGCCACCGAGTGGATTGACCGCGAGCCGGACGAACGTGTTGACGAGCAAGCCGGCATTGACGAGCAGCGTCAGCGCCGCGGCGATCTGCGTCGCCACCAGCACTCCCCGCAGGCGCCGCACGCGCCGTGGTTCCCAGACCGCGCGGCTGGACGATCCCCGCGCTTCGCCGAAGTCAGCCCGCCACACATACGCCGCGGGAGTGAGCCCGAGCAGCACGCCGACCGCCATCGAGAACGCAACGGCGAACACCGTCACACGGCCGTCGAGCGCAGTACTGGCCGCCGGAAGGACCAACGGTCCCCTGGCGATCCACACATGGAGCGTCACCCACGCGACGGCCATCGACAGACATCCGCCGAGGCCGGCGAGCAGGAGGCTCTCGATCAGCAGCTGCCGAATCAACCGCGCGCGGCCAGCGCCGATCGCCCAGCGCACGAAGAGATCTGCGCGTCTCGCGATCGTTCGCGCCAGCAGCAGACCGCTGACGTTCGTGCATGCCAGCAGCAGTACCACCGCGACGATGCCCCCGAGAACGGCCAAGGGCCTGCCCAAGTTGCTGCGTTGCGCCGTCCAGAGTTGCCGGACGATCGCGCCGAGCCGCTCGCCGCGCTCGGCGCCAAGACGGCTCGACACGGCGTTCGCGTCCGCTTGTGCCTCGTCGACGGATGTGCCCGGCTTCAAGCGCGCGATGACCGGCCAGCCGCGCGCCGATCCCTTGAGGCGATTCGAGTTCAAGACGAGCGGCACGAGGACATCGATCGTGGTACCCGAGATGCTCTCGGCGAAGCTCGCAGGCATGACACCGACGATGGCGTAGATGTGGTCGTCGATGCGCACGCGCTGACCGATGACGCGGGGATCGCCATGAAAGCGACGTTCCCAGAGTCCATGCGTGATGACGGCGACGTCCGCCCGTCCATTGATCGGCGTCTCGGCCTCAGTGAACGCACGCCCCAACTCGGGAGGAATGCCGAGCGCGCCGAAGAGACTCGGACTACATTCCAGCGTTTGCACCACCTCGACAGCCGAGCCGTCTTCCGCGGCCAAGTCCGCCTTGACATAGCCGGCCGTGGCGACAGCCTCGAAGACGTGCGTGCGATCGCGCCACGCGACGTACTCAGGCACCGTCGCCGGGAGCGGACTCGCGTCGTCGCCAACCGTCGCTGAAATCAAGACGAGCCGATCCGCGTCCGGATACGGCAGCGGCGTCAGCAGCGTGCCCTTGACGATGGTGAACGCCGCGACGTTCACGCCGATGCCGAGGGCCAGCGTCAGTCCGATCGCCGCCGTCCAGCCAGGGCTCGCGCGAAAGCCCAGCACGGCGCGACGGACGTCGCTGGCGATCGACTCGATGAGTGCGGTGCCCCGCTCGACGCGGGTGGCTTCGCGAATGCCTTCGATCCCGCCGAATGTCATGCGCGCGAGGCGATGGGCTTCCTCGGCTGTGACACCGCGCCGCTCGTACGTCTCGGCTTCCCGGTCGAGATGCGCGTCGAGCTCCGCGTGCAGCTCACGCTCGAGGTCATCGCGACGCGCAAGCGACCGCACGCGATAACAGAGGTCGTTCCAGCGCTCCTGCAGTTCCAGCCACATGGCCGGTGTCCGTAATCAGTTCAAATCGAGGACGAGTCCCACGGCGGTCGTGAGCTTGGCCCATTGATCGGACTCGGCCGCGAGACGCTTCCGGCCGAGCCTGGTCAGCTCGTAGTACTTCGCCTTGCGGTTGTTGTCGGATGTGCCCCACTCGGCCGCGATCAATCCGCGGCGCTCCAGGCGATGCAGCGCAGGATAGATCGAGCCCTGCGGCACTTGCAGCGCCGCGTGCGACACCTGGCGAAGACGCTCGGAGATCGCCCAGCCGTGCATCGGCTCGAGCGAGAGCGTCTTGAGAATCAGGAGATCCAGCGTGCCTTGCGGCAATTCGATGCGTTCGTCTGTCATGGGCCAGCTCGTTTGCTTCTGCAGGTGTCAGAGATTATCATCGCTCCTGCAGAAGCACAAAAGGTCATGCGGTCGCGATGCGCTCTCCTCGCACGCGTCATGTTCTCCGCACGGGTCTGCTCGTCCTCGCCATTGATGGCGTCGTCGGCGCGAGTCCGCAGCAGCCGCTCGTCTTCTCGTCGCACGTGCAGGCCGTGCTCGTCGACGCGCTCGTGACGCAGAACGGCCGGCCCGTGTCCGGCCTGACGGCGGCCGACTTCGAGGTCCGCGACAACGGTGTCCTGCAGACGATCGATCTGCTCGACGCCGCCAATCTGCCGATCAACGCCGTGCTGGCGCTGGACACGAGCGCGAGCACCGCCGGCGCGCGTCTCCGAAATTTGACGGCCGCCACCGATGCGCTGCTCGATGGCCTGCGGCCCGTCGATCGCGCAGCACTCACGACGTTCAGCGACGTCGTCTCGCCGCGCGTGCCGCTGACGCCGGATCTCGAGTCGATCCGTGGCGCGCTGCGATCGATTCGTCCCAACGGCGAGACCGCGGCGCTCGACGGCATCTACGCCGCGCTGACGGCCACGCTCGCCGAGACGGGCCGATCGCTGCTCGTGATCTGCACTGATGGCCAGGACACAAGAAGCTGGCTGGATCCAGACGAGCTCGTCGCCGCCGCTCGCCGTTCCAACGCGGTCATCGACGTCGTCGCGACAGGCAGTGCGCGGCGGTGGCCAGTGTTGCGCAACCTCACGGACGCAACGGGCGGCCGGACGATCGCGGTCGAGTCGAGCGCCCAGATCCGGACGCAGTTCGAGTCCGTGCTGAGCGAGTTTCGCAGCCGCTACGTGCTGACGTTCGTGCCGACGGGCGTCGCCGAGGACGGCTTCCACCAGCTCGACGTACGCGTCCACGGCAATCGCTTCGTCGTCGCGGCGCGGCCCGGGTACGTCTCCGGCGGATCGGCGGCCAACTGATGCGCATCCGGCCACACTTACTCGTCGCCGCGGCCGCCTTGGCCATGGCGCTGTCGATCGCGCACGCCGCACCGAAGATTGGGCCGGACGACGTTGTCGTGCTCGATCGGTGGGTTCGCGCGGTTCGTACGCACGTGCCGGGCCGCGTCGACGACGCGCTCGCCGGCGTCGCGGCGTTGACGTACGACGATCGTCAGCATCTGAACGAGGCGTTGGACGCGTTCTTCAGTGGGATGAGCCACGCGCGGGCCGGCACGGCAATTGACGACGCCGACCGCGCGGCGCAACTGGGCACGGAGGCAGCGCGCTCGCCCGGCGCGAACGCCTTCCTGGAGCGCGCGGCCGTGCTGCACGCCGATGCCGTCATCTTCGCGGCGCGCCTGCCGTCGCCACCGCCCGATTCCCGCGACGACGACGGTGCGCAGCTCGTCTCGGCGGCCGATGGCGAATACGAAGGCACGATGCATCCCAGCTGGCATTGGACGTTCGGCCGCGAGCTGCTGGATCGCATCGCGCCACGGCCGGCGGCCGATCCGTTCGTCGCCCGCTGGTATCACGCGATGATCGCGTATCTGTTCAGCGGCGCGCGGTACGGCGAGGCGGCACCCCTGCTGCGGAGCGCGGCCGTGCTGCTGCCCGACAACGCGTCGATCCTCTTCGACCGCGCGTGTCTGTCGGAAACGCTCGGATCGCCGCAGGTACAGTCCGTGCTGAACGACCCGCGCGCGCGGCCGGTCTCGCCTGCGCGAGACGAGCCCGGCCGGGAGTTGACGCCCGTCGTCCCCATCGGCGAGCGCCAAGCCAACGCCGACGCCGAGGCGCTCTTCCGTCACGCGATCGACGCCGACGGATCGCTCGTCGAAGCCCGCGTCCGTCTCGGCCGCCTGCTCTTGATCCGCGGCCGCGACGCTGAAGCGGCGACGATGCTCGCGCAGGCCGTGACCACCGCGCGCGATCCGGCCGTCGCGTATCTCGCGCACCTGCTCGCGGCGCGCGCGGCCACGCGGCTCGGCCGGCTGGACGAGGCCGACGCCCACACGGACGCCGCGCTCGCGCTCTTTCCCGGCGCGCAATCGGCGCTCATCGCCAAGAGCTACGTCGCGCTGCAGCGCGCGGACGCCGCCGGCGCCCTCGATCCGATCAACCGCCTGGCCCAACGCGACAGCCGCGTGGCGTCGCGCGACCCGTGGTCCGAGTACTACCTCGGCGCCGGACGTGACTCGACGGCGTTGCTGTCAGATCTGCGGTCGTCGATCGGGCACTGAGATTTCGGTGACCGCCGGGCGACCACGGGGGGCCGCCCCGACGTCAGACGTCGGACGACAGGCGACCAGGAGGTCGAGCGCATGACGCGAGATCGTGTCCAGTCTTTCAGAGCGCCAGACGCGCGCGGTCTGCTGCGCGCCCGCCGGCTCGCTTCGGCGTGGCTCATCGTCGCGGCCGCCGCGCTGACATCGACCGGCGTGCTCGACGCCAGACAAGCCCCCTCGCCGGAGATCCTCGCGAAGGCCGCCGCGCACGTCCAGCACTTCATCGCCGGCATGTCGAATGTCGTCGCCGTCGAGACGTACGAGCAGGCCCAGCAGACCAACGGGATGCGCGCGGTGACGCTCTCCACGCGACGGACGCGCGCGGACCTGCTCGTGCTGCCCCTCGGCGAGTCCGGATGGGTGCCGTTTCGTGACGTGTACGAGGTCGACGGCCAGCGCGTCCGCGATCGCGACGATCGCCTGACCAGGCTCCTCGGCCACCTCGATGATGCGAAGGCCGTGGAACAGGCCGTCGCCATCAGCAACGAGAGCGCGCGCTTCAATCTGAATCCGGGGTTCGTCGACCGCACGATCAACACGCCGATGACGGCGCTGATGTTTCTCCAGGCAGACAACCAGAGCCGCTCGTCGTTTTCGACGGACGGCCGGGCCACGATCGGCAAGGTCGCCTGCGAGATCGTCAGCTTCGTCGAGCAACGGACGCCGTCGCTGATCCAATCGCCCTACGCCATCACGGTGCGCGGCCGGTTCTGGATCGAGCCTGCGACGGGCGCGGTCCTGCGGAGCGAGCTGCGCGCGAATGCCGCGTTGAACGCGAACGACACCCAGACCGTTCGTGCGATCGTCACCGTCAACTACACGCCTGAACCGAAGCTCGGCATCTGGGTCCCGGCCTCGATGGACGAGACGTACGACGTCGGCGTCTCCGGCCAGATCACGCGAGGCCAAAGCCTGACCGGACACGCCGAGTACTCCGGCTTCCGCACGTTCGGCGTCACGACCGAGACGAGCGTGCACTGACGCGCGTTTCAACGCTTGCGTTCTGAGGGCCAATCCCAGTGTTCGCCCGTCACTGTCGTGTCATGGCCAGGTTGAACCGTTCCTCGGCGCCAAGCATGTGGTCCGTGTCCTTCGCGGCGTCGTCGATGTCGATCTGCACCCAGGCCACCTTGCCGTTGAAGGCATTGCCGTCGGTCCCGTAGTCGGGCGACACCGGCTCGCCGATGTCGGCGCCGATGTCAGTCGTCTCGTCCATCGAGAAGGTGAATAGGTGCGTACGCTCCACGCGCCCTTCCCCGGTCTTCGCGCCGTCGACATACAGCGTGACCGACCCGCCCTTGCCCAGTCCGCCGCCGTCATAGGCGAACTCCATTCGCAGCTGGTGCGTGCCCGCGGGCAGCGCAGCATCGGAGGCGGTGAAGAAGCACTCCAAGCCGAGCAGGTTGTAGCAGTACTTCAGCCTGCCTTCGTGTGCGTACAGGCTCCAGCCGCCCATGTTGCCGCCCTGGGCAACAATGACGCCTCGCGCGCTCGCTGCCGGCACGTCCACTTCGGCGGTGACCGAATGGCTCTTGTTCTTGATGTTGATGACCGTGTTCTCCTGCAGGCGCCGCATGCCGGGGAACAGCAGTTGCGTGTTCCCCGCGACAACCGCGGGCCGGCCGGCGATGTCCGGGTTCATGCGCTCGGCCTTGCGGTCGTCGAGCGGGAAGACGTTGTACTTCGCCGCCTCCATGTCGAACAGCCGCTTCAGCTCGGCGAGCTTGTCGGGCATCGTCGCCGCCAGGTCGTGGGCCTGCGACCAGTCCTTGGCGGTGTCGTACAGCTCCCATGGGTCGTCGTCCAGCGACGTCACCGGGCCCGACATCACCCACGGCGGCACGCCGTGGCGGGTCACCGCCATCCAGCCTTTGTGGTAGATGCCGCGGTTGCAGAGCATCTCGAAGTACTGCGTCTCGTGACGCTCCGCGGCGCCCGCATCGTCGAAGGAGTACGCCATGCTGACACCGTGCAGCGGCTCCTGCATCACGCCGTTGATCAGGGTCGGCGCCGGCAGCTGCGCGACGTCCAGGACCGTGGCGGCCACGTCGATCAGATGGTGGAACTGGCTGCGGATCTCACCCCTGGCCTTGATGCCGTTCGGCCAATGGATGACCGCGCCGTTGCGGGTGCCGCCGAAGTGCGAGGCGACCTGCTTGGTCCACTGGTAGGGCGTGTTCATCGCGTGCGCCCAGCCAACCGCGTAGTGGTTGTATGCCCTGGACGTCCCGAAGTCGCCGATGCGCTCGATCAGCAGTGCCGGGGTGTTGAGGTCGGGGCCTTCGCCGCAGGTCAGCTCGTTGAAGCAGCCGATGGGCGTGCCTTCGGCTGAAGCGCCGTTGTCGCCGACGATGTAGTAGACCAGCGTGTCGTCGAGGATCTTCAGGTCCGCCAGCGCGT
>DASZVJ010000214.1:0-1941 GCA_035547155.1 Vicinamibacterales bacterium
CTGCAGGATGCGGCGACGCGCACGGCGCGGCTGCTCGATCGCCGCGGCCAGCCGCTCGGCCAGCCGCTGCCGGTGAGCGCGGCGCCGGACGGGCGGCATGCGGCGGCCGTTGATCTGCCGATTGCGTCGCTGCCCGAAGGCGATTTCGTGTTGGAGCTGACGGCCACGCCGGGCGCCGGCGAGCCCGAGCGCCGGGCACTCGCGTTCCGCGTGGTAAGGTAGATTCAGCGGTCCATGCAGGGGCGGCCCCCGCGGCCGCCCGGAACCTCATGAAACTCCGAATCCTCTGCAAATCCAAGATCCACCACGCGGTGATCACCGGCGCGGACTTGAACTACATCGGCAGCATCGGCATCGATCGCACGCTGATGGATCTGACCGGTCTCGTCGAAGGCGAGCAGGTCGCCGTGTGGAACGTGAACAACGGCCAGCGCATCGAGACCTACGCGATTCCGCTGCCCGCCGGCTCCGGCCAGGTCGTCGTCAACGGCGCCGCCGCACGTCACTTCGCCGAAGGCGACAAGGTCATCATCGTCGCGTTCTGTTTGACGGATGAGACGATCACGCCGCAGATGATCGCAGTCGACGAGCAGAACCGGCTCTCGAAGCGCCTGCACAGCCCGGCACCGGAAGATCTGGTGCGTGTGTGAAAGGCTTAGGGCTCACGGCGTGGGCCCACGGCTTGAGGCGCGCGTCGCCGCTCGCTATGATCGTCGTCCGGCGATCGCGGGCTTAGCATAGTGGTAATGCTCTGGCTTCCCAAGCCAGCTAGACGGGTTCGATTCCCGTAGCCCGCTCCACTCACTTCGACCTCGTCCGGACGTGAGCCGGAATCTTCTCTTTCATGATGCGGCGATAGTTGCGCTTCTCGCCGTCGAGCACGAACGTGCCGTCGCCGATGGCGTGGAACTTCCGCTCGCGGTGGACTCTGGCGTCGAGGCCCGCTTCGACCGGCCGCAGAATCAGGATCGAGTACTCCGCGATGTACTTCACGAGCGTGACGCCGGCGTAGGACGCGCAGCCGGCGATGACGGGGCAGTCGATGGTCCTGGCTTCGCTCTTCTCGAATCCGATCTTGGCGAACTTGTCTCCAGCGGTGACCGACGTCGAGCCGGCGCGGATCGCTTGCTTCATGAGCGACACCGTGGGCACGTTGATCGTGCAGACGCGGCTGCCCACGATCGCGTCGAAGCTGCGGTTCCAGGGGCCCGTCATGATCGCGATGTCGCAGTCGTCGCGCGCAAAGCCCAGCGGCATGAGCCAGCTCAGACACATGACGTTGTCGACGCCGCGGTGACGCGTGGCGATCAGCACGACCGGGCCTTCCTCGATTTCCAGGAAGAAGCGATTCAGGGGCAGCGTTCGATAGCGTCTGCGACTTGCGTCCATCCTTGCACCTCCGACAGACATGTCTTGCGAGCCAGCACGTGTGATACCAGTCCGCCAACGGAGGCGAATCGATCGCAAGCGCCATCGCCGCTGCGGCGGCGTGCGGCGCAGCGCACAGATGGACGCGCGGCGGTCGGAGAAATCCCTCACGAGTGCGGGATTCTCCGTCCGGGCGTCCACGCAGGATGGCGCGAGAGCCTGTCAGGAATTTTGTGTGTGGGGCGTAGCATGAGGAGTCTGTATGCCCCTTATCCCGAAGAAGTCCGTGGAAAAGCTGCCGCCGATCGACGCCGCCGTGCTGGATCAGTTCGGTCCGGCGGCCGGGATGTCGATGGCCGACATTGACGCAGCCACGCGGCGGTTGAAACGCGCGCTGGTCGAGCGGATGCTCGGCGGGGAGCTGAGCCATCACTTGGGCTATGGCCCGGGGGAGCCGCGGCCCGACGAGACGAGCAATCATCGCAACGGCACGAGTCCGAAGACCGTGTTGACCGACGAGGGCCCGGTGGCGCTCGACGTGCCCCGCGACCGCGCGGGCACGTTTGCGCCGGT
>DASZVJ010000215.1:0-26093 GCA_035547155.1 Vicinamibacterales bacterium
GGGCACGGTCGACTTCGGCCGCGACGGTCAGGTCACGATCGACGACGTCTTCTCCGGCGATTCCGCGACGACGGCCGCGGCCAGCGCGGTGGCCACGCCGATCGGAGCGATCGTCGCCAACGAGTTCAAGACGGCCATGCCGGAGCGTCTGGACCTCGAGCTCCGTGCGCTCGAAGAACAGCAGGGCACGACGATCGATCGTATCTGGCTCGACACGACGCGGCCGCAGCTCGGCGGCACCTACACGCTGCAGATCCAGCTTCGCGACTTCCGCGGCGGTGCCCGCACGGTCGCGATGCCCGTCTCGCTGCCCACGCAAGCCGACGGCCCGCTCACCCTCCTCGTCAGCGACGCCGCGACGTTGACGACGCTCGAGCAGCGCGACCTGAAACCGGGCAAGCCCGCGTCGTTCGGTGAGCTGATGGCGCAAGCCAACGACGTGCGCCGCAACAATCGCGTCTACGTCCGGCTGATCGCGACGGCGAACGGCGCCGTCGTCGGCGGCGACACGCTGCCCTCGCTGCCGGCATCCGTCCAGGCGTTGCTCCGCTCGGATACGGGCGGTGCGCAAACGCCGGTCACCAAGAGCGTCGTCGGTGCCTGGGATCAGCGGCTGGACCTCGCCGTCCACGGATCGCGCGAGCTGACGATCAATCCCAAGCCGGCCTCATAAAAAGTTCGAACTTTGAAGTTCGAAGTTCGAAAATAGTTCATTGACCATGACGCGATTCCGTCTGTTCGCTACTGCTCTGCTCGCGTTCGCGATCGCCGTGCCGATCGCCGCATCCGGTCCCGTGTTCTGGACCGTCGCGACATCAGCCGACTTGCTGAAGGGCACGTCCGACGGCGTGTTCATCAGCTTGAGCGGCACCGTCACCGCGGGCCCGCCGCTGACCAATCGCCTCACGTCGACGCCAGCGCAGATCTGGAGTCTCGCGCAGTCGTCTGACGGCACGCTGTGGGCCGGCACCGGCGGCGACGGCCACGTGCTGCGACTGCGCAACGGCCAGCCCGAGGAGTCCGTGTTCGATGCGACCGAAGCGAACGTCTTCGCGGTCACGACGTCGGGCTCGCGCGTCTACGCGGCGACGTCGCCGGACGGCAAGGTCTACGTGATCGAGAACAACACGCCGGCGCGCGTGTTCTTCGATCCGCAGGAGAAATACATCTGGGCGCTCGCCGTCGATCGCGACGGCCGGCTGTGGGTCGGCGCCGGCAATCCGGCCGTGATCTATCGCGTCACGCAGGACGGCACGAGCAGCGTCGTCTATCATCCGCCCGCCGCGCACGTCGTCACGCTCGCGATGGACAACGACGGCCGCATGCTGGCCGGCACGGAGTCGCCCGGCCGTCTCTACCGCTTCGATGCATCCGACAAGCCATTCGTCGTGCTCGACACCGGGCTCGCCGAACTGCGCGCGGTGAGCAGCGACGCGTCCGGCGTGCTCTTCGCAGCGGCGGTGGCGAAGGGCGAGGAATCGGCGGCCGCAGGCGAGACGACGTCGGTCGCCGTCACGCTGGCCGCCGCGCCAACATCCGGCACACCGCCAGCGAGCGGTCCGACACGGCGCGGCGTGCTCTATCGCATCGCCGCCGACGGCACATGGGAAGAGATCTGGAACACGCCTGACGTCATCTACGACGTCGCCGCGCAAAGCGATGGCAGCGTGCTCGTCGCGTCGGGCCCAGACGGCCGGCTCTACAAAGTCGACAAGAATCTCGACGTCGCGCTGCTGACGGGCGTGGACGCCAAACAGATCACGCGTTTCGCATCGTCGCCGCGGGGCGGCGCGCTGACGGCGTTCGCCACCGCGGGTCCGGGCCGTGTGATCGCGGTCGGCACCGGCGAACAATCGCCGGCGCGGTATACGTCGAACGTGCGCGATACGCATAGCGTCGCGACGTGGGGCCTGATTCGCTGGGACGGCTCCGGGCCGATCACGTTGTCGACGCGCTCCGGCAACACGGAACGGCCGGACGACTCGTGGAGCGCGTGGTCGGCGCCGTACACGCATCATGAAGGCGAAGCGATCGCGAGCCCGCCGGCGCGCTACGTCCAGTGGCGTGCCGTGCTCACGAAACCTGCGTCGGGTCCGAGCGCAGTGCTCACGGGCGTCACGCTCGCGTATCTGCCTCGCAACTCGCGGCCCGTCGTCGCCAGCGTGACGATCCATCCGCCGGGCGTCGTGTTCCAGCGGCCGTACGTCAGTGACGAGTCCGCGATCGCCGGTCTCGACGAAGCGACGGCGGACGCGCGGCGGCCGCCGGGCGATTCCGGTCCGGCCACGCCCGCGCCCGGCCGCCGCATGCTCCAGAAAGGGCTCCAGACGATCGCCTGGAAGGCCGACGATGACGACGACGATCATTTGACGTACGCGCTGCAATACCGGCGCGAGGGCGAGAGCGAGTGGCACGACCTCAAGTCGGGCCTGACCGACAGCATCTTCGTGTGGGACACGACGACGGTCGCGGACGGCCGCTACGTCGTGCGCGTGCGCGCGTCGGACAGCCCGTCGAACGCCGCGGAACGCGCGCTTGTGGGCGATCGCGAGAGTGATCCGATCGAGGTCGACAACACGCCGCCGGCGATCACGTCGGAGGTCGCGCGGCAGAACGGCGGCATGCATCTGCTCGTGCACGTGCAGGACGCCCGCAGTCCGATCCAGAAGGTCGAGTATTCGGTCAATGGCGGTGCGTGGCAGCTGGTCTACCCCGTCGACGGCCTGGCCGACTCGCCCGACGAGCGCTACGACATCCCGGTGGCGAACGACGCGGCCGCCGCGCAGATCATCATTCGCGCGACGGATCAGCTGCTGAACGTCGTCTCGCAGCCGGCGGTGGATAAGTGAGAACTGGGTTCCGGGGTTCCGGGGTTCCGGGGTTCGAGTTCTGAGGTTCTGAGGTTCCAGGGTTCGGGTGCTGGGGTTCTTCTGAGCCGGTTACGACGATTTGGGGTTCAGCGCGCCTCAGCCTCCCGCTTCCGGCCGAAAATCCACGCGATCGGGATGCCGATGACGTAGAGCGCGACTATCGGGCCCGCGATGATCAGCATGTTGCCGGGATCGGTCGTCGGCGTGATCACCGCGGCGACGACCGACGCGGCGAAGATTGCGTACTTGAGATTGACGAGCAGAACGCGCGCCGTCACGAGCCCGATGCGGCTCAGGATGAAGATCGCGATCGGGATCTGGAAGACGCATCCGAGGCTGATGATGACGGTGAAGAACAGATCGAAGTAGGCCGACGCGTCGATGATCGGCGTCAGGTGCAGCGAGACCGTCCAGTCGAGCAGAAACTTCAGCGCCGCGGGAAACGCGATGAAGTAGCCGAACGTGCCGCCCAGGACGAAGAAGACCGACGCGGCCAGCACGAACGGCACCGCATACCGGCGTTCGTGCGCGTAGAGTCCCGGCGACACGAACAACCAGACCTGCCACAACACGAATGGCGCCGAGAGGAACAGCGCGCCGACGAGCGTCACCTTGAACGACAACGCGAACACGTCCTGCGGCCGCGACACCGACAGAATCACGGACGGGTTCGCGCGGATCGGCGCTGCGGCGATGTCGTAGAGCTGGCCCGAGAACGCCCAGCAGACGGCAAACGCAATCGCGATGGACACGAGCGCCCAGATGAGCCGCTTCCGCAGCTCGTCGAGATGCTCGAGAAACGACATCATCTCGGACGCCGCAGCCGTGATTGCGACGAGCTCGAGCGCGAGCCGCCGCCAGGCGGACGTGTGTGGATGTGGCGGAACGTGAACGGACGACAGCGTCTGCGCTCGGGCGGTGACCGACATGCCCGAGAGGATAAACCCTATAGCGCTTTGGCGACGACCGCCATGCCGGTCACGAGGCGCAAGTCGTGGACGTCGATCGTGCGACCCGTCGCCGACGAGGCCTGGGCCGCGCGGCGATTGGCGATTTCGTCCAGCAGCGTCTCGATGTACTTGCGCTCGGCCGGATGCATCGCGTCGAGCGCGACGACGTGTCCCGAGGAGCCCGTCACCGCCGTCGCCAGCGCCTCGACGATGTCGGCCTCGGACGAGGCCCGGCACGCGACCGAGTTCACCGCCAGCGCCGTCGTCATCCGCGAGGCCGCCGGCGTGCCGTTGTCGATTTGAAACAGGCGCGCGTCCTGATTGCTGCCGGACGGCGCGCCGCACAGGAACATCGCGCCGGGCGGTGAGCCGAGATTCGCGATGAGCGCCGAGAGTGAGTCCTCACGCTCCGGCGCAGGTCCGAACGCCAGAATCGCCGAGACGAGCACGGTCGAGATGAAGGTGGCTGCCAGCGCGCCGCTGCCGACGATGGCCCAGTGCCAGCCATCGCACGCCTGCGCGACGTGCGCGCGCCACGACAGCGCCGACTCGGCACGCGTACGGCCGATCACGTTCGCCGTCATGCCCGCAAACGACGGCAGGGCCCGATCGGCGTCCGCCGACGCGCGCAAGGCGTCGCCAATCTCGGCCGTCGACTGCACGAGCGCCGCGCATTCCGCGCACGCGTCGAGGTGCCGCGCGACGGCCAGCCGCTGGGCGCCGCTCAGCTCGCCATCGACGAACGGATCAATCGTACGACGCACGGCGCGGCACGTGGTCATTGATGCCCCAACGCGACGCGCAGCGATCCGCGCGCGCGAGCCAGTCGCGATTTGACCGTCCCGACCGCCACGCCCAGCGCGTCGGCAATCTCTTCGTAGCTCAAGCCGTCGATTTCCCGCAGCACGATGGCCGCCCGCTGATCGAAGGGCAATTCGGCCAGCGCGTGCTGCACGCGATCCTTCGTCTCCACCTGCTGCAGCACGCGATCCGGCATCGCCGACTGCCGCCATTCGGCGATCTCGCCGTGATGCGCCATGTGGTCGTCGAGCGCGATCTGCTGCGAGCGATGCCGCCGGCGCCACCAGCGCTGCCGGTTCGACGCCTGATTGACGACGATGCGGTAGATCCAGGTGCGAAGCGAGGACTGGCCGCGGAATTGTGAAAGGGTACGAAAGACGCGCAGGAAGACTTCCTGCGAGAGATCCATCGCTTCCTGGGCGTCGCCGAGCAGGTGCAGCGCCAGGCTGTAGACCATCCGCTGATGGTCCGCGACGAGCCGGGCACACGCCGTCTCATCGCCGGTGTTGCATTGCTGGACGAGGGCCCAGTCGCTCCCGGTCTCTGCGTTCGGCCACGCGATCGCGCGAATCGGCTTCACAACGGTGGTCTCCGCCATGGTACACCCGCTGCCATGCGATCTCGAATGAGGTTGCCCTGTACCCTCATTCGACACCGCGAATACAGAAAGGTTCCCTCTCGGGCGACGGGCTGCAGGCTGCAGGCTACGGGAACCTCCGGATCTATCGTAGGGGCCGCCCTTATGGGGGCCCCTAACCGGGCGACCACGAGGGTCGCCCCTACGCTGACCGCAGCCCGCGTACAATCCTGCCAGTGCGCAAAACTGCCCTGCTGACCGCCGTGGTCGTGCTGGCCGCCGCGGGCCTGCTGGTCCTGCAGCGGCTCAACCAGGAGCAGCAATATCGTCAGCTCCTCGATCAGGGCGAGCAGGCGCTGCGGCGCGGCCGGCCGTACGCGGCGATCGAAGCGTTCAGCGGCGCGCTGGCCCTGCGGCCCGCCTCGATGGTCGCCTTCTACCGCCGCGGCGAAGCGTATGCCGCTCAAGATCAGAACGATCGCGCCGTCCAGGACTTGCAGGAGGCACGCCGGCTCGCGCCGGACGCCATCGAGCCGCTGGAGGCGCTGGGCCATCTTTACGAGCGCCAAGGGCGCTACGCCGACGCGGCCGACTGGTTCGCCCAGGCCGCCGACCGCCTGAAGGACGCCGATCCCAATCTGCTCTACGAGCTGGCGCTCGCGCGATATCGCGCCGGGTTTCCCGCCGCGGCTCGAGGACCGTTGCAGCGCGCGATTGCCCGCACCGACGGCATGGCCGAGGCCCACTATCTGCTCGGGCTCGTCTATCGAGACGCACAGCAGCCGGAAGACGCCATCGCGTCACTCGAGCGGGCCGTCAAGCTCGCCCCATCGATGCTCTCGGCGCGCGACGAGCTCGCCGACCTCTATCGCGAGCGCGGACGTCTCGCCGACGAGAGTGACGAGCTGACCGCGCTCGCCTCGCTCGACGACCGCGCCGGACGGCAGATCGCGCTCGCCATGGCGATGCTCCGTGCGCGCCGCTACGACGATGCCCTCGACGTGCTGCAGCGGCCAAGCGTCGCCGCCGTCGCATCGTCGGATCCGCGAGTGGCCATCGCATTGGGGCGCATCTACGTCGATCGCGCCGAACGTTTGCACGACTCGGCCTCGATTCCGCTCGCGCTCTCGTCGCTTGCGTCCTTCGTCAGCGGCACGCCGCGCCGCAGCGACGGACTGGCGTTGTTCGGGCGCGCGCTCTATCTTTCCGGCGACGCCGCTGGCGCCGAGCGTCTCCTGCACGAAGCTGTCGCCACGCCGCCGATCGATCCAGAGGCCTTCGCGTTCCTCGCCGATGCCGCGGAGCGCGCGTCGCACCCCGACGTCGCACGGGACGCATTGCTCTCCCTGGATGTGCTGGAAGGCGACCTCGCGTCGACCGACACCCGCGCACACCGCGCCCGCCGCATCGGCGCACTCGCGCTCGCCGCCGGCGACGCGCACACGGCGAGCCAGTTCCTCACGATGGCGATCACGTTGGGAGGGCCGGACGCGGAGACCCAGGAGCTTCTGGCTCGGGCGGAGACACAGGACGGGAACTAAAGTTGGGTTCTGGGGTTCCGGACGTTCTGGGGTTCTGAGGTTCGGGTTCTGAAGTTCTGGTGCTGAGGTTCCAGGTTCGGCCGTAGACCCTCAGCCGCCGAACCTCGGAACTCCCGAACCGCAGAACCAGAACCCTCAGAACCCTAGAACCCCGGAACCCTAGAACCGACTCTCGGAACCTACGTCCTTGGATCCAACCGATCTCTCAGCAGCTCCCCCGAGAGATTGAATCCCAACACCAGCAGCGCGATCGCCAAGCCCGGGAACAGCGTGAGGTGCGGCGCGTCGAGCAGGTGCGAGCGGCCGGCGTCCAGCATCGTGCCCCAGCTCGGCGTCGGCGGCTGCACGCCGAGACCGAGAAAGCTCAGCGACGCTTCGGCGATGATCGCGCTCGCCATGCCGAGTGTCGCCTGCACGATGACCGGCGACAGCGTCGCGGGAATCACGTGACGCAGCAGCACGCGCGGCGCTGTTGCGCCGAGCGCGCGTGCAGCTTGGACGTACTCCAGCTCGCGAATCTTCAGCACCTGCCCGCGTACGAGCCGCGCGTACCCAACCCATCCGATCGACGCCAGCGCGATGACGACGTTCGTGAGACTGGGACCGAGGACGGCAACGAGCGCGATCGCCAGCAGAATGCCGGGGAACGCGAGCAGCACGTCCATCACGCGGCCGATGACCTCGTCGATCCAGCCGCCCGCGTAGCCCGCGATCGATCCCACGAGCGTGCCGACGACCGCCGAGATCGACACGACGAACAGGCCGACGAGCAGCGAGATCCGCGCGCCCGCCAGCAGTCGCGCGAGCACGTCGCGCCCGAGCTCGTCCAGCCCCAGCGGATGTCCCCACATCGGCCCGACGAGCCGCTGCGGCAGATCCTGCGACGTCGCGCTCATCGGCACGATCAACGGCCCGACGATCGCCGCCGCGATCGTCACGATCACGATGAGGACGCCAATCCGCCGGATCATTCGTGACGAATGCGCGGATCGAGCCACGCGTACAAGACGTCGACGATGAGGTTCATCGTGACGTAGGTGACCGCGATCAGCAGGATGCAGCCCTGCACGAGCGGATAGTCGCGAAAGTTGATCGCCTGGATCAGCAGCCGCCCGACGCCGGGCCACGCGAAGATCGTCTCCGTGATGATCGTGCCCGTCAGCACGGCACCCAGCTGCAGGCCGAGGATCGTCACCACGGGAATCAGACTGTTGCGAAACGCGTGAACGACGACGGCGCGCGTTGGCGACAGGCCGCGCGCGCGTGCTGCCAGCACGTAGAGCTCGCGCAGCTCTTCGCCGAGACTCGCGCGCGTCATCCGCGCGGTGATCGCCGCGAGCGCCGCGCCAAGCGTCACCGACGGCAGCACCAGATGCGCCCACGTGCCGCTGCCCGACACGGGTAGCCAGCCGAGCTCGACCGAGAACACCAGCGCCAGCACCGGCCCCAGCCAGAAGTTCGGCATCGCCATCCCCGCCAACGACATCGTCGTCGCCGCGTGATCGACGAACGTTCCACGAAACAGCGCGGCCACGACGCCGAGCGGGATCGCGATGACAATCGCGACGAGCATGGCGGTGACAGCGAGCTCGGCCGTCGGTCCCATCCGGTGCGCGATCTCACGCGTCACCGGCGTGTTGTAGCGAAATGACGTCCCGAGATCGCCATGCGCGAGCCGCACCATGTAGTGCTCGTACTGCTCGAGCAGCGGACGATCGAGTCCCAACTTGACGCGTAGATCCGCCACGTCGCTCGGCAACGCGGAGTCACCGAGCATCACCTGCGCCGGATCGCCGGGCACGAGATGGATCAGCGCGAAGACGAGCGTCGCCACTCCCAGCAGCACAGGGATCGTCAGGAGCAGACGACGAAGGAGGAACCGGCGCATCGAACGCTCGGCATCATGGCCGCAACGGACGCGCTCAAGCAACCCCTTCCATCGAATCGCGTCCGCCCGTCAGCCGAAGACGACGAACCGCCTTGGCGAGACCTTGACGGGTGATGCCGAGCTCGCGCGCGGCCGCCGCGCGACGGCCGCCGTGTCGCGCGAGCGCCGCCGCGATGGTCCGCCGCTCGCATTGCCGCCGCGCCCACTCGAGCGACGCTGGCGGGTCGATCGCGCGGGCACCGGACTCGGCAAGCACGATGTCGACGTGTCGCGCGGCAACACGGCCCCGCGCCGGCGCCAGCACGACCAGGCCCGCGACGACGTTCTGGAGCTCGCGGACGTTGCCGGGCCAGCGATGGCAGACGAGCCGCGCGATGGCGTCGGCGCCGAGCACCGCGCGCTTCCCCGCGTCGGCCGTGAACCGCCGCCAGAACACATGCGCGAGCAGCGGGACATCTTCGACGCGCTCGCGCAGCGACGGCAGCCGCAGCCGCACGACCGCGAGCCGGAACAGCAGGTCCTCACGAAAGCCGCCGGCCGCCACCATGTCCGCGAGCGGACGATTGGTCGCGGCGATGACGCGCACATCGACCTGCCGCGGGATGTTCTCGCCGACGCGGCGGACCTCGCGCTCCTGCAACGCGCGCAGCAGCTTGGCCTGCGCGCGCGGCGACAGCTCGCCGGCTTCATCGAGGAAGAGCGTCCCGCCGTGCGCGTCTTCGAACAACCCTGGCCGCGACGCGACCGCACCCGTGAACGCGCCGCGCGTGTGCCCGAACAGCTCGGCCTCCGCCAGCTCATCCGACAACGCGGCGCAGTTCAACGTCGCGAGCCGGCGATCGCGGCGCGCGCTGAGACGATGGAGCGCGCGGGCGACGAGCTCCTTCCCTGTTCCGCTCTCGCCTTCGATGAGGACCGGAAACGGCGTGACGGCCGCGCGCGCGACTGCCGCGCGCACGGCGGCCATTGCCGGACTCCGGCCGAGAATCTCCGTCGACAGTCCATCGCCGCTGCGGCTGATCGCAACCGTCGTCAATCGCCCTCGCACCGCCGATCCCGACGCCGCCGCCAACGCCAGCGCCGCGTCGCCCATCACTTCCCTCCGTTCGCGCGGCCCCACGACGACGATGGCGCCGAGGCGGGAGCCGCCGTAGCGAATGGGCGCGGCCATGAGGATGCCGTCGGGCCGATCGAGGCACGTGAGGATCGTCGCGTCCGTGATCGTCCGTCGCTCGCCGTCCGTCAGCGACTCGCTCTTCCAGCCTTCGCTCGCCAACACCCGGCCGTCGTCTTCCGCGAGAAACAGGACAGCGTCGGCGAGGCACTGCTGCCGGGCCCAGCCGCACGCCGCGGCCAGCGCCACGCGCTCGTCTTCCGAATCGTTGAAAATCTGCAGCAGCAACGGCAGCGCGTGCACGAGCGACATCGTCGTCCTCCTCGATCCCAATCGCGTGTCTTCGAGCCGGTCTCGTTCGACGCGCACACGCGCCTGGGCCGCGTGTACCTCAGGCGCCGCGGCGCGTCGTTCGACGGCAGCGGTCGCCAGCGCCACGGCTATCCAGACTTCGGCTTCTGCGAGCCGGCCGTCGCCGATCAACGTCGATGCGCGCAAGGCGTCCCGCCGATCCTCGGCCAACATGCGCGGACCGCAGCGGCCTCGTCGTCTTTCCGCGCGGCCGGCCAGCACGATCACGCCATGTGCGCGCGGGCTGGCGCGCGCTGCGGCGCGCAGCCAATCGCGCAGCGCGCCACGATCGCGCTCATCTGCGACGATCAACGCGAG
This sequence comes from Vicinamibacterales bacterium, assembly GCA_035547155.1. Classification (GTDB taxonomy): domain Bacteria; phylum Acidobacteriota; class Vicinamibacteria; order Vicinamibacterales; family SCN-69-37; genus CAZNMF01. The sequence goes on from DASZVJ010000215.1 coordinate 10,411, forward strand.
ATGCCGATGCAGCAAAGACGATGGCACGCGGCTTGGCTCGACGAGGCCGGGCCGGAGCACGACATGGCCGGCGTGCCGAAGCGCGCCGGCGATCGCGTCCAACACGCAACGGGCATTATCGGCATCGCGCACATGCACACGCCACGTCGTCGTGCGCGAGCGCGGCCCGTCGAAGGCGGCGACCGCCCGTCGCGCAAGACGCACGAGGCGGTCGTCGTCTAGGAACGGTCGATGGCGAGCGATGTTTCCCGGTTCCGCGAGCAGATACGCGGGCGTGACGGCCGCGCCCGTGACGAGATCGCGCCACACGCGCCGCCGATCGATCGCGCAGTCCGCGAACGCCCCGAGCCACATGCGTCCTGACAGTGCAAGTCCCGCGCCCGTTTTTGTGCCCATTTCATGGGCCTGTCCCGCGGGGCGATTGCAAAAAGTTCGATAGAATGGCGCGCGATGCTTCGATTTCTTACAGCCGGCGAGTCGCACGGTCAGGCGCTCGTCGTGATCGTCGACGGCGTGCCCGCCGGTCTCGCACTCACGCCCGAGGATCTCGCGCGCGATCTCGCGCGCCGCCAGCTGGGCTACGGTCGCGGACGCCGCATGGCGATCGAACAGGACCGCGCGGAGATTCTGTCAGGCGTTCGCCGCGGACAGACCCTCGGCAGCCCCATCGCCCTGCAGATCCGCAATAAAGATTGGACCAACTGGCAGCACACGATGAGCGTCGTCGATCCGCCGGACGAGTCGCTGCCCGGCGCGCGGCGCGCAGCCGTCACGCGCCCGCGTCCAGGACACGCGGATTTGTCTGCCGGCGTGAAGTACAGCCGCGACGATCTCCGCGACATCCTCGAGCGCGCGAGCGCGCGCGAGACCGCCGCGCGCGTCGCGGCCGGCGGCGTCGCCCGCGCGCTCCTGAAGCACGTCGGGATCACCGTCGCGAGCCACGTCACGATGATCGGCGGCGCCCGGCTCGCCGATCCGTCATCCGTGACGTTCGATCAAATCCTCTCGCTGCCGATCGAAGACGACGTGCGGTGCGTGGATGAGAAGGTGGGCGCGGAGATGCGCCGCGTCATCGATGCTGCGAAAGACGCGGGCGACACCGTCGGCGGCGCGTTCGAAGTCGTCGCGCACGGCGTTCCGCCCGGCCTCGGCAGCCACGTCCAATGGGATCGCAAGCTCGACGGCCGCCTCGCGCAGGCCATGATGTCGATCCAGGCGATCAAAGCCGTCGGCATCGGCCGCGGCACCGACGTCGGCCACCTGCCGGGCTCGAAGGTCCACGACGAGATTCTTCCTGCGGGCGCGAACGGCGCCTCCGGCACGATCCCCGGCGTCCTCCGTCCGACCAACAACGCCGGCGGTCTCGAGGGCGGCGTCACCAACGGCGAAGACGTCCGCGTCACCGTCTGGATGAAGCCGATCTCGACGCTGATGAAGCCGCTGCGCTCCATCGACCTGACCACCATGCTCGAGTCGCCCGCGGCGATCGAGCGCAGCGACGTCTGCGCCGTCCCCGCGGCGGCCGTTGTCGGCGAAGCGATGATGTGCCTGGTGCTCGCCGACGCCGTGCTCGAGAAGTTCGGCGCCGACACGATGGTCGAGATCGATACCGCTCGCCGTCATTACGCCGCGGCCCTCGACGCCCGGCTCGGCCCGCTCTCGGAGTCGCTCTGATGCTCCGGCCGCTCGTGAAGTACGGCGCGGCCGGCCTGCACACGCCTGCCGCGCCGGTCACCGCGTTCGACGCACAGCTCGGCACGCTCATCGACGACATGATCGAGACCATGTACGCCGCGCCAGGCATCGGCCTCGCCGCGCCGCAGATCGGCGTGCCCCTGCGTGTCGCCGTCATCGATCTCACCGGCGGCAAGAAAGGCGGCGAGCTGCTCACGCTCGTCAACCCGGAGATCGTCGAGCGCGAGGGTATGCAGCTCGAAGACGAAGGCTGCCTCAGTTTGCCCGGCTTCACCGCCACGGTCCCCCGCCCGACACGCGTCGTCGTGCGCGCGTACGATCGCCGCGGCACGCCGCAGACGATCGACGGCGCGGATCTGCTCGCCCGCGCCCTCCAGCACGAGCTCGATCACCTCGACGGCAAGCTGTTTCTCGATCGGATCCACGGCATCAAGCGCGACGTGATCGTCCGCAAGATCCGCAAGCTCGATCGCGCCGGCAAGTGGTAATGGCGCTCCGGCTCGCCTTCTTCGGCACGCCAGACTTCGCGGTCCCCTCGCTGCTCCGCCTCCAGGAGTCCTCTCACGCGGTCGTCGCCGTCATCACCCAACCCGACCGTCCGCGCGGCCGCGGCCACAAGCTGACGCCAAGCCCCGTCAAAGCGCGCGCGCAAGCGACCGGCGTGCCGGTCTTTCAACCCGATCGCCTGAAAGACGAAGCATTTCTGTCAGCCTTCGCGGATCTCCGCGTCGACGTCGCGATCGTCGCGGCCTACGGGAAGATCCTTCCCAAAGCCCTGCTCGATCTGCCGCGGCTCGGCATGATCAACGTGCACGCCTCCCTTCTGCCACGCTGGCGCGGCGCCGCGCCGATCCACCGCGCGGTGCTGGCCGGCGACACGAAGACGGGCGTGACGATCATGCGCGTCGTTCCTGCCCTCGACGCCGGACCGATGCTCGCGACCGTCGAGCTCGACATCGGCCCGAACGAGACGACCGCCGATCTCGAGCCGCGCGTCGCCGATGCCGGCGCACGCCTCCTCGTCGACGTCGTCAATCGCCTGGAGACGGGACCAGTCGAAGAGACGCCGCAGGACGAATCGCGCGTGACCTATGCGGCGCGCCTCGAGCGCGCCGAGAGCCGGATCGACTGGAACCAGCCCGCGGCGGCCATCCACAATCAGATCAGAGGCTTGCAGCCGTGGCCACTGGCCGCGGCGATGCTGCAGGGCCGCCGCGTGCTCTTGACGCGCTCCGAACTTTTCGAAGTTCAAAGTTCAAAGTTCGAAGTTTCGCCCTCCGTCCCTCCCGGCACCATCGTCGAAGTCGACGCCAACGCCCTCGTCGTCTCCTGCGCCCCCGGCCTTCTTCGTATCGTCTCGATCCAGCCGGAAGGACGCGCGGCCATGCCCGTTCGCGACTTTCTCAACGGACGCCATGTCACGGCCGGCGAGATGCTCGAGCCGCTGCCCGTCGCATGACGCCCGTCCGCGTCGCCGCCGCGCGCGCGCTGCTCGCCATCGAAGACGGACACACGACGCTGGCCGCGGCTCTTGCCGACGCGCGGATCGATATCGCGGATCGCGACAAGGCGCTGCTCGTCGAGCTCGCCACCGGCACGCTCCGGTGGCGCAACGAGCTCGACGCCTGCATCGCTGCCGCCAGCCGCCGCTCCGTCACCCAGATCGATCCCCGCGCGCTCGTCGTCTTACGACTTGCCGCGTATCAGCTGCGTCACCTTCGCGTCCCCCCACACGCCGTCGTCCATGAGTCCGTCGAGGCGGTGCGCGAGCTTCGCGCCGCGAGAGCCGCCGGCTTCGTCAACGCCGTGCTGCGCACGCTCCAGAGACGCGACCGCACGATCAGCCTGCCGAAACGCCCGGAAGCCGATGCGCACCGCGACGCGAAGGTCGCGTATCTGTCCGTCACGCTGTCGCATCCCGCGTGGCTCGCCGCGCGATGGCTCGACCGCGTGGGCTTCGAGGCAGCGGAGACGTGGTGCCGCTTCAACAACACGACGCCGGACGTGACGGTTCGTCCGGTCCACGGCGTGGCACACGAAGACCTGCTCGCGCGTCTGCGCGCCGAGTCGATCGATGCCACACCCGCGCCGTACGTGACCGACGCGATCCGCCTGCCCCCCGGCACGCTCGGCCGCCTCTCCGAACCGCTGCGCGCCGATCTGGTCGTGCAAGACGAAGGCGCGCAGCTCGTCGCGCGCATGGCCGCGGCGCGCGCCGGTGAGCGCGTGCTCGATGCTTGCGCGTCGCCCGGCGGCAAGACGATCGTGATGGCCGCCGACATGCACATTGCACGACACGCACGCGCCACGCTCGTCGCGGCCGACTTCCGCGCCAGTCGCGTCGCGCTCCTGGCCCAGACACTCGATCGCGCCCACGTCCCTGCGGCGATCGTCCGTCTCGACGCGCGACGGCCGCTGCCGTTCGCCGATGTCTTCGACTGCGTCGTGCTCGACGCGCCGTGCTCGGGCCTCGGCGTCCTGCGCCGCGATCCCGATCTGAAATGGACCCGCTCGTCGGACGACCTGCCGCGGTTCGCCGCCGATCAGCTCGCGATGTTCGACGCGTGCGCCTCCGCGGTGAAGCCAGGCGGCCGCCTCGTCTACGCTACGTGCTCGTCGGAGCCGGAAGAAAACGGCTCCCTCGTCGCCTCCTTCCTCCAGTCACACCGGGAATTTGCTCTCGCGCAACGAGATCGCGCGACAACCGTCCCCGCGAGCCTTCTCACCGGCGACGGATGCCTGTCGACGAATCCGCCTGCGCACGGCCTCGAGGCCTTCTTTACCGCGGTTTTGGAGCGCCGCAGCGCCGCGTAGTACACTTTTTCGATTTCCATGGCCGAAAAGAGGCCCGCCAAAGGCCGGTCGACGCAGCCGAAGCCCAAAGATCTCCGCCAGCGCGTCTGGACGTTGGGCCGCACGCTGGTGCTTGGTGTCGCGTTGCTCGGCACGTTCGGCGCGTTCTTTCTCACGGGCATGCGCGTCGCCAACCGTGCGCGCGAAGTCAAAGTTCCCAACCTCCAGGGCATGAGCACCGATGACGCGAATCGATCGCTCGCCGCGCTCGGCCTCGTGCTCAAAGTCGACGCCCGCCGGCCAGACGCCAAAGTCCCCCTCGATCACGTCCTGACGCAGGACCCCGATCCCGGCACGATCACGCGCCGGCAACGCGCCGTACGCGTGCGGGTCAGCGACGGCCAGCGCGATCCCCTCGTCCCCTCCGTCGTCGGCATGCCGGAGCGCACGGCGGAGATCGTTCTGACACAGGACAACGTCACCGTGGCCGATCGCGCCGAAATCCACACCCGTCTCGTCGAACCCGGCGTCGTCGTGGCCCAGGATCCAGGCGCGAAGAACCGCGCGGCCAAGGTGTCGCTGCTGATCAATCGTGGTGAAGATGCGGAAGCATATGTCATGCCCGACGTCATCGGCGCGCAAGCGTCACGCGTGGTCGAGATTTTGAGACAACGCGGATTCCGCGTGACGGTCGGCGCAGAGGTGCCGTATCCGGGCATCCCGTCCGGCGTGGTGCTGCATCAGAGCCCACAGGCCGGATTTCGCGCGGCATATGGCGAAGCCGTCGTGTTGGAGGTGAGCCGGTGAGCGTGCGTCTGGCGCCCTCGATCCTCGCCGCGGATTTCTCGAAGCTCGGCGACGAGATCCGCCGCGTCGAAACGGCGGGGGCGAACGTCATACACATCGACATCATGGACGGGCACTTCGTGCCCGCCATCACGTTCGGTCCGCTGATGATCGCCGCCGTCCGCACGGTGACGACACTGCCGCTGGACGTTCACCTGATGATCACCGAGCCGGAGCGCCAGATCGACGCCTGCGCGGACGCGGGTGCGACGACGATTGCGGTGCATGTGGAGGCGACGCCGCATCTGCACCGGTTGGTCGGACAAATTCACGCGCGCGGCGTGCGCGCCAGCGCCGCGATCAATCCGGCGACACCGGCCGCCGCGTTGAGCGACATCGTCGCCGATCTCGATCAAGTGCTCGTCATGTCCGTGAATCCGGGTCTGACGGGACAGCCGTTCATCCCGCGCAGTCTCCAGAAAGTGGCCGAGGTGCAGGCGCTCATCGCCGCGAAAAGCAGCCGGGCGGAGATCGCCGTCGACGGCGGTGTCGACGCGCGCAACGCGGGACCGCTCGTCAAGGCTGGTGCGTCGGTCCTTATTGCCGGTGCCGCCGTCTTTCATGCCCCCGACGCCCCGGCGGCCATGCTGGCCCTCCGCCGCGCCGCGGAAGGCCGCTGACGGCATGCCCTCGTCAGTGACGTCCCTGCGCGTGCGCTACGCCGAGACCGACCAGATGGGCGTCGTCTACTACGCGAACTACTTCGTGTGGTTCGAAGTCGCGCGCACGGATCTGATTCGATCCCTGGGCTGGAGCTACCGCGAGATGGAAACCGCAGGGGTCATCCTGCCCGTGATCGAGGCGACCTGCCAGTACCGCCGCCCGTCGCGATACGATGACGAGTTGGAAATCCGCACGACGGGCCGGCTGACGACACCCGTGCGAGTGGAGTTCGACTACGAAGTCATGATCAAAGGCCAGACAGAGCCCATCGCCACCGGACGCACGCGCCACGCGGCGATCACCCCGGACGGCAAGCCCTGTCGTCTGCCGTCCCGCATCGTGGAGGTCTTTTCGTGAAAGCGCTCGTTACCGGCGCGGCCGGGTTCATCGGATCGACCCTCGCCACGACGCTCACCGATCGCGGCGTCCCGGTCGTCGGTCTGGATTGCTTCACGGACTATTACGCCCGTGAGGTGAAAGAGCGCAACCTCGCGGATCTGCGATCGCGGCGGGCGTTCCAGTTCGTCGAAGACCGGCTCCAGACGGCCGATCTCGACTCCCTGCTCGACGGCGTGACCCACGTCTTCCACTTGGCGGCGCAAGCCGGTGTGCGCGGCAGCTGGGGCACGCAGTTCCAGACCTACACGTCGCACAACGTCGACGCCACGCAGCGGCTGCTCGAGGCGCTCAAGGAACGGCCGATCGCCAGGCTCGTCTACGCGTCCAGCTCGTCGGTCTACGGCGACGCCGCGCCCATCCCGATGCGCGAGGACGCCTACCTGCAGCCCGTCTCGCCCTACGGCGTCACGAAGCTCGCGGCCGAGCACCTGTGCCATCTGTATTTCGTGAATCACGGCGTGCCGGCCGTGTCGCTGCGATTCTTTACGGTCTACGGCCCACGCCAGCGCCCCGACATGGCGTTCCATCGCTTCATCCGGGCCGCGCTGCTCGGCCAGCCGATCTCGCTCTTCGGCGACGGCGAGCAGAGCCGCGATTTCACGTTCATCGAGGACATCGTGGCGGCCATGCTCGCGGCAGGCGACCGCGGACAGGCCGGCCGCGTCTATAACATCGGCGGCGGCAGCCGCGTGACGATCAACGAGGTTCTTGCGTTGATCGGCCGTTTGACGGGCCGCACGCTGGACGTGCGGCGGCTGCCGGCAGAAAAAGGTGACATGCGCGATACGTTTGCGGATACGACCAGGGCACAGACGGACCTCGCATTCAAACCGTCCCATTCGCTCGAGTCCGGCTTGGCGGCCGAGTGCACGTGGCTGGCCGGCCTGCTCGGCCAGCCGTTGAGCTAGTCTGATGCGCGTGTCCGTCTTCGTCCGACGCGTTCTCGCGGTGCTCGCGATCGCCACGGTGGCCCCGCTCGTCGCCGGGTGCGGCGCCCACCGCCACGACGAGATCGCCAACCCTGGTGAGCAGAACGCCGACCGCTTCCTGTACGAGCACGGCACGGCCTCGCTCACTCGCAAGCACTGGATCGAAGCCCGGGAGTATTTCCGGAAGCTCGTCGACACCTATCCCACGAGCAGCTACCGGCAGGACGCCAAGCTCGGGATCGGCGACACGTATCTCGGAGAGCGGCGCAGCGACTCGGACGTGCTCGCCGCCAACGAGTTCCGCGAGTTCCTGCGCTTCTACCCGCTGGCCGCGAAGGCCGACTACGCGCAGTACCGGCTCGCCGTATCTCAAATCCGTCAGGTCCTCGCCCCGCAACGCGATCAGACCGCGACGCGCAACGCGCTCAAGGAGCTGGAGACGTTCACCGCCAACTATCCCCAGAGCGAGTGGCTGCCCGAAGTGTTGAAGCTGCAACGGCAGATGCGCGATCGGCTCTCGGAGAGCGAGTACCTCGTCGGCCGGCACTACTTCCGGACGCGATGGTACCCTGGCGCGATCTCACGGTTCACCGAGCTGATGAAGACGGACCCGCAATTCACCGGCCGTGACGGCGTCTACTTCTTCCTGGCCGAGAGCTATTACAAGCAGCACAAGCCCGCCGATGCGCTGCCGCTCTACCAGAAGCTCGTCGCCGAGTTCCGCGTCAGCGACTACCTGAAGCAGGCACACGCCCGCATCGCCGAGCTGTCAGCGTCGGACAAGACGCAAGTCGCGGACGCGAAAGACAAGAAAGACGCGAAGACCGACCCGAAGTCCCCGCAAACGCCACCTGCCGCTCCGACGACGGCAGCGGCCAAGCCGTAGAACACGACCGTCACGGCGCGCTTGTAGCCCGAAGTCCCGTAGCCCGCAGCCCGCGTAGGGGCGGCCCTTGTGGCCGCCCAGCCCGCAGACCGCGGACCGCAGCCTGCAGACCGTTACGCCCGAATGCGTGTCGAGACCGGTGGACGTTCGGCCTGCGTCTTGACGGAAGGTGATGCGACGATGGGCTTGGCGCCGAGCGCGGCATTGGCGCGGCGCGAGTAGTCGATCGCGGAGATGAGCGCGGTGATTGTCGCGACCCACATCGCGATTTGACCAAACAGATAGAACTCGTCGATGTACGGCGCGAGGATCAGCAGGAGAATGGCTGCCACCTGCGAAGCCATCTTGATCTTGCCGATCCCCGACGCCGGCAGCGAGTGACCGCGCGCGTGCAGCACGCTGCGCAGGACCGTCACCGCGAACTCGCGGCCGAGAATCACCGCCACCATCCACGCCGACGCGAGCCCGTTGGCCACGAGCGACACGAGCGCGGCGGTGACCAGCATCTTGTCGGCCAGCGGATCCATCCATTGCCCGAGTCCCGTCACCTGCCCGCGGCGCCGCGCGAGATACCCGTCGAGCCAGTCGGTCAGCGACGCCACCGCGAAGATCGTGGCGCCGAGAATCTCGTTGCTGACGCCGAACAGCTCCCGGCCGGGGAACTTGGTCAACAACACGACCACCAGCAGCGGCACCAGGAAGATCCGGCCGAGCGTCAGGGAGTTCGGAAGATTCACGAGCGTGTCAGCGACATCTTATCGCCAATTCCGCTACCATTCTCCGGTCATGCGCGCGATTCTCCTGGCCGGCGGCAAAGGCACCCGGCTGCGTCCACTCACGTTGCACACACCCAAACCAGTGGCGCCGATCTTCGATCGGCCCTTTCTGCAATATCAAATCGACTTGCTGCGGCAGGTGCCGGAGATCGACGAGATCGTCCTGAGCCTGAACTATCAGCCGCACCGCATCGAAGAAGTCTTCGGCGACGGCTCACGCTTCGGCGTCAAGCTTCGCTACGTCGTCGAGCCCTCGCCGCTCGGCACCGGTGGCGCGATCAAGTTCGCCGCCGGCAGCCATCGCGACGGTCCGATCGTCGTCTTCAACGGCGACGTCTTCACGTCGGTCGATCTGCCCGCCGTCATCGCGCTCCATCGCGAGCGCCGGGCGACGGCCACAATCGTGCTCACGCCCGTCGAGAATCCCACGGCGTACGGTCTCGTCGAGACCGACGCACAGGGCAACGTGCGCGGATTTCTCGAGAAGCCGTCGCCCGACGAGATCACGACGGACATGATCAACGCCGGCATCTACGTCCTCGAGCCGGACTCGCTCGATCGCATCCCGGCCGACACCGTGTACTCGATCGAGCGCGGCTACTTCCCCTCGCTCGTGCAGAACAAGGAGACGTTCGTCGCGTACCAGTACCGCGGCTACTGGATCGACATCGGCACGCCGGAGAAATATCGCCAGGCGCATCGCGACATCATGGACGGCCACTTCCCTGCGCCGCCGTTCCTCTCGTCGATCGGCCAGCCGGTGATCTCGCCCGACGCGCGCATCGAGCCCGGCGCGATCATCGAGGGGCCCTGCTTCATCGACATGGGCACCGTCGTGAAGGCGGGCGCGACGATCGGTCCGTACAGCGTCATCGGCGCCGGCTGCGACATTGCGGAAGGCGCGCACATCAACGGCGCGATCCTGTGGCCGGGCACCTGCGTCGGCTCGCACGCGCGGATTACTGGCGCGATCGCCGGGCACGGCTGCCGCTTCGGCGAGCACGTCGAGATCGGCGACGATGCGATGTTCGGCGACCAGTCGGTCGTCACTGACTACTCGAGGACACATTCGTGAGCGTTTCCGCATCGATCTTCAAGGCCTACGACGTCCGCGCCATCTATCCGACAGAAATCCACGAAGCCGCCGCCAAGGCCATCGGCCGCGCGTTCGTCGTCTATCTCGGCGCGTCGAAGATTGCCGTCTCGCGCGACATGCGCGTCTCCTCGCCGTCGCTCGCCGCCGCGTTCATCGACGGCGCGCTCGAGCAAGGCGCCGACGTCGTCGACTACGGCATGTGCGCGACCGACATGCTCTACTTCGGCGTCGTCCGCGACGGCCTCGAAGGCGGCGCGCAGATCACCGCGTCGCACAATCCCGGTGAGTACAACGGCATCAAGATGGTGCGCCGCGAGGCGTTTCCGCTGTCGGGCGACGCGGGCATCGGCGACATCCGCGACATGGTGACGAACGGCACAATCCCCGCGCCGACACGGCCGCGCGGCCGCGTGCTGCCCACGGCGATCCTCGACGACTACGTCGATCGCGTGATGGGCTTCATCGATCCGTCGGTCATCAAGCCGTTCAACGTCGTGCTCGACGCCGGCAGCGGCATGGCGGGCCTGGTCGCGCCGCGGCTCTTCGATCGGCTGCCGTGCAGAACGACGAGGCTGTGCTTCGAGATCGATGGCCGATTCCCGAATCACGAAGCCAATCCGCTCATCGAAGAGAACCGCGCCGACATCATCGCGCGCGTGGTGCGGGAGAAAGCCGATATCGGCATCGCCTGGGACGGCGACGCCGATCGCTGCTTCTTCATCGACGGCAGCGGCGAGTTCATCGCCGGCGACTTCATCACGGCGCTCCTCGCCGAAGCCGCGCTGCGCAAGTCGCCCGGCGAAAAGATCATCTACGACGTGCGTGCGAGCTACGCGGTCAAGGACACGGTTGCCGCGTTCGGCGGGACGGCGCTCATGAATCGCGTCGGCCACGCGTTCATCAAGCGGCGGATGCGCGAGGAGAACGCGATCTTCGGCGGCGAGGTCACGGGTCACTACTACTTCCGCGACTTCTACTACGCCGACAACGGCTTCATCCCCGCGCTCCTGATCCTGGAGCTGATGTCGCGCCGCAACATGACGCTGCGCGAGCTCCTGGCGCCTCTTCGCGCGAAGTACTACATCACCGGCGAGGTCAACACGCGCGTCAGCGGCGTCGACGTCGTCGCCGCGCGCCTGAAGGATCTCGCCGCGAAGTACAAGGACGCCCACACCTACGAGCTCGACGGCTTCTCCGCCGAGTTCCCCGACTGGCACTTCAACGTCCGCGGATCGAACACCGAGCCGCTGCTACGCCTCAACCTCGAAGCGAAGACGCAGGCGATGATGGAAGCGAAGCGCGACGAGGTCTTAGGGGTGATTCGGAAATAGCATTACGGTCGCCCACGGCGACGGAGACAGCCCAAAGTCGAGCGCGTAGCGCGAGCGCTGAGGGCTCGGCGTCAGTTCCGGCAAGAGGCGTGGGGGTGGGGCCCCACGCCATGAAATAAACGTCGTCCCCGCGGCCCGCCTTGCTACCCTTCCTTCAACGCCGTGACCGGATCGACGCGCGACGCGCGAATGGCCGGCACCGCGCTCGCCAGGAGCATCACGACGATCAACAGCGCCGTGGATCGTGCGAAGGCGGTGGTGTCCAATCCCTGCGCGCCGCGAAACCCTGTCTGCAGCAGCTTGGCCACCAGCAGCGCCAGTCCACCGCCAATAACGAAGCCGGCAAGCACGAGACGCATGGCTTCACGCAGCACGAGCGCCAGCACGCCGCGTGGCTGCGATCCCAGCGCCATGCGAATCGCGAACTCACGGCCGCGCACGGCGACCGCGTACGAGGCGACCGCGAGCAGGCCGGTGGCCGCGAGCACGAGCGCCAGGAGTCCCATGAACGTCGCCGCGCGCATCAAGAACGGCGCCAGCTCCATCGAGCGTTCGTTCCATGTCGCAAGCGATCCGATCTCCAGGATTGGCACGCGCGCATCGATCGCTTGCACGAGATCCCGGAGCGGCGCAGCCACGGTCTCCGCCTTGGTCCGAGTGCGCAGATAGAGCGTCAGCGCCGGCTCCGGTTGCAGCGGTACGGGCAGATAAATCTTCGGGACCGGCTTTCCATCGACGTTGTAACGCGGCTCGCTCGCCGATTGGATCACGCCGACAATCTCGACATCGCGGCCGACCGCAAATGCGCCGTCGTCGATGTGTCCGCCGCGCTGTACGAGTCCCACATGAAGCGTGCGTCCGAGTGCCGGCCCCGGCATCTGTTTCGCGTAGGCGTCGTTCACAATAGCGACACGTGGCCATCCGTGACGGTCCTCCGGTACGAACGCGCGTCCTTCGAGCACGGCGAGACCGACGGCGCGGAAGAGATCGCCGCCAGCGTATCCGCCGAGGATTACCCTGGCTTCCTTGGCCATCGCGCCCGGTTGCCACACGATGAGCGACGCCGGATCGTTGGATCTGAGAATCCACACGGCCTGGCTCCGTGCGAGGCCAGCACTTTCGACACCGGGCAAACTCGACGCGCGGTCGACGAGCGTCGCATAAAATCGCTCGGCCGCCTCCGGCGTAAATCGCAACTGATCGAGATCGAACGATGCCATGAGCAGCCGATCCGAAGGCGTCCCTGCCGATCCGCCCTGCGCGGCGACCGTCGCTGCGAGTTGCGTCGCCGTCGCCAGGACGCCAATCGACAGCGCGATCTGGGCAACGACTAGTCCGCGGCCTCTCGGGCCCCTTCGTGCACCGACGATGTTCGCGTCATTCGCACCGACCGTGCGAAACGGCGCCAGAGCCGTGACACGCAACGCCGGCGCCAGGCCGCTCATCACAACGCAAATCAGAGTCACGAGGAGCGTCCACGTCAGCACCCGCCCGTCGATCGGCATTGACAGCGAGATCTCACGTCCCGCGATCTGTAGTCCCCGCGATGCCAGCAGCACGCCTGCGCCGGCGGCCAGCAATCCCAGCAGCAGGCTCTCGATCATGAGCTGACGTACAACGCGCGAACGACCTGCCCCAATCGCCAAGCGGATCGCCAGCTCATGGCTGCGACGAGCCCCTCGCGCCAGGAGCAGCGTCGATGCATTCACGCACGCGATAGTCAGGACCAGCAAGGGGATCGGTGTGATGCTTAGAATCACGATCGGGTAGTCCGACCCGTTGATCCACGCCACGTTCCAGGTCGCGGCCTTCACATGCTGGCCGGAACGTCCCTCGGCGGCGAGCCGCTGCATCGCGATCGTTTCGGCCGCCCTGCGAATCTGTTCGACGTTGACGCCGTCCTTCAGTCGTCCCACGAACGCCATGGCACGCTGGCGTTCGGCGATGGTCGAGTCCAGCGCCACGTAGCGGCTCATGGCCAGCGGCATCCAGACATCGATCGATCCCGGCGTCGTGCCGCCGAAGCCTTCGGGCGCCACGCCAACGATCGTGACGTACGCGTCCGCGACGCGAATCGCGCGGCCGGTGACCGACCGATCTCCGCTGAAGTCCCGCTGCCAGACGCGATGGGAGATCACGGCGACAGCTGCGTGCTCCGTCCGATCCTCGTCGGCGTGGAACGTCCGTCCCAGTACGGCGCGCGTGCCAAACACGTCGAAGTAGTTCGCAGAGACGAGACACGCCGTGAACGAGCGTGGCTCGGGCAAAGCCGCGGTCACGGCCGCATTCGAGAACGCCGCCAGTCCCTGAAGCCCGTCGAGCCCCGCACGTAGCGCCAGATAGTCGGCCTCTGACCGCATCGCATATTCGGTCGGCTCGCCGGCGGCGGTCCGGATGAGGCCCACGCCGACGAGCCGTTGCTGATCGGTCACACCAGGATAGCCGCCGGCCATGAGCGCGTGAATGAACGCCATGGCCGCGACGGTGATCGCCAATCCGACCGCCAGACTGCCCACGACGGCGAGCGACGAGCCCGGCGAACGCCGGATGCCGCGCCAGGCGTAGCGCGTGTCGCGCACGAGGCTCTCGATGACGGCCCCGGTACGCGCCTCGCGTACGCGCTCTTTGATCGGCTCGACGACGCCGAACGCCGCGCGCGCCGTCCGCTGCGCGTCAGCCGGCGACAGACCGTCGGCGATGCGTGCGTCGATCTCGTGCTGAAGAACCGAAGCGATCTCGTCGTCGAGCGCGCGTTCGGACGCGGCCGCACCACCGAGCCAACGGCGTAGCATCGCGCGCAGCCGGGAAAAGGTGCCGTTCATGCCCCCTCCAACACACGCGACACCGCGGCGGTGATCGCGTTCCAGTGTTCCCGTTCTTTTTCCAACTGACGGCGGCCGGCTTTGGTGATCGTGTAGAACCGCGCCTTCCGGTTGTTCTCGGACACGCCCCACTCGCCCGTCACCCAGCCGGACTCTTCGATCCGCTGCAGCGCCGGGAACACGGCGCCCGGCGTCGCCTGGAACACATCGTCGGTGAGCTCGCTGAGCCGTTTCATGAGCCCCCATCCGTGCATGGGCCCGCGCGCGACAAGGCGGAGGATCAGCAGATCGAGGGTGCCCGACGGAACGTCCTTACGTGGCGGCATCGCGCTCTCCTATCGTGACGCGATAGATATAGCGCCGCTTCTATCGCGTGTCAACAGGAAACGCGACCGCCTTGATTTCGTCCGCACAGCTGCGTTACAACGTCGCTGCTTCCCCGACATCGACGCGCGCGCCGGTGCGATGGCATCGCGCTGCGCGACGGAGGCACATGCTTCGCGCCACGTGGACCGCAGGCTCGCTGCGGATGTGGGTCTTCCTCGGCACGGCACTGGCCGTGCTGCCGCTCCTGGTCTCGGCGATCCTCGGCTACCACCTGATCTATCGCGGCGTCATGGCGGACTTCGTCGACGTCGCGCAGCGGCAGCGCGATCAGATCGTCCCGGCGCATCGCCTGCAGCTCGACCTCGCCAACGCGAGCGTTCCGCTCGAGCTCTATCTCGACGACAGCACGCCCGACGAGCTGGCCGCATATCGCGCCGCGCGCGAACGGATCGAAGCCGGATTTGCCGGATTGCAGCATGCGCTTGCCAGCGAGCCGGATGCACGCGCGCTGATCGAGCGCGCCCGCACCGACTGGAGCCGCGCCGACGAGGTCGCGCAGGACATCCTGTCGCGCCACTGGCCGCCCGGTGCGGCCAACGGGCTCGATCTCGCGCGGCGATTCGACACGACGATCGCCGCGGCCACCGATCGCCTCGCCGCCGCGACCGACGATCTGCAGCGCGATCTCGCGTCCGATCACACCGACGCGGAGCGCGCGTACGAGCGGACCGAATGGATCGCCGGCATCGCCGCCGGCCTCTCGCTGCTCTCGATGGCCGCCGGCGTCCTGACGATTGGACGGCTGCTGCGCGTCAGCGTCGACCGGCTCGTCGACGGCGCCGCGCGCTTCGCGTCGGGCGATCGCGATCACCGCATCGACGTTCAAGTTCCGCCCGAGTTGCACCGCGTGGCCGAGGAGTTCAACTACATGATCCTCCGCATCCGCGACAGCGAAACGGCCCTGGCCGACCTCGCGCGGCGCGATCGGCTGACCGGCCTGCTGAACCGGCGCGCCTACGACGAGGCAATCGCCGACGCGCTCGCGCGGCGGCAGCGGCTGAACGAGGACGTCTCAATCCTCCTGCTCGACATCGATCACTTCAAGCACATCAACGACACG
>DASZVJ010000216.1:0-11803 GCA_035547155.1 Vicinamibacterales bacterium
CTAGCTCACTATCGCCCTATCGCACTATCTGACATCGCGCTATCGCTCTATCTGCTCCTTTGTCCGCCTCAAGCCTGAGTCGGGCTGGGCGGCCACGAGGGCCGCCCCTACATAGGCGACGGGCTTCCGTAGGGGCCGCCCTTGTGGCGGCCCGGCGTCTATCGCGCAGCCATCCTCGGCGTGGGCAGCAGCAGATTCAACGTCGTCGGTCCCGCCGGTCCGGGCTCCTGCAGGAAGATCGGGCGCTCGATGTCGTCGTCGGGGCCGAGCACGATGAACTGGATGTGGCGCATGTAGCGCGCGGCCGCGCGGCGAACGTCGAACGGCGACACCGCGTTGATGCGCTCGATCAGTGACGTCGATCGCTGCCAGCCGCCGCCGAGCATCTCCGCGCGCGCGAGCGTGCCCGTCTGCGCGGCGTTGGTCTGCTGATCGACGTAGTAGTTGGTCAGGAACTGCGCGGCCACCGACTCGATCTCGCCGGGATCGACCGGCTCGGTCTGCAGTCGCGTGATCTCGCCGAGCATCACGCGCACCGCGGCGTTGGCGTCGACCGCCGTGACGTAGATGCCGCCGGTGTTCGCGCGCTGATCGTTGAGGAACGCGTTCGGCGCGTACGACAGCGCGCGCCGCAAGCGCACCTGATCGAAGACGCGATCGCGCAGGATCGACGTTGCGACGCGCATCGCGTCGATGTCGGGCGAATCGGGCGGCGGCGCGGCGTAGATGCCGTTGACGTAGTGCGTCGGCAGATCCTTCGCCGTGACGTGCAGCGTCGGCGCCGCGAACGCGAGCTGCGGCACGGCCGTCGCCTTGTACGTGCCGCGCGGCAGTTTGGCGAACGAGGCGGTCACTTTGGCGCGGACGTCCTCCGGCGTCACGTCGCCGACGACGACGAGCATCAGGCGTGACGTCTCCATCACGCGCTGGTGGAACTGCCGCACGTCGGCGACCGTGAGACGACGAATCGTCTCGAGCGTGCCTTCCGGATCGCTCGCGTACGGATGGCCCGCGTACACGACCTCGTCGGTCAGCCGCGAGAGCAGCGCATCGGCTGTGTCGTCGGCGCTCTGCAGCCCGACGATCATATGGTTCTGCACCTGCGCGAAGTCGTCGCTCGTGAAGCTCGGATGCAGCGCCGCGTCCGCGAACAGCGCCCACGCCCGATCGAAGTACGTCCGCGCGCAGCCGAGCGTGAGCGCCGAGAAGTCGAGCGTCACGCCGGATCCGATCGTCGTGCCGGTGCTGGCCAGCTCGCGCCGGAAGCGATCGCGCGGAAAGGCCACGCTGGCCTCCGTCGCGACGTTGAGCATCAGCGACTCGATGCCGGCGTTGGCGGCCGTGATGTTCTGTGCGCCGCCGCGGATGAACAAGCCCGCCGCCACGGTCTCGCTGCCGGGCCGCTGCTTGACGAGCACGGTCATGCCGCGGACGTCGAACTCGGAAATGGGCGGCGTCGTCGCCGACGCGCGCGCTGGCGCGGCCGCCGACTGCGCGACGAGCGCCGATCGATCCGCGCCGATCAGAACAATCGCGCCGAGCGCGACGACGAGCGTGAGACGACGGGTCATGGCGTGCTCCGGCCGATCAAATCGGCGGTCGTGAGATGAGAGGCCGTCAACGCGTCGCTCGAGAGCAGCGCCACGCCGACATGCGGCTGGTTTCTGACGTAGCGATTGACGAACCGCTGGACGTCCGCGCGCGTCGTCGTGCGCAGGTGCGGCAGATACGTCCGGAAGTACTCGAGGCCGGTCGACGACCACCAGAATGCGACGGCGTGCACGTACTCGGACAGCTCCTCGCGCGAGTACAAGTCGTCGGCCTCGAGCAGCGCCTTGGCGCTCGCGAGCTCTTCGTCGGTGAAGTAGTCCGCATCCGCGAAGTGTGCGATCTCGTTGTAGACGGCGGCGAGCGCGGCCGTCGCCTTGTCGGGCGTCGTCTGCAGCAGCAGCGAGATCGGGCCGACGTTGCGCTGCGTGTAGTAGCCGAAGCTCACGCTCGTCGTCAGGCCGGAATCGACGAGCGCGCGTTGGAAGTGTGACTCCGGCTGCGTGAGGATGAAGGAGAACACGTCGGCTGCGTACGTCGCGTCGTTGTCCTTGCCGACCGACGGGCCTTGCCAGCCGATCTCGGCGACGACGTTCTGGATGGGGCCGACCTGAATCGCGCCCTCACTCTTCTCGAGCGGCGGATGCTCGACCGGCGGGAACTCGACGAACGGATCGACCGGCCGCTTCGCCCAGCCGCCGAACAGCTGCTGCATCAGATCGAATGCGCGATCCGCCTTCACGTCGCCGGCGATGATGATCGCGGAGTTGTTCGGCACGTAGTAGCGATCGCGGATGAGCCGCATCATGTCGGTCGTCGCGCCTCGCACCGTCTCGCGGTTGCCGATCGGCTCCTTGCGGCTCGGATATTTGTAGAACAGCCGCTCGTCCATCGCCTTGCCGAGGACCGCGTACGGGTTCGAGTCCTGCCGGTCCATCTCGCCGATGACGACCTCGCGCTCGCGCGCGAAGTCGCGCTCGTCGAACGCCGGATGCAGCGCGCCGTCGCAGAGCATCTGCGCTGCCGCTTCGAAATGCGGTGTCGTCGTCGTGAAGAAGTACTCGACGACTTCCTCCTTCGTCGATCCGTTGAACGAGATGCCGAGCGTGTCCTTGGGATCGATCGGGTCCGGCGCGGCCGATCCGCCCATCGCCCGCGTGAAGAACATGTGCTCGTAGAGATGCGACAGGCCGTTCAGCTCCGGTGGCTCCGTGAACGATCCGTTCCGGACCGCCAGATCGATCGTGACGACCGGCACGGCGTGATCCTCGATCACGAGGATCTCCAGGCCATTGGCGAGCGTGCGGCTGACGATGCGTGACGCGCCGGAGGAGGGGAGCGGCGCGGGGGCCGCCGATGTGGCAGCCGGACGGGACTGCGCCCGCGGCGCCGCGCTCACGAGCGACAGGGCTATCGCGCAGGCGGCGGACAGACGACTCAGGTGGCGCATCGAATCTCCCGGGGAGTGTGACGGACGACGGTGGGCGACGTGGTCCCTACGATTCTACCGGCACGTGACGGATGAGACGCCAGTCCCCGCCTTCCAGTCTCGCCGACCTGCGCGTGCTATTCATCAAATAAATGTTGCGCCCGCACGCGGTTTGAAGTTTGACCTGCCGCCTCGTTGCATCCAACAATGGACCCATGCGTTTCGCCGTGCGGCGATCGGTCCGCTGGATCGCCGTCGTCACCGGTCTGTGCGGGCTGATGTTGTCGCTGGCATCGCCCGCGCACGCCCTGCGTGAGACCGACCCCGACTGCGGACCGGTGACCGCCGCGCTCGACCACGCGCGTCCGGCGCTCGAGACGGCGACACCCGTGCCCGTCGAACAGCACTGCGCGTTCTGTCACTGGATGCGTGCGCTGAGCGGTGCCGCACCGAGCGCCGAGATCGCGCCGGTCCCCGGATTCATCACGTGCGCGATCGCCGCGTCCAGTGACGATCGATCTGTCGTCGTCACGATCCTCGATCTCAAATCTTCCCGCGCACCACCCGCGATCGCGTCATAACGCGTAAAACCTGTCTGCGTAGCCGGTAGCCCGTAGCCCGCAGCCTGTGTAGGGGCCGCCCTCGTGGCGGCCCGGGCGACCACAACGGTCGCCCCTACGTTCCGGCGGCTGCTCGTAGCCCGCAGCCTGTAGCCCGTCGTCCGATCCGAGGTGCTCGATGAAACGATTTTCGTGTGGCGTCGCGGTGTGTGCCGCGATGCTGGTGGGAGCCGGCCGTGCGCATGCGCAACAGCCGGCCGTGGCTGGCGTCCAGCCGGCTGACGTGCAACAGGTGCGTCAGGAAGTGGCGCGTCTCAAGGCCGAGCTCGATGCGATCCGGCAGCAGTACGACGATCGCATCTCGCAGCTCGAGCAACGGCTGAATCAACTCACCGGCGGACCGATGGCGATCGACGCGCCGGCCGCCGCGTCAGCGACGGCACCGCAAGAGGCCGCGGCTGCGCAGCCAGCTCCGGCGCCGGTTGCGGCGACGCCGCAGGACGCGACGTCCGCGCCCGCCGACCAGTCGTCGTCGGCGATGCTGGCGGGCTCGTCGAAGGTCTTCAATCCGGATACCTCCGTCATCGGCAACTTCCTTGGCACGACGGGCAAGAACCCGTTCAGCACGCAGCCGTCGATGCAGCTGACCGAAGCGGAGCTCTCGCTGCAGGCGGTCGTCGATCCGTACGCGCGCGCCGATTTCTTCCTGTCCGCGACGCCGGAAGGGCTCGAGGTCGAAGAAGGCTATGCGACGTTCACGTCGCTGCCGAAGCAGCTGCTGCTGAAGGTCGGCAAGATGCGCGCGCAGTTCGGCAAGGTGAACACGCTGCACACGCACGCGATGCCGACGGCCGACCGTCCGCTCGTCACGAACAATCTCGTCGGCGGCGAGGACGGGCTGTCCGACTCCGGCGTCTCGCTGTCGAAGCTGATCGCGAATCCTTTCGTCTACCTCGAGGCGACGGGTGAAGTGTTCGCCGGCACCGGCGACGTGTTCCAGAGCTCGCAGCGTTCGCGGCCGACATATGTCGGCCACATCCGCGCGTATCGCGATCTCTCCGAGGACAAGAACATCGATCTCGGCGTCTCGTACGCGCACGGGCAGACCGACGACGTCGCGGCCGATCAGGGGCTGAGCCTGCACAAGGACCTGATCGGCGTCGATGCGACGTTCCGGTACCGGCCGCTGCGCCGCGCGATCTACCGCCGCCTGAACCTGCGCACCGAGCTCATTTGGAGCCGGCAGCAGTTGCCGGGCTCGACGGAGACGACGGCATTCGGCGTGTACGGCCTGGGCGAGTATCAGTTCGCGCAGCGCTGGTACGCCGGCGCGCGGATCGATCGATCGGGCCGCGCGCTCGACGGCTCGCAGATCGACAACGGCGGATCGATCTTTCTCACGTTCTGGCCGACGGAGTTCGCGCAGCTGCGCGGCCAGTTCCGCCACACGTCGTTCGCGGAAGGCGAGAGCGCGAACGAAGGGCTGTTCCAGGTCAACTTCGCGATTGGCGCGCATGGAGCCCATGCGTTCTGACGCTCGTATCGCGCTAACTCGTTATCGCGCTATCGCACTATCTGGCATCGGGCTATCTGGCTATCTGCCCCAACCAAGGAGACGGCAATGCATCGGGTGAAATTCATCTGGCTCGCCGCGATTGCGGCGCTCGCCGTGAGCGCCGTGCCGGCGTTCGCGGTCGTGAGAGTCGTCGGCACGACCGAAGACCTGGCGGCGATTGCGCGGGAAGTCGGCGGCGATCGCGTCGATGTGACGGCGCTCGCGAAGGGCTATCAGGATCCGCACTTCGTCGAGCCGAAGCCGAGCTTCATCCTCGCCGTCAGCCGCGCGGATCTGCTCATCGTCGTCGGACGCGAGCTCGAGATCGGCTGGCTGCCGACGCTCATCACGAGCAGCCGCAACGCGAAGATCCAGCCGGGCGCGCCTGGCTATCTCGATGCGTCGCTGAACGTGAAGATCCTCGAGATCCCCACGGGACAGATCACGCGCGCGATGGGCGACGTCCATCCGCAGGGGAATCCGCACTACTGGCTCGATCCGAACAACGGCCGCAAGATCGCGCAGGCGATCCGCGATCGCTTGACGCAGCTCGATCCCGCCGGCAAGGCGACGTACGACCAGCGCTATGCGGATTTCGACAAGCGTCTGGCGGCGGCCGAGCAGCGCTGGGACGCGGCGCTCGCGCCATACAAAGGCACGAAGCTCGTCACATACCATCGCTCGTGGCCGAACTTCATGGAGCGCTGGGGCCTCGAGGTGATGGGCTACGTCGAGCCGAAGCCCGGCATCCCGCCGTCGCCGTCGCACACGCTCGAGCTCATCAGCGCCATGAAGGCGCAAGGCGTCAAGCTCATCATCGTCGAGCCGTACTTCGACAAGAAGACGCCGCTGGCGATTGCGTCGCAGGTCGGCGGCGACGTGCTCGAGCTCTCGCCGTCGGTGGGCGGCGAAAAAGAGGTCACCGATTACATCACGCTGTTCGACTATGACGTCAACCTGCTGCAGGCCGCGTTGAAGAAGGTGACGGGCCGCTGATGGACTCCACGATTCTGATCTTCCTGGCGGCGCCGATCGCCGCCAGCCTCATCATCGCGGGCATCCACGCGTATCTCGGCCTGCACGTCGTCGAGCGCGGCGTCATCTTCGTCGATCTGTCGCTCGCACAGATTGCGTCGCTCGGTGCGGCCATCGCCGTCTATCAGGGCCACGACCCGCACGACCCGGCCATCTACTGGATGAGCCTGGTGTTCACGCTGATCGGCGCGCTCGTGTTCGCGTTGATCAAGGGCCACGAGGCGAACATCCCGCAGGAAGCCATCATCGGCATCTCGTACGCGGTCGCGTCGGCGGCGGTGATCCTGACGATGAGCAAGTCGACGGGGGAGTCGGAGCACCTGAAGGACATGCTCGTCGGCAACATCCTGTCGGTGCAGTGGCCCGAGGTCTGGGAGACGGGGGCGATCTATCTCGTGCTCGGCCTGTTCCACTACGTCTTCCGGCGGCGCTTCCTCGAGATCTCGATCGATGCCAAGGCCGCGGCCGCGCGCGGCGTGCATGTGCGCTGGTGGGACTTCCTGTTCTACGCGTCGTTCGGTCTCG
This sequence comes from Vicinamibacterales bacterium, assembly GCA_035547155.1. GTDB lineage: Bacteria > Acidobacteriota > Vicinamibacteria > Vicinamibacterales > SCN-69-37 > CAZNMF01. The sequence goes on from DASZVJ010000216.1 coordinate 6,653, forward strand.
TCGTCACGCGATCGGTCGCGATCGCCGGCGTGCTGCTCGTGTTCTGCTATCTGATCGTGCCGTCGGTCGGCGCGATGCTGTGGGCGCGCCGCATCGGCCCACGGCTCGCGATCGGCTGGGTGATGGGCGTCATCGTCTCGATGCTCGGCATGTACTTCTCGGTCCAGTTCGATCTGCCGACCGGCGCGACGATCGTCTGCACGTTCGGACTCGTGCTCATCGTCATGGCGTTGTTACGTCCGATCGTGGCGAGACGGTAGACAAGGGACCAGGGGACCAGGGGACCAAGGGACCGGGGGACCGGGGGACGAAGGGACAGGGGACGAAGGGATGAGGATGACTCGTAGGGGCCGCCCTCGTGGCGGGCCGGTCCACTTTGTCCGCCTACGCGTCGACCGTAGTCGCCGCCTCGGGTGAGCTTTTCAAATCTGTGAAGACGTTGCGTCGTCGTACGCTCGCGACGCGCGCGTAAGTTGCTGTCTGATGCAGATTTGTTGGCGCTTTTCTCTTGCGCGGCGCGTCGCGATCGTGTGAAATCTGCGCCGAAGACCACGCGGGCGCGCGTGGGATGGACGGCGGCCCTCGCCGCCGGCGCGCGCCCGATCGGCGGTGTGTGATGCAGACGCAAGTGCAAGCCGGCATTTTCTGGGGCCGGGTGCGACGTGACTGAACGCCAACCGCGCTCCTCCCCAGGCGCGGTTGGACTCCCCCACATTTTTTACAGCCGGCCTCGCGCAGTGGCGCTACACTAGGCGCGTGCGGGGCGATTCCCTCCGAGACCTGTACGCCAAGACACTCGCGTTGCTCGGTCTAGGTGTGCTCGCCGGGGCTGGAGCGCTCGTCGACTACTGGCCCACCGGGATCACGATGCCCGACGCAGGCTCCGCGCTCGTGCTGCCGCCGATCGCCCGCGCCATTCCCGTCAACCCTGCCGTGCTCAGCCTGTCGCCGATCGAGGCCGGCCGCGACACGTCTCTCGCATCACGTGAGATGGCGCGGACAGATGAGGCCGTGCCCGCGTCTGTCAGCCGGCACGGATTTGCGACACTGCCCGTCGTGATCACCGCGGACTTGCGCGTCGGCTCCGAAGTCGGCATCACGGCGCCGACGGTGCGCATGGCGGCGCTGACGTCAGCGCCGACGACTGACGCCATCCAGCCGCGCGCGGACTCGAGTTACGAGCCCTACATGCTCGGCGCCGGCAACGCGGGACAGTACGTCGAGCCCGCGACGCTCATGAGCGACGACGACTCTGACGGATTCATCAGCGGCGCGTTCAAGAAGACCGGAACATCGATCGTGAAGACGGGCGTCCGGACCGGCGCCTCGATCGTCGACGCCGTGCGCGTCGTCGGCGGCGCGGTGCGGCGCGCGTTGCCGAATTGATTCGGGCGCGTCACCTTCCCGCCTCCAACACCACGAATCCATCGCTCCGGGCACGCTCGCGGAGTGTGAACGCGTCGATCGCGAACGCGCGCAGCTCCGGTGAGACGTGCGCTTCGTCGATCACGACATAGCCGAGATTCACGTCACGCTCGAACGCGTCGGCTGAGGCGATGGCCGCGGCGCGATCGGCGACCGACAGCGAGCGGCCTTCGCTCAGCGTGATGAGCGCGGCCGTGATCGGCAGCGACAGATAACGCTCGCGCGTGCGATCGGACACGCGTGAGAGATAGCCGCCAATCAACGGTTTGCCGTGCGACGTCTGGCGGAACTGGGCGCCGGGGCTGAAGCGGCCGTTGTCGATGAGACCGTCCTTGAGGCCGAACGGCAGCTCGAGCACGCTCACCGGCCGCGGATCGTGCCGGATGACGTCGTAGGCCGATGGAATCGACGCCGAATACAGCGGCCGTGGCGCCGACCAGAGCTCACACGCGAGCGCCACGCCAGTGATCGCAAGGATCGCGCGGCGCCGCGACGGCATGCGGCGCGTCAGTGCGGCGAGAGCCATCGCGAACAACACGGCCACCGCCATCGCCACGACGATCGCGATCCGGCCCGGCACGCGCGCCTGACTGAACGCGGGCACGTAGCGCACGAACGTCCACGGCGTCGGCAGCAACGTGTCGACGCCGCCGATGCGCAGGAACGGTCCCACCGCCAGGCTCGCGGCGCCCACGGCGATCAGCAGCCAACGGCCGTCGGGGCGCACGCGCGCGCGCCACCACGCGAGCGCGATCACGATCAGCGCGACCCACGACAGCGACGCGACGTTCTCCACATAGCCGTTCGGCTCGCGCGACAGCCAGCGGATCATCGACACGGGCGCCCACGGATGATTCGGATTCGGCAGCAGGAACGACAGCAGATCGACGCCTGGCGCGCTCGATCGCCACGGCACCGGCACGCTGACCAGCTCGCCGGTCATCGCACGCCGGGTCAGCGCCACGAGCACCGGCGCGAGGAGCACGGCGGCCGCCACGCCGATCGTCAACACCACGCCGACCGCGTGCCGATCGATCGCGGCCGACGCGACGCGAGAGAATCGCGGCCGCGCGAACAGCCAGATGCGAATCGCGAGCAGTATGCCGAGCAGCAACATCGGCGTGTAGAGCGATCGGACGGAGATGGTCATCGATCCGATCACCATTCGCCGGCCTTCGGTGCCGATGCCGACGGCCAGGACCGCCAGCACGATGATGAGCACGTCGAGCGTGCGCGTCGCCGCCGTCGCCGTGTGCGGCCGATCGAACCGCACCGCGAGCGTGCGGCTCGCAACGAGCGCCATCGCGATCCAGACGCAGTACACCGCGAAGTACGGATCGCAGTAGAAGGCCCACGCCGCGCAGATGCCGGCGCCGATGGCATCACGCAGTCGGCGGCGCTCCAACGCGCCATCGACGAACCATGCGAAGAACGGCAGCGGCGCCGCGGCTGCAAGGCTGTAGTGGCCGGCGCTGCGCGCGACGAGGTACGGCGCGCACGCGAACAGCAGGCCAGCCAGCCACGCTTCGCCGGCGCCGACGTACGGCGCGCCGGCGCGCCGCGCGAGCAGATACATGCCGATGCCGATCAGCGGAATGTTGATCAGGAACGCGACGTTGAACGCGGCGACGACGCCGATCAGCGGCTGCAGCGGCAGCGCGATCGCGTTCAGGAACATCGTGTCGTTGTGCAGGCTCAGATCGGCGGCGTTGTCGAGCGCGAAGATGCTCTCGGTGTAGAACGGCCAATGGTGCAGGTCGACGAGCTCGTGGCGGAACACCCACGTGTTCCAGACATACACGCCCGCGTCACCGGACGGATCACCGGTCAGCCGCGTGGATACATGCGCGGACAGCGGCCAGGTCTGAACCAGGGCCACGAGAACGTACGACGCGACGATCCATGCGGCCACGGCAGAGGCAGGTCTGCGTGGCATACTGGGGACCGCCGAAGCGTAGCACAGGAACTTCACCCTACCTCCGAGCCTCCGTCTTGAGCCGCGCGTTCGTTCGTGTCTTCGCCGCCGCCGTGTCTGGCGCGTTGATCGGGGCCGCGGCCGTCATGGCCGCCTTCGCGCTGAGACCGGCAATCACAATCGAGATGAGCGGCGAGCCGCCGTCGTTCGTGTCCGGTCTGTATGCCAGCGAACGCGACGGTGACGTGTCGTTCGCCTGGACGCGCGATCGCGTGACGATGCGGCTGCCCGGGCTCGATCGCCGCCACGCCTGGACGTGCACCGTCGCCATGCGCGGCGCGCGGGCGGATGCGGCCGCGTTGCCGGCCGTCGACGTGTCCGTCGACGGCGCGAGCGCGGCGGCCGTCGCCACGACCAACGACTTCGCCGACACGACGATCGCCATTCCGTCGCGCGCCGATCGATCGGGCATGACGATGGCGCTGACGATCGCGCCGACGTTTCGTCCCGGCGGCGGCGATCCGCGCGAGCTGGGCGTACAGATCGATCGCATCGCCTGCGTGCCCGCGCGCGGGTGGGCGTGGCCGCCGGCGCCAGCACTGACCACGGCGACCGTTGCGGCGGCGGGGCTCGGCGCGGCCCTGGCGCTCGCAGGCGGCGGACTCGTCGTCGTGCTCACGTCGTCGGTCGCGCTCGCCGCGGGACTGGCCACGTTGCTGTCGGCTGGCGGGGCAGCGTTCGGGACGTTTCCGTCGACGACGCTGGTCCTGGTGCTCGTGACGGCTGCGATTCTCGTGGCGATCGCCCGCGTGGTCGCGCTCGCGCGAGCGGCGCCGCTGTCGGGCGCGGCGGTCGCGGCACTCGCCATTGCCGCCGTCGCCGGCGATCTGCAGTGGCTCGCGTTGCTGCATCCCTCCAAATCACTCGTCGACGCGCTCTTCCAGGCGCATCGCCTCGAGTGGGTGATGGGCGGCCGTTACTTCTTCACGCAGCCGATGCCCAACGGCGTCGCGTTTCCGTACGCGATCGGTCTCTACGTGTTCGCGATGCCATGGGCGCGGATCGTCGCGGATCACGTTGCGCTGCTGCGCGGCGTCGTGAGCGCCGTTGCCGCGATCGCCGCGGGACTGCTGTTTGTGCCCGCGTCGCTCGTGTGGCGCGATCGCCGGGCCGGCGCGTGGGCCGTGCTGTTCGCGTTCCTGCCGCCGCTTCCGTACGTCGTCGTCGGCAACGGCAATCTGACGAATGCGTTTGGTCAATCGATCGCGCTCGTCGCGCTGCTGCTGATCGCGGTTGGTCTGGCGGGCGCGCGTGCGCGATGGGCCGGGCTCGCGCTCGCCGCTGTCCTGGCGCTCGCGTTCACGTCGCACGTCAGCACCGTCAGCCTGCTGGTCCCGGCGCTCGGCGTGACGGCCGCCGGATACTGGATCGCCGATCGCGCGCTTCGGCGCGATGCCCTCGTCCTCGTCGTCGCTACGGCCGTCGCGTTCGCACTGGCGTTCGGCCTGTACTATCGCCATTTCACCGACATCTATCGCGAGGCCGCCACGCGCGTGCTGTCGCCGGCCAGCGCCGTCGTCGCGCCGCCGCCGGCGCCCGACGCGACGCCGGAGCGTGCGAGCGACGATCGCACGGTGATGCTCGTGCGTCAGCTCACGTGGGGCGAACGCGCGCGTGACGCGCTGTCGCAATCGATCGACGCTGTTGGCTGGCCGCTGCTGCTGCTCGCGTGCGCCGGCGCGATTCGGACATGGCGTGTGGGCTGGCGTGACCGCCTGTCGATCGTCACGCTCGCGCTGGCGATCGTCTGG
>DASZVJ010000217.1:0-5068 GCA_035547155.1 Vicinamibacterales bacterium
CTACATCCTCGGGCTCGTGATCAAGTGGCTGATCGCGAACGGCGGTCTGCCGGCGATCGCCAAGGTCAACGAGCGCAAGGCGAAGGCGCTCTACGACGAGCTCGATCGCACGTCGTTCTGGAAGCCGCACGCGGAGAAGGACGCGCGCTCGCTCATGAACGTCACGTTCCGGCTGCCGAGCGAGGATCTCGAGAAGGCGTTCATCAAGGAAGCGACCGCCGCGGGCTTCGACGGCGTGAAGGGCCACCGCTCGGTCGGCGGCCTCCGCGTGTCGATCTACAACGCGTTCCCGGAAGAAGGCGTGAACGCGCTCGTGCAGTTCATGCGCGAGTTCGAAAAGAAGAACGGCTAGGCGGCCGGACCGCCTCCACCTTCACGTGATCCGCCTCGACGCCGGCGTCGTCTCCGCCGTCGGCGTCGGTGCGGCGCCTCACTTTCGGCTGGTGGCGCGCCGCCGTGCGCGGCACCCTCATGGCCATGCCCGTGCGGCTGACCGTGGCCGTGCGCGTGGCTCGGCGCCGTGCGGTGCTGATGCGCCGCCTGCTTCCAGCGCTCGACGTCCTCCCGCGACTCACCGAAGATCTCCATCCAGACCAGCGCGTCCGTGAACACCGGACGGTGGACGATGCCGCGGATCGCGCGCGGAGGCAGCGTCGGATCGGACAGGCGCGGCAGCATCTGCAGGATGTGCCGCAGGCGCTCGACGTCCTTCTTCGCGACCGGCAGGATGCCGAGGCTCACGCGCTCCGGATGCTCGTCGCGCCGGCCCGTGAGGCGGCCGAGGATGCCCGTCGGCACGAGCAGCGCGCCCGCGAGAATCGTGTTCGTGAGCTCCGGCGGTGCTGACGGAAACTGCCGGCGATAGCGATCGAGCCGGCCAAGCCAGTCCCAGAACGCGTCGGGCGGCGATTTCAGCTCCGGCGTGATCAGCTCGAGCAGACGCGCGCGGCCGAGCGCGCGGAACGTCGCTTCCGCCGATCCCGATCGCAGGATCTTGAAGTACTCCTCGAGCAGCCGCGCCGGCGACGCGTTCGCGATCAACGCGCGGTGCTCCGCGATCGCGTCGACGACGAGCGGGTCCATCGTGAAGTCGAGGCGGCTCGCCATCACGACCGCGCGCAGCATGCGGACGGGATCCTCGACGAAGCGCACGCGCGGATCGCCGATCGAGCGCACGACGCGCGCCTGCAGGTCCTCGAGGCCGCCGACGTAGTCGATCACTGACAGCGTCCCGATGTCGTAGAACAGGCCGTTGATCGTGAAGTCGCGGCGGAACGCGTCTTCTTCCGGCGTGCCGAACGTGTTGTCGTGCTGGACCGGCTCGGCGCGCTCGCGTCGCGACGGCTCGCGGCGATGCCGCTCGGCGCTGCCCGCCGCGTGCGAGGCCGCGGGCTGGCTCGTCTCCGCGAAATCGCGGCCATGAAACGCCAGAATCTCCTGCATCCGGCGCTCCGTCTCGGCGTCGTGCGCCGCGGCCTCCGGGGCCGGCGATGAGGCGACGACGACGGCTTCGGGCTCAGGCAGGGATGACGAGTCGGTCTGTGCATCAGCCGTCTCAGGCACGACACGCCGGAAGGTGGCGACTTCGATGACTTTGAGGCCGAACTTGACGTGGGCGAGGCGGAACCGGCGGCCGATGATCCAACAGTTCCGGAACAGCTTCTTGATTTGATACGGGTGCGCGTCGGTGCCGATGTCGAAGTCCTTCGGCCGCCGGCCCAGGAGCAGGTCTCGCACGCTGCCACCGACGAGATACGCCGTGTATTTGTGCTCGTGGAGGCGGTAGAGGACTTTGAGGGCGTCAGAGTCGATGTCCCGCCGCGAGATCTGATGCTCGGCGCGCGGGACGATGACGGGTACGGGCACGGACAATGATTATTCGCCGCGGGGTGTACTTGCGGCAACTGGTGCGCCCCTCGGGCGGCCACAAGGGCCGCCCCTACGGTTTCGCTTCCTTCCAGTTCTTGCCGACGCCCACGTCGACCGTCAGCGGCACGTTCAGCGGGAACGCGTGCTCCATGAGGCTGCGGACCAGATCGGCGGCCTCGGCGGCGTCTGACTCGGGCACTTCGAACAGCAACTCGTCGTGGACGGTGAGGATCATCCGGCTCGGCTGGGCGCGGCCGGCGTTGAACCGCTCGAGCTCGGCGTGGACGGCGATCATCGCCTTCTTCAGCACGTCGGCTGCCGTGCCCTGAATCGGCATGTTGACGGCCTCACGCTCGGCAGCCGCGCGCACCTGACCGTTCTTGCTCGTGAGCTCGGGCACGAGGCGGCGGCGGCCCGTGACGGTCCGCACCACGCCCGAGGCGCGCGCATCGTCGAGCGTGCGATCGATGTACGCGCGCACGCCGGGATAGCCGGCGAAGTACGCGTCGATGAACGCCTGCGCGGCCTGCTGCGGCACGCCGATGTCCTTCGCCAGCGTGAACGCCGTCTTGCCGTAGAGCAGTGCGTAGTTGACGATCTTCGCGCGGCGGCGCAGCTCGTGCGCGTCGAGGCCGAGCGGACCGTCCGGACCGCCGAACACGCGCTCGGCCGTGCGGTCGTGGATGTCGACGCCCTGTCGAAACGCTTCGCTCAGCGCTTCGTCACCCGACAAGTGCGCGAGCACGCGCAGTTCGATCTGCGAGTAATCGGCAGAAATCAGCACATGGCCGGGCTCGGCGACGAACGCCGCACGGATCTCGCGTCCGAGCGCGGTCCGCACGGGAATATTTTGCAGATTGGGATCGCTGCTGCTGAGCCGGCCCGTGGCGGCGACGGCTTGATTGAACGTCGTGTGCACGCGGCCCGTCGACGGGCTCGCGAGGGCGGGCAGCGCGTCGACGTACGTGCCCTTGAGCTTCTGAATCTCGCGCCACTTCAGCACGAGGCCCGGCAGCTCGTGCGTGAGCGCGAGCTCCTCGAGCACTTCGCGCGCCGTGGAGACGACGCGCGTCTTGCCGGTCTTCTTGCCGGCCTGCAGGCCGAGCCGCTCGAAGAGGACGTCCGAGAGCTGCTTGGGGGAGTTGATGTTGAACTCGCCGCCGGCGAGCTTGAAGATCTGCGTCGTCAGCGCGTCGAGATCGGCCTGCATCGTGCGACCGAGCGTGGCGAGCCCGGCCGTGTCGACCTTGATGCCCGCGAGCTCGAGATCTGCGAGGATGCCGATGAGCGGCTGCTCGATCTCACGATAGACATTGTCGAGTCCCTGCGCGTGGAGGTCGGCGATCAGGCCGGGCGCGAGCGCGAGCGGCAGGTCCGCCCGCTCGCTCGCGAACGTCACGAGCGACGTCGCCGGCACCGCGTCGGTCGTCATCGCCTTCGCGCCCTTGCCGCAGACGTCTTCCTCGGTCACCGCCTTGTAGCCGAGGCGCTCGAGCGCAAGTCCGTCGAGCGAGTGGCTCGATCGCGTCGCATCGACGAGATAGCTCGCGATCATCGTGTCGAGATCGAGGCCGCGCAGCACGATGCCGTTCCTCGCGCAGACGATCGCAATCGTCTTCAGATCGTGGCCGATCTTGCGCACCTCCGGATTTTCGAGCACCGCGCGCAGGTGGCCGAAGACATCACGCTCAGGCAGATTGGGTTGATCGGTCAGGCCCGTGTGGCCGAGCGGCAGATAGCGTGCGCTCTCGGTGTGCCGCGACACGGCGAGGCCGACGAGATTCGTGCGCACGGCCGACTCGCTCGTGCAGACGACGGCGACGCCAATTTCAGCCGCGCCGCCGAGATCGGTTGCGACGCGATCGACGTCTTCGATCGTCGCGGCAATCGCGTAGTCGCGCGGGCTCGACTCGGCCGTCGGCGCGTACTCCTGCATCAACGACCGGAAGCCGAGCGACGAGAACAACGCGTAGCAGCGCTCGCGCGACGGGCCGCGATAACGCAACGCGTCTGCGTCGAACGTCACCGGCACGTCCGTGCGGATGCGCGCGAGCTCGCGGCTCGATCGCGCCGAGTCCGCATTGGCCAGCAGCGCCTCGCGATAACGCTTCTGCGACACGGACGCGACGTTGGCGAGCAGCGCGTCGAGCGTGCCGTGCGCCGCGATCAGCTCGCGCGCGCCTTTTTCGCCGATGCCCGGCACGCCTTTGATGTTGTCGATGCTGTCGCCCATCAGCGCGAGCACGTCGACGACCTGATCGGGCTTCACGCCGAATTTTTCGATGACGCCCGCCGCGTCGTACCAGGTGCCTTCGTCGCGCGGGTTATAGACACGGATGCCGTCGGTGACGAGCTGGAAGAAGTCCTTGTCGCCGGTAACGAGCGCGACGTCGAATCCCGCGGCGTGCGCCTGGGTCGCCAGCGTGCCGATCACATCGTCGGCCTCGAATTTCTCGAAGGTCAGAACGGGCACGCCGAGCGCTTCGCACGCTTCGTGGACGAGCGGCACCTGCTCGGCGAGATCGCCCGGCATCGGCGCGCGGTTCGCCTTGTACTCGGCGAAGAGCTCGTCGCGGAACGTCGGTCCTGCGAGATCGAACGACGCGGCGATGTACGCGGGTCGATGATCGGCGATGAGCTTGCGCAACATCGTCGAAAATCCGTAGATCGCGTTGGTGGATCGGCCGTCGGGTCCGGTGAGCCCGCGGATCGCGTGGTACGCGCGATACATCTGCGAGCTGCCGTCGATCAAAAACAGGGCAGGCACGGCGCAGTATATCATTCGGGCGATGCGCGCTTGGGGACGTTGGACGGCCGCGATCGGGCTCGTCGTCGCGACCGTGGGATGCCACAATCCGCTCGGACGTCAGTACGAGTACGAAGAGCAGCTCTATCTCGGCGTCGACGGCGCCGCGCAGACGGTGATCGACGCGTCGATCCCCGCGCTCATCGCGCTGCGCGGATTGCCGATCGACATCGGATCACGGACGTCGATCGATCGCGAGCAGATCAGGAAGATTTTCTCGGAAGCCGGCTGCACGAACGTGCGCGTCGGCCAGCCGTGGGTGCGGCGTGGCCGCCGCTTCGTGCAGATCCGCGTGGCGGCGCCTGACGTGCGGCAGCTGCAGACGTGCAAGCCGCTCTCGTGGTCGACGTACACGTTCGAGCGCACGGGCAACGTGATTCACTACGCGCAGAC
>DASZVJ010000218.1:0-2322 GCA_035547155.1 Vicinamibacterales bacterium
TGCGCCGGCGACGCTTCGTGCACGAGCGCTGGCGATGGCGGCGCGGCGGATGACCGTCCCGCCAGATGCCGCGCAACGGCCTCGCGCACGAGCGCACGCAGCTCGGCGTCGGTCATGCGGACACTCCAGCCATCTGCACGCCCACGGTCTCATCGAGCGTCACGCGATCGACGATGCCCACGATCGCCGCGTCGACGGGCGCAGCAGTCCGGCGCAGCGCTTCGCCCGCCGCGCGACCTTCGATCACGATCAGCACGGTCTCGCCAACGCCGGCGCCGACGGAGTCAATCGTCAGCAGCGGTATGCCGCGCGGAGAGCCGTCGAGCGCGAGCGGCTGCACGAGCAGCAGCTTCGCGCCTTCGAGCTTCCGGTGCTTCTGCGTCGCCACGAGCGTGCCGACTACGCGTCCGATCTGCATGAGCAAACTTCGAACTTCGAACTTTGAACTTCGAACTTTCTACCCAATGTCCCAGCGATCCGCGATGCCGACGACGCAGGCGTCGACGGGCGGCGCGGAGGGGAGGAACGGGAACGAGGCTTCCTTGCCTCGCACGAAGAACACGTGCTCGCCGACGCCCGCGCCGGTCGCGTCGACGGCCACGAGCGCGCGGCCGGACGGCGATCGATCCGGCAGCACCGGCTGCAGCACCAGCAGTTTGTGGCTGTCGAGACCCGCGTCCTTGACGGTCGCGACGACGTCGCCGATGACGCGTGCGAGCTGCATCAGTCTTTCACGTCGACGTGATCGATCACGCCGACGATGGCCGCGTCGACCGGCGTATCTTTCAAGCCGGACGCCATGCGCGCAGAGCTGCCGCTGACGATGAGCACCGTCTCGCCGACGCCGGCGTCGACGGTGTCCACCGCCACGAGATAGTTGCCTTCGGGCTTGCCCGCCGGATCGATCGGCCGCGCGACGAGGAGCTTGCTGCTGACCAGCCGCTCGTCCTTGCGCGTCGCGACGACCGTGCCGACGACTTTCGCGAGAAGCATGTGGGATACGCCCGGCGGCTATCCCTTGACGGCTTTGCCGATCGGCAGGACGTCTTCGAGATTCGCGTGCGGCCGCGGAATCACGTGCACCGACACGAGCTCGCCGACGCGGCGCGCGGCGGCGGCGCCGGCGTCCGTCGCGGCCTTCACCGCGGCGACGTCGCCGCGCACGATGGCGGTCACGTAGCCGGCGCCGATTTTCTCCCACCCGACCAGCGTGACTTTCGCGGCCTTGACCATGGCATCGGCCGCCTCGATCATCGCGACCAATCCCTTCGTCTCGACCATTCCCAGCGCCTCACCCATGCGGAGCCTCCATGCGGTCAGCAGACTGCGGTCTGCCGTCTGCGGGCCGCAAACGCGGCCAACCCGTTCCAGCGTTCGCGCGCCACCGGTCCGCAGCCCGAACTTGCAGACCGCAGACCGTCGCCCGCTACGCCTTCAATATCTCCCTGACCGCTTCGTCGATCAGCGTGGTCAGTTGCGCGTATGTTAGCCGAATCTCGCCACCGGTACCTACGGGCGCGGCGGGAGCGGCGGCGACGGACGTGTCCGGCACGATCCGCTCGCCGGGCGACGAGGGCGAGACGACGACCTGGCAGCTCGCGCCATCGCCGACCGCCGTCGTCTGTTCTGGCGCGCAGATGGGCGCGGGCGCGGCGATGCCATAGCGGCCCCGCAGATCCTGCAGGCGCCCGACTTCCTCCCGCGACAGCAGGTTCTCGCGGCCAAGCTGCCGCGCGACCAGGCTGATGCGCGCGAAGTGCTCGATCGTCTCCATCTTGTAGTACGCGGAGAACAGGTCCTTGCCGAGCGCGAGCGCGCCGTGATTGGCGAGCAGCAGCCCGTCGTGCGCTTTGACGAAGGGCCGGACCGCGTCGGCGAGCTCGGTCGTCGACGGCGTCCCGTAGTCCGCGATCGGAATGCTGCCGAGCGTGGTCACGACCTCCGCGAGCACGGCGCGATCGAGCGGGATGCCGGCGACGGCGAATCCGGTCGACAGCGGCGGATGCGCGTGCACGACCGCGCCGACGTCGGGCCGCTCGCGATACGCGACCAGGTGCATCAGCGTCTCGGACGAGGGCTTGCGGCCTGGCGCGCCGGACACGAGCGTGCCGTCGAGATCGGTGATGACCATCATGTCCGGCGTCATGAAGCCCTTGGACACGCTGGCCGGCGTCATCAGCAGCCGATCGGGCGCGATGCGCACGCTGATGTTGCCGTCGTTCGACGCGACGAAACCGCGCCACCACAGGCGCCGGCCGATCTCGCAGATGTCGCTCCGCAACTGCTCGTCAGGCGTCACGGTGCCACCTCATTGGGGATGTG
>DASZVJ010000219.1:0-7777 GCA_035547155.1 Vicinamibacterales bacterium
AGGGCCGCCCCTACATTCCTTCCGGTACCAACGTAGGGGCGGCCCTTGTGGCCGCCCGGCGATCAACGTCGAGGCGCCCCGCGGCGCCGGACGATCAATGTAGGGGCGGCCCCCCGTGGCCGCCCGATCGACCATGTCCGCATAACGGCCCGGAGATCACGATGAAACGATCGTTGGCCACCACCTTGATGCTCGGCGTCGCCGCGCTCGCTGCGCAGAGCCCCGCGCCGAACGTGCAGAACGGACGCGTCGACTCGCGCCAGACGACGTCGATCGATGCGGCGATTCGCGCGGCCGGCGTGTCGTCCGAGCCCACGTGGATTGGATGGCGCGAGCCGATGGTCGACGGCGATCGTCATGTCTGCTCGACGTGGAGCGATGGCGACACGACGATTCGCGGCATCGTGCTCGAGCCGCGGCCGTTCAACGACGGCCGCCCGCAGATCGCAGCGTCCACCGGACCGGCGCAGCTCGAAGCCGGCACCAGCGTCATCGTCTTGTTGCGCGTGATCGACGGACGCATGGAGCGGCTGCGCACGATCAGCGACGACTGCCCCATCGACGCGAACGGCCGCACCATCACCTGGCTCGCGGACATCACCGCATCCGAGAGCCTGCGCTATCTCGGCGCGCTGACGCAGCCCACGACACTTACGGGCGACGCACGCCGGCAGGCGCAGTCCGCGATCACCGCGATCGCGCAGCATCGCGATGCTGGCGCCGATGCGCTGCTGGATCGGCTGATGGCGTCCGGCGCGGACACGGATCTGCGCGACAACGCGACGCGCGCGCTCGCGGCCTATCGCGGTCATCACGGCTTCGAGCAGGTGTCACAGGCGATCGCCGACGAGCACAACGTGCAAGCGCGCCAGCGCCTCGTGAGCGCGCTTCGTCAAAGCAGCGATCCCGCGGCGGTCCAGACGCTGCTCACGATCGCGCAGAGCGACGCGAATGAGCACGTGCGCGCAGAGGCGATCTTCGGCTACGCAGTGCTGACCGGCGCGCCTGGCGTGCCACGGGTGATCGATCTCGCCAACAAGGACGCGAGCGCGGACGTGCAACGCCGCGCCGTCAGCGGCGTCTCGCGGCTGCCCGCGGACGTCAGCGTGCCCGCGCTGCTCTCCGTCGCGCGCAGCAGCGCGACATTCGCGATGCGCAAAGAAGCCGTCGCCGCGCTGAGCCGCGCCAACGATCCGCGCGCGACCGCGTATCTGGAAGAAATTGTCGCGAAATAGGAAACCCGACGCGCGATGGCGACCGCAGGGGCCGCTCTTGTGGCGGCCCGGTCATCCGGGCGACGACAAGGGTCGCCCCTGCGAAGGCATCTGTGATCTCGTCGCCCGTAGCCCGTGGCCCGTAGCCCGTATCAATGCACCCCGTGTCCCATCTGCAGCAGATGGGGATCGGCGCCGAGACGGCGGATGGCCATCTCCCAGACGCCGGGTGACGGGATTTCGAAGATCAAATCCAGCTCGACCGGCATGATCAGCCAGGCGGACTCGGCCAACTCCTGATCGAGCTGTCCCGGTCCCCATCCCGCATAGCCGGCGAGGACGATCGTGCGGCGCGGCTCCGGGCGCGCGGTGATCACGCGGCGCAGCAGCACCGGCGACGCGGAGAGATACAGGCCGGATCCAAGCTCGCGCGACTCCACGCCTTCCGGTTGGGACGCGGTCAGAATCCATCCACGCTGTGGCTCGACGGGCCCGCCGATGAGCAGCGGCATGGCGTTCGCGCTGGCAATCGGCGGCTCGAGCTGCACGGCCTCCGCCGCCGAGACCTCCGACGGCCGATTGACGATCAGCCCGAAGGCCCCTTCGGCGGCGTGCTCGCACAACAGCACGACGGATCGCGCGAAGTTGGGATCGATCAGCTGCGGCATCGAGAGCAGAAGCGACGGCGCAAGGGACATGGATCGATAGTAACAGCGCCGCCGCGCGGTTCAAGCGTCGTTCGCGGCCGGCGGTTCGCCGGCCGAAGACGCCGCGCGGCGGACCCGCGCGTGCGCACGAAACCAGGCGCCGGCGAACGACGGCACGGCATAGGGCGGGGGCTGCCGGTCGGTGAAGCGGATCTCGATCTCCGATCGCACGCCGATCTGGCGGAGGCGGTCGAACAGGCTGGCGCGCGGCGGCAGGCGCGCGATGCGGCGCAGCTCGCCTTCGGCGTTGCGGAGCCAGCACGACGCCGACAGCGGCACGCCGCGGCGCGTCGATCGCAGGCGCAGCACGATCGGCCGTCCCAGCTGCTCGCGCACGCCGCGCACGGCCGCGCGGCGCATCGCGCCGTCCGAGCCCTCCTCGTCGCGCGTGTAGAGGTAGACCTCACGCGTGAGATCGAGATCGTCGTGCGCGTCGAGATCGGAGATGGACGTCCACGACACCGCGACGAAGCGCTCGGCCATCGTGGCGACGAGCGTCAATCCACCGAGATGGCGGTGCGGAATGAGGACGATCAGTGCAGACGCGCCGCGCGCCGTGATCGCGCACAGCGCGGGATCGACTTGCGGCGGTGCGAGACCGTCGAGCATCGACGACAGCGCGCGCAGGAGCTCCCGCTCCGATCCCGAGAGCTCGCGCCCGACATGATTGCGTGTCCACCAGTGATCGAAGGCGATCTCTCGAGGTTCTGGGGTTCCGTCGTTCTGAGGTTCCGGGGTTTCGGGTTCCGGAGTTCCAGGTTCTCGGTTCATCTCGTCATCTGGCGCGTATCAAGAACCTTCGGAACCTCAGCACTTCAGAACCCGAACGTCGGAACCCCAGAACCCCGGAACTTCAGAACCCTATTCAATCTTCAACCCATGCCGGCGAACGACGGCGGCGATCCGCGACTCGTCGTCGAGCACCGTCCGATAGATCCACGTGTAGCGATCCTTGTGCTTCACGACGGCCGACGTCCGATCGTCGCCGAGCACGCGGCGTGTGGCGTGGATCTCCAGATAGCAGCTCACGAGATGACTGTACGTCTTCGCCGCGGTCTTCGCGCCCTCGGGCAGTCCGACGGGCACCGACGGATAGAGCCAGCGCAGCTCCCCCGCCGCACCGAGCAGCTCGGCCGGACGCTGACGAAGATACCAGTGAAACTGCTGATGCAGGTAGGCGGACAGCAGATCGTCGCTGGAATCCGCAAAGCGCGTGCTGAGGATCAGCGCCGGCGGCCGCGGGCGATGACCGGCATCCGCAATCGTGACGTCACGTGCGAATGCGTACGGACGCAAATCGTACGACGCAAGGATCGTCTCGAGGCGTGCCTTCGTCTGCCGCTCGCGCTCGGTGCCGTTGGCCAGCCCGATCGAGATCGGCTCAGACACGCCAGCAGCAGCTAGGAGCAGCGCTACAGCCAGCGTCTTCATTTGTTTCCTCTCCGAGGGCGCAAGGCTAACACGGAGGACGGGCTGCGGGCTACAGGCTGCGGGCGGGATCAGATGTGGGCCGGATCTTCAGACCCGGCGGTCCCTCGCCCACGCAATCGCGTCCGCGACTTCCGGAAACTGTGCCGATGGCTGGCTGGACATCGCGTCGAGCGCAGTCTGCGCATCGCCGGGATCGAGGTGAGCCGCGGCGTACGCAAGAGATCGCCGGATCCGCCGCATGCCGGCACGGCGCATCGCACTGCCCTTCAGCAATCGCCGCCACGCCTCGTCGGTCATCACGCAGAGGTCGATTAGCGCCGGCGCGAGCAGACCATCGCGCGGCCGCCACGCGTCGTCATCGCTTGTCGCGGCTCGGCGATTCCAGGGACAGACGTCCTGACAGATATCGCAGCCGTAGATCTGTTCGCCGATCGCAGGCCGCAGCGACGGATCGATCTCGCCGCGCTGCTCGATCGTGAGATACGACAGACAGCGCGTCGCGTCCACGACATACGGCTCGACGATGGCGCCGGTGGGACAGGCGTCGAGACAGCGCGTGCACGTGCCGCATTGATCGACGGCGGGCCGATCGCGCTCGAGCTCGGCGTTCGTGACGATCTCGGCGATGAACAGCCACGAGCCCAGCGTCGGATTGATCACGCACGCGTTCTTCCCGATCCAGCCGAGGCCCGCCTGTTCCGCGAACACGCGCTCCTGCACCGGCCCATCGTCGACGCACGTGAGCGCTTCGAGGCCGGGCCCGTGCGTGTCGGCCATCCACTGCACGAGCGCGCGCATCCGTGCGCGCAGCACGTCGTGATAGTCATCACCGCGCGCGTAGCGCGCAATCGACGCGCGTCTTTCGTCGTCCGTCGAGGTCGAGGCTGGTGCCGCGGACGAGTTGTAGACGACCGCGAGCGAGATCACGCTGCACGCAGTGGGCAGGAAGACGCGCGGGTCGAGGCGCTCGTCGAGCGAGTCGGCGAGATAGTGCATCTCGCCCGCGCGGCCATCGGCAATCCATTGCGCAAGACGCGCCAGCTTCGGATGCGCGACCGCCGCGGACACGCCGCAGAGATCGAAGCCGAGCTCCAGGGCTTTGGCTTTGATGGCGGCGGAGGTCAGCGTCGCCGCACGCGGCTCGAGTGCGGGTGGAGTCATCGATCTGCCCGCAGCATACCTTCATTCACATGGAGGCGTGGAGAGACGAAAGGTCGATGTGAATCTCGGCGACGGTTGGCATTCGTTACGTACGACGAATGCGATACAGCACATGCGGCCGATGCGAATGGCCGACCGGAACGAGCGGATGATCGAAGTCGCCGTCGGGATCGCGCGTCATGCCGATTCTGTCCATCACGCGCTTCGATGGCGCATTGTCTACGGCTGTGAATGCGACGATCTCCGTCACGCCCAACGTCTCGAACCCGTATCGCAGCGATGCGTGCGCGCCTTCGGTCGCGTAGCCCTGGCCCCAATACGCGCGCGCCAGCCGCCAGCCGATCTCGACACACGGCATGAACGGCGCCTCGAAGCCGGGCACGGACAGGCCGATGAACCCGGCGAACTCCGTCACATCTGGAATCTCGACGGCCCAGAAGCCGAACCCGCGCGATGCGGTGCGCTCGACGATGCGATCGACCTGTCTGTCGCTTTCTTCTCGCGTCAGCGTCGATGGAAAGTAGCGCATGACCTCCGGATCCGCATTCATCGCCGCGAACGGCTCGCGATCGGCGTCCCGCCACGCCCGGAGGATCAGCCGATCGGTCGTGATGACGTCGGTCATGTGCGGCGCACGATCTTCAGGTAGACGTGCTGCGTCTTCGTCCGCGTGTACCCGAGGCGCTCGTAGAACGGATGCGATTCCGCGCGCGCGACGTTGCTCCGCACGACGACTTCGGAGAGGCCGAGGCGGGCCGCCCACGATTCGGCGGCGGCGATCAACGCGCGACCGGCACCGCGCTTTCGTGCTTGGCTCGAGACCACGAGACCGAGAATCTCCGCACGGTCGTCGGCCTCCAGCACTCGTCGAAGCCCGACGTGGATCCAGCCGACGATGGCCTCCTCGACAGTCGCGACGAACACCGCGTGCTCGTGCTCACGCGTCAGCAACGACTGCAGGCGAGCGCCAACCTGCGTCGATGTCGCCGGATAGCCGAGCTCGCCGCTGAGCAACGCGAGCACTTCGACGTCATCGATGGCGGCAGGGCGAACGCGCATGTCGAGCCGTCACATTGAAGGCACTCGTTCGAAGTTCGAAGTTCGAAGTTCGAAGTTCGAAGTTCTGCAAGTGCCGTTCCGGCCTACCCCTTCGCCAGCCTTCGCGCGACGTACGGCAGGATGCCGCCGTGGCGGAACGCGGTCAGCTCTTCCGGCGTGTCGACGCGGACCGTCGCGCGGAACTCGCGCGTCGAGCCGTCCTCGGCGCGCGCGCGGACGGTCACGGTGCCGCGCGGCTTCAGCGACTCGCCCGATCCGACGAGATCGAACACCTCGCGGCCCGTCAGACCAAGAGACGCGGCGGACTCGCCGTCGATGAATTGCAGCGGCAGCACGCCCATGTTGACGAGATTGCTGCGATGGATGCGCTCGAAGCTCTCGGCGATGACGGCCTTCACGCCGAGCAGCATCGTGCCTTTCGCGGCCCAGTCGCGCGACGATCCCGATCCGTACTCCTTGCCCGCGAGGATCACGAGCGGCACGTGCGCCGCCTGATACTTCATCGACGCGTCGTAGATCGACATCACCTCGGTCCCGGGCAGATGCGTCGTCCATCCGCCTTCGGTACCCGGTGCGAGCTGATTGCGCAGCCGCACGTTGGCGAACGTGCCGCGCATCATCACTTCGTGATTGCCGCGACGCGCGCCGTACGAGTTGAAGTCCTTCACGGCCACGCCCTGCGCGATCAGATACTTGCCCGCCGGCGTGTCGGCCTTGATCGATCCGGCCGGTGAGATGTGATCGGTCGTGATGCTGTCGCCGAGCAGCGCGAGCACGCGCGCGCCGGCGATCTCGACGAGCGGCGCCGGCTCCTTCGACAGATTCTCGATGAACGGCGGCCGGCGGATGTACGTCGAGTCCGCCTCCCACGCGAAGCGATCGCCGGTCGGCACCGGCAGCGACTGCCACATCTGGTCGCCGGTGAACACGCTCGCGTACTGCTGACGGAACATGTCGGCAGACACGGCCGCAAGCATCGTGGTCTGAATCTCCTGCTGCGTCGGCCAGATGTCCTTGAGGTAGACGGGCTTTCCATCCTTGCCCGTGCCGAGCGGCTCGGTCGTCAGATCGACGTTGAGCGATCCGGCGATCGCGTACGCGACGACCAGCGGCGGCGACGCAAGGTAGTTGGCGCGCACGTCCTGCTGGATGCGGCCCTCGAAGTTGCGATTGCCCGACAGCACCGAGCAGACGACGAGCGATCGCTCGCGCACTTCGGCGGCGATCTCGTCGGGCAGCGGACCGCTGTTGCCGATGCACGTCGTGCAGCCGTAGCCCACGAGGTTGAAGCCGAGTGCGTCGAGATACGTCGTCAGGCCGGCCTTGTTGAGATATTCGGTGACGACTTTCGAGCCGGGCGCGAGGCTCGTCTTCACCCACGGCTTGCGCGTCAGGCCCTTCTCGAAGGCTTTCTTCGCGACGAGGCCCGCGCCAATCATCACGCTCGGGTTCGACGTGTTCGTGCAGCTCGTGATCGCCGCGATCACGACCGACCCATGTTCGAGCTGCGTCGTCACCGCTTCAGCGACGGCCGCGCCACCACCGCCTGCGGAGGCCGGCTTCTTGATGCCCTTCTGCAGATCCGGCAGCGCGCCGGCGAACGACGTCTTCGCGCGGCTGAGCGCGACGCGATCCTGCGGACGTCGCGGGCCGGCAAGGCTCGGCACGACCGTGCCGAGATCCAGCGACAGCGTGTCCGTGTAGACGGCCTCGGGTGACGCGTCCGTGCGATACAGGCCCTGCGCCTTCGCGTACGTTTCGACGAGCTGCACCTGCGCCGCATCACGTCCGGTGAAGCGCAGGTACTCGAGCGTCATGTCGTCGATCGGGAAGATCGCGACGGTCGCGCCGTACTCTGGGCACATGTTGCCGAGTGTCACGCGATCCGCGATCGTCATGTGCGCGAGGCCCGGCCCGTAGAACTCGACGAACGCGCCGACCACGCCCTTCTTGCGCAGCGCTTCGGTGATCGTGAGGACGAGGTCCGTCGCCGTCGCGCCTTCGGGCAGTTTGCCCGTGAGCCGATAGCCGACGACTGGCGGAATCAGCATCGAGCTCGGCTGGCCGAGCATCGCGGCCTCCGCCTCGATGCCGCCGACGCCCCATCCCACCACGCCGAGCCCGTTCACCATCGTCGTGTGCGAGTCCGTGCCGAAGAGCGTGTCGGGATATGCGAGCGCGCGGCCATCGTTCGTCTCGCGGCAC
>DASZVJ010000220.1:0-5526 GCA_035547155.1 Vicinamibacterales bacterium
TCAGCTGGATAGAGCGTTGGCCTCCGGAGCCAAAGGTCGCAGGTTCGAATCCTGCCGGGCGCACCAACCTTCGCGCCGCTGAACGGCGCTTCGGTTGGCGAGCCGACGTCGCCGCGAAGGTGGTCCACCGTAGCCCGCAGGGCGGAGGTGGATCGCTTCAAAAGAAACGACGCGCGCCATCGCGTCGATGCAGTTCGTCCCGTGGGCCGGTAGCTCAATTGGCAGAGCAGCAGACTCTTAATCTGTTGGTTGAGGGTTCGATTCCCTCCCGGCTCACCATCCTTCGCCAAGCGCTCGCTGCGTGAGCGGCTTCGGCTGGCAAGCCACGCGAAGGTTGTCCTCCGTAGCGCGACGCGCGAAGGAGGACCACTCACCGTTCAACTCTCCGACGGATCTCGATACGTACGTCGACTACCGTCGCCGCAGCATCGAGTTCATCGAGGCCCGCAACCGCCGGATCGAGCGAGACGCGGCCGCGTCGCAGTAGCCCTTGGTCGACCGATCTGGCGTTCGACGGGGCAGCGTAGCGCGCGTGCTACAATGGCGACGTGCCTCGGCGAATCACCCAGCGGGAGCTCCGTAACGACAGCGGACGCATCATGCGCGACCTCGACCGGGGACGCGCGTTCATCGTCACGCGGAACGGTGTCGCGGTCGGGGAGTTGCACCCGCTTCGTCAGCGCGTTTTCGTCCCGTCCGACGCCGTCCAGGCCGCCTTTGCCGGAGCCCCGCGCATCGCGCCCAGACGCTTTCGGAAAGATGTGGACGCGATGATCGATCAGGATTCGATACCGCGTGGCTGACGCGCGGCCACCGCGAGGCGTGATCGATACGTCGGTGGTCATCGATTTGCCGACGATCGATTTGGCTCGGCTGCCAGGAGAGGTCGCGATCTCCGCGATCACGCTGGCGGAGCTCGCGGCCGGTACCCATGCGACGTCGAACTCCGCCGAACGCGCAAGACGCCAAGACCGCCTGCAACGCGTCGAGTCGACGTTCGAGCCGTTGCCCGTGGACGCCAGCGTGGCACGCGCCTACGGCCGTATCTATGCGGCGACTGTCGCGTCAGGCCGGAAGGCGCGTGGCCGTCGAGCGACGGATCTCTTGATCGCCGCAACGGCGCTCGCAGCCGGTCTTCCTCTGTACACGCGCAATCCTGACGATTTCATCGGGTTGTCGGATCTGCTCGAGATCGTCTCCATTTAGTCGCCTTCGACCGGGGCGAGACGTCGCGCGACGAGTTCGCGCGTCGAACGTTGCGCCGTCGCGCAGGACTCACTCCAGGGCAAAAGCCACGACCGAGTCGCCCATCTTGCTCCCCATCTTGCCGTGGCCACCGGCACAGATGACGATGTACTGCCGGCCGTTCCATTCATAGGTCATCGGCGTCGACTGCGCGGCGGCGGGAAGCTCGACGCTCCATAACTCCTTGCCGGTGGCCGCGTCGAATGCGCGGAGATGTGGATCGAGCGCCGCCGCGGTGAAGATCAGCCCGCCAGCGGTGACCATCGGTCCGCCGAGACTGATCGACCCCGGCGGCCAGCCGTCGCCCATGGTGCCGAGTGGCGTCTCCCAGCGACGCGTTCCAGTCTCGACGTCGAACGCCACGAGTGCGCCCCACGGCGGCGGATTGCATGGCTGTCTATTCGGTGCGACGAGCCACTCGCGATGCATGGCGTAGGGCGTGCCTCGTTGCGGCGCGAACTCGCCACCCCACGACGTTTCGGTGTCCTTGCGGCGATCGATGGCGCCTTGCATCGCCTCGCGGGGAATCAGTTGCATGATCGCCGCGATCCGGTTCGTGTTCGCGATCAACAAATGGCGCGCGGGATCCCATGCCGCGCCGCCCCAGTTCACCCCACCGATGTTGCCCGGAAACGACAGCGTGCCGCGGAGGCTCGGCGGCGTGAACAGACCGTCGTTGCGCAGCGACTCGATCGTCTCGCGGCACCACTGGCGCATGTCTGGTGAACTGCCCCATGCGTCGGCAGCGGTCAGCCGTTGCGGCACCATCGCGCTCCACGCGGGAATGGATTGCGTCGTCGACGCGGTTTCCCCTGGGATGTCGCTGGAGGGAACGGGGCGCTCGTCGACGGCGTGGAGCGGCGTACCGGTGAGACGATCGAGCACGAACACATGTCCGATCTTCGTCGTCACCGCGACCGCCGGTCGGCCGCGAACGTCAATCAGCGTCGGCTGCGACGGCACGTCGTAGTCCCACAGATCGTGATGCACGACCTGGAATCCCCAGACGAGCTCGCCCGTCGAGGCCCTCAGCGCGACAACGGAGTTCGCCCATTTGTCGTCGCCGGGCCGCGTCCCGCCGTAGTAGTCGGGGCTCGCGCTGCCGGTGGGAATGAACACCAGGTCGCGTGCCGGATCCGCCGCGAACGTCGACCAGGCGTTGGCCGCGCCCGTGCGAACCTGTTGCGCACCGGCCCACGGAATCGGATCCCATGTCCACTGCAACAGGCCCGTGCGCGCATCGAACGCACGCACCACACCGCGTGGCATGTCGACGGCGCCGTTGTCGCCGATCGACGCGCCGACGATCACGCGATCGCCGACGATCGTCGGCGCCGACGTCACTTGATAGTCGCCACGAAACGCCGGACGAAGACCGACGTCACGAGTCAGATCGACGACGCCGGCGTCGCCGAAGCTGGCGCACGGCTTCCCGGTCTTGCCGTCGAGGCCGATGAGCCGCGCATCGATGGTTCCTTCGAAGATGCGCAGCCGGCACGGCGCATCGACGGGCGACGCCGGATCGATCCAGGCCGCGACGCCACGCGACGTGACTTCGGAGTAGCCACGAGCGCGATCGATCTTCGGATCGTAGGTCCACCGCGCCGCGCCGCTCCCCGGATCGAGCGCGATCACCTGGTTGAATGGCGTCGTCAGATACAGCGTGCCGTCGATCACGATCGGCGTGGCCTCGAAGGCGGCCTTGTCGTTGAGCGCGGTCTTCGGCTCGAGTGCACCAGTGCGATACGACCACGCCACTCGAAGCGCCGTGACATTCGTCGACGTGATCTGGTGCAGGGGCGAGTAGCGCGTGCCGCCGGCGTCGCCGCCGTATGCGGTCCACGTCTGAGCCGCCAAAACGGTGCCGGTTGTCAGGGCCAACAGAACCGCGAGCGCAGGTTTCATGCGCCCATTGTCACGGTGACGCGCGGAACGGTCGACGTCAGCGGGACGTGCGGGCACCGCCGAGATGGTATTCAGGGTGTTGAAGAGAAAATGTGGCTGCAGTTGCAGGCGGAGGTTCTCGAGGCGCGCGTGCGCGAGCTGCGTTTCGATCTGCGCGGATCGCACGTGACGGTCGAACAGATGAAGCAGGCTGACGATGACCGTGTAGACGATCACGTCGTGGAAGAGCTCCATCGGATAGCGCGCCGTCATATCGCCGTAGTCGTAGTGACGCAGACCGAAGAGCGGGTAGAGCGTGTTGCGCAGAAGCCAGAGCAGAGAGGTGTGCGCGAGTGAGTACACGACGAGCGCACCGACGTGGAGCGGCAGCCGCGTCCTCCAGTTGACGCGATCGAACGGGTAGCGCCGGGCGAAGCGTGCGACCAGCGGAAAGAGCAGCGCCGCCATCCACGCACCGGTGAGGACCTCGTTGATGAACGGTTCGAGCGGCGATACCGCCTCGCGGTTGGCGACGTACTCGAGGTACCGGTAGCCGAAGAACATCAGGCCAACCGCCGTGAAGTACGCAAAGATGACCAACGCAGACGTGAGGCGCCGCTTCACGCGGCAAGTATAGTGCCCACGTCCCAACGTGGAACTTTTCCGCCGCGTTTTTCGTCGACGCCCGTAGGGCTACGCGGCGCGAGGCGTCGACGTGAAGGAAGAACGTCCGGCCGCGTCGACTCCGACTCCCACTTCTTCGATCAGCGTGATCCTGGATTGGCCTGCGTTGTTGGAGCCGTGACGCGTCCATCATCGTCTCGCCCCTTTCGCTCGTTCGATGAACTCCAGCACATCGTCGCCGACGAAAGACGTCGCGAAGGCGCGCGCTTTCGCGAGCGCCTCGTTCGCGTCGCTCCGACTCTCGGTGGTTCGAGCCACGTCCACCGGCAGCCACTCCGCTCGTCGTGCCCAGAGCTCCGCTCGAAGCTCTGGCGTCGGAACCTCGGATGTCGTTCGTGTCTTCGATGCGCCTCCTGTCGCCGCGTTCTGCAGGGATAACCAGCGGGTCAACAGACTCTGCGCTCTTGGCCCTCCAGGATCTTCGTCGAGGGCGCCTTTCACATCCTCGACGAGAGCCATCCACCCGAACCGAGTTGCATTTCTGCGGCGGTCACGGCGTCGACCGCTCTCGCCAGGACGCGGCGCCTGGCCTCGAGTGCCTCACGTTGTGCGCGGAGCACGTGCGTGAACGGCCGTTCGGGCGCGAGAGAATCCCGGCGATCTGCTTCAACGGGACGCCGATGAACTTGAGCGCGATGATCTCTTCCAGGACTTCCAGATCGCGTTCCACGTAGCGCCGGTAGCCCGTGTTCGAACGCGTCGGCGTCAAGAGCCCCAGGCGGTCATAGTGACGGAGCGCACGCGGCGTGACTCCCGCCAGTGCAGCGAATGCGGCGATGCTGTAGGTGCGTTTCGTGTTCATCGACATCGCCTCGATGATGATCGACGTTGACGTAACGTCAAGGTCAAGCCTTTGCCGCGATTTGTCCAGCCACGCCCCACGGACGAGGGACGTGGCTCGCGTTTGACATCAGTCTTACTAGAATGTAAGACTGATCGCGTGTCGAAGGCACATCCTCGCGTGCTCACGGTGTCCCCCAAAGAGCTGCTGGTGCTCCAGCTGCTCGTGCGGGACGAGAAACGGTACGGTCTGCAACTCGTCGCGGCGTCCAGAGGACGCCTCAAACGAGGCACGGTGTACGTCACGCTCGGGCGGATGGAAGACAAGGGGCTCATCACGTCCCATCTGGATGAGCCGCCGCCGGGCGCTGGAGGGCTTCCTCGCCGGATGTACGAGGCCACGCCGCTCGGCCGGCGCATGCTCGCGGCGTGGAGCAGTGGCGCCAAGCGCCTGGTGCCGGAGCTCGCGTGATGAGACGCCCCGGTACCCGAATCCGTGCGATTGCGGCTCGCGTGTGCGACGCGCGCACGATGGAGCGCCTCGTCGATCCAACTGTCTCCGATCTCCAGGCCGAGTACGAGGACGCCGTCACGCGCGGTCGAACGTGGGAGAGCGTCAGGATCTGGATCGTCGGGCACATCGCGCTCGTGCAGGTCATTGTGCTGCACGGAGGTCTGATGGGCATGAACACGCGACGCGATCGGACATCTGACGATCGCCGGGCCGTGCGTCGGACCGTAGCGGCCAGCGTCGCGATCGCGATTGTCGGAGCAATCCTCATCGCCATGATTCCGTTCGTGAACCTCATCCCGCGGAGTCATTCGCACACGCTGGAGCTGGCGTTCGCCCTGGTTCCGCAGGCTCTGCCGGTCTCGATGCCGATCGGGCTCACCTTCGGCATCCTCTGGGGACTCGGCCGGACTCCCGCATCG
>DASZVJ010000221.1:0-23008 GCA_035547155.1 Vicinamibacterales bacterium
GATGCCGAGCCCAGTGCCCGACAGGGCCGTCGCCGCGACGGCCAACGTCAACGGCAGATGGCAGGGACAGAAGAGAAATGCCCCGAACACCCAGGTGAGACCGCGGTTCTCCATCTGCCTCGGCGTCGGGCCAATCGCGCATGCCGGCGACATCATCGGTCTCGTCTCCCGAAGAGCACGTAGACAGCCACGCCAACCAGCGCCGCCAGGATGACCAGACAAATCGCGATCGAGAGCATGTTTATTGTTTTACGATAAATACATATCGAAAAGCAATACCCACGATAGCCAGTCGAAAGCCAACGGCAGTTGACACTACGTCGCTATGCGACATATCGTCGCACGCCACACGAGGAGGATGCGGTGTCACGGCCCCCATCACAGGATCGGCTCTATCGCTGGCTGCTGCGGCTGTTTCCGTTGGAGTTCCGCGGCGACTTCGGCGCGGACAGCTATCTGCCCGCTCGACGTGCGGCGCGCGTGGATCCGATCGTGACATTGAAGGTGGAGTAAGTCACGCTCACGTCCGTCGCAGCAGATCCGCGACCGCCGCGCGCATCCATGGGCGCGCGACGACGTACGTCGTCAGGAGCGCGACGCACGCGCTGGCGAGCGCGACTTCCATCAGGACCACCGGCTCGACCTTGCCGATGCCATAGAGAATCGACGATGCGAGCGGCAACAGCGCTTGCCCGACGACTACGCCGACGGCGGTACCGATCGCGGCGACCCAGGCCGTGTGGCGCAGCACGGCGGTGAACACATCGCGCGGCTGCGCGCCGATCGCGATGCGGATGCCCATTTCCATACGCCGCTGATTGACCGAGTAGAAGACCGTGCTGTAGAGGCCGAAGAGCGCGAGGGCCAGCGTCAAAGCGCCGAATCCAATGGACACGGCCACGATCGCGCGCGGCAGGAGCAGCGACATGCGTATGAGATCGTCGAGCGTCATGCCACCATTCCAGAGTAGACGCGGCCCGCCAACATCGAGCATGGCCTGTGCGATCGGCATGGTCGCCGTCTCGAACACACCGGGACCACGCGTCTTCGGTTCCGATCGCTCATCGGGCGAACGCAAGATGACATTGATATCCGGCACGTAGCGTTGCGCGAGCGGGAGGTACATCACCGGCAGCGGTGCTTCAGTGAGATCATCGAATTTGCTGTCTGGCACGATGCCGACCACACGCGTGACCCGATGGTTGGCGCCAGTTCGAATGTACTGACCAACGGCGTCCTGCGCCGGCCACAGACGACGAGCGAGCGTCGCATTCACCATCGCGACGTCCTCACTCCCGGCGCTATCGTGAGTGTCGAACGCACGCCCTGCGACGATCGGCATGCCGATCGCGGCGAAATAGCCGGCGTCGACGACAACGAGCGGCGTCGCCTCATCGCGCGCCGGCCATGGATTCCCATTCGCGTCGACGATCTGCTCGCGAAGATAGCCCATCAGCGGCTGATTGCTGGCGAGCGTCACGGCCTCGACGCCGGGAATCGCTGCCATGCGCGTCCGCAGGCGCTCGTAGAATGCGCGTCCCGTCTGTTCGGTGTAGCCGCTGCGCTCGAGATTGGCACTTGCGTACGTGAGATGACGAGCCGAGAACCCAAGTGAGATGTGCTCGAGTCTAAGAAAGCTGCGAACAGACAAGCCGACGCCTACCATCACGAGCGTCGCCACGGCCATCTGGATCACGACCAACATGCCGCGCACGCGACCGCGCCGCGGCTCGCTGACGCTGAGCTCGCGATTGATGGCGCCGGACAGTCCGTCCGACGCCGCGCGCAGGGCCGGAATGAGGCCGACGGCCAGTCCCGCGACCATCGCCACCGTCATCATCGCGGCGAATACGCCTGCGTCGGAATGCAGATCGATTGTCGGCGACGGCCATCCGTTGCCCACGGACAGGGTCAGCGTTGCCAACCGACGCAGCCCAACGGCAGCGGCGGCGAAGCCAATCGCACCAGATATGAGGCCGAGCACGACGCCTTCGCGCACGAGCGGCGCAATCAACTGCGCGCGCGACGCCCCGAGCGCGGCGCGGACGAGCATCTCGTGGCGCCGCGACGCCGCAAGCCCCAGTAGCAGGTTCGTCACGTTTGCTCCGGCGACGATCAGGCCGAGCAGAACGATGAGCACGAGTCCGCCGAACATCGTCGTCATCCAGCCGCGATCACCTGGCGGCGTCATCGATACGTCCGACAGCACGGCGGTGCGCTCACGGTTCGCCTCCGGATGCTCGCGTGCGAACTGTGCGGCGATCGATGCCACCTCCGCCGATGCCTGGCCGCGTGTTACCCCGGGATGAAGGCGGCCGATCAGATTCAGATCTCGCTGCGAATGCTCCTGTCCGAACAGGCGCTCCCGTACATTGAGCGGCGTCCAGACGTTTGGGGCCCACGAGAAGTACAACCCGCCGTACGTCTGCGGCACAACGCCGACGACGACCATGGGCATGCCGTTGATCTGCACTTTGGCGCCGACGATCGCCGAATCGGCGCCCATCCGTCGCCACAGCGTCTCGCCGATCGCGACGCCATCGCCGCTGTCCTGAAACGCCAGTGCTCCAAGCGTGGGTCGCACGTCGAGCACCGAGAAGAAGTTGTCCGACACCGACGTCAGCAAGCCCGGCTCGTTGCGATCGCCGATGGCGACGTCGACCGTCGCGATCGAATACGGAAACGCCGCGATGCCCGTGAACGATCGCGCTCGTTTGCGATACGCGAGAAATTCCTCGTACGACATCGCATTGAAGGCATTCGCCGGCGTCCGCGCGTGGATGAATTGCAGAGCTTCGGCGTGATTGATGCCGGTTGGGCGCATCAGCGCAGTCCGGTACGCCGCCAGGCCGATCGTCACGGCGGCGAGCGCCACGCTCAGCGAGAGCACGGCGGCCAGCGCGAGCCGCCAGTGACGGCCGAAGAGGCGCATCGAGTACCAGCGCGCCGAGCGCAGCCAGAGCGCATCCCAGAACGCGCCGATGCTACGTCGCACGAGATCGAGCCGGCGTCCGCGCCCGCGTGTGTGCCATTCGCGCAGCGACCGCTCGCGGTGATCGAGCTCCGCGTCCCACTCGGCGCGCCACTCGTCGCGCATCGCCCTCGGCACGAGGCGGCTCGCGATCGCGAGAATCCAACGATGGATCCGCATGGCTATCGTCGTGCCGGAGACGGCTTCGCCGCGCGCGCCGGCGCGGGCTTCGCCATCCGATACCGTGCCGCCGCTTCGGCGAGCGCGGCCTGTCCGGCCTTCGTCAGCTCGTAATATTTGCGCGCCGGCCGCTGCTCGCGCTGCGCGACCTCGGCCTTCTCCCATTGCGAGTCGATCAGGCCGGCGTCTTCCATGCGCCGAAGCGCTGGATAGACGGTGCCGCTCGGCAGCCCGGTCGCATCCATGATGTCGAAGCCATAGATGTAGCCATTGGCGACCGCTTGGAGGATGGCGGTGGCGGAGAGGGACAGATAGGAGGGCGGCATGCGAGACAGCTTACTACATGAGACGTTTACTACATAGCAACCTCCAGAACCTAGAACAGAGAACCCGGAACTCCGGAACCTCAGAACCCAGTCACAACAACATTCCTGAACTGCCCCGTCTCGTCGAACGATCCGAGCCCGACGCGACCGTCCTTCAGCGTCGTGTCGTTCGCCTCGAGCGCGGGCGTTGTCGCACCGTCCACGAACACGGCGATGCGCCCGCTCGCCGGATCGCGCTCGAGCTTCACGTGATGCCAGGCCTTGTCCTTCAGTTGCGGCACGCTGGTCGGCGTGTCGAGCCGCTTCCGATCGGCATCGTTCACCAGGAAGATGCCGTTGTGGACCGGATCGGTCTTCGCGGCGAGGTGGACGTAGTAGAAGCGCGTGGGCGACTGCCAGTCAACGATCAGCTCGACGTCACGGACGAGCAGTGTCTCCGGCTCTTCGGATCGCAGATCGACTTCGAAGGTCAGCTTGCCGAGCGGCTCGGACTTCAAGATCGCGAGGCCCGCTGGGCGACGAATCGGTCCCGCCGGCACACCCGCCTTCACCAGCACGAGCATGCCGTCGCGCACGTCCCACTGCCCCGTCCCGTCGATCGTCCACTCGTCGATCCGCGACGAGGCGTCGAAGCTCGGCCGCAGCACGACGCCCTGCCGCGCCCAGGCGACCAGCAGCAATCCCAATACGCACACGACGATTCGTTTCGCGATCATGTCAACTTCCCGAGAGCGCAACGACGTGCCGATCACAACGTCCCGAACAGTCGATCGCCGGCGTCGCCGAGGCCCGGCAGCAGATAGCCTTTCTCATTCAGTCCCGCTTCGATCGACAACGTGTAGATCTCGACGTCCGCGTGATCCGCGGCGATCTTATCGACGGCGATTGGCGACGACAACAGGCTGACGACTTTGATCGGGCCGACCTCGTATTGCTTCAGGCGATCGAGCGCGGCCAGGCACGTGTCGCCGGTCGCGAGCAGCGGATCGAGCAGCAGCACCTTCTTCCCCGCCATGTTCGGCGGCAGCTTGAAGTAGTACTCGACGGTCTGGTCCATCATCTTGTCGCGATAGATGCCGATGTGCCCGAGCGTCGCGAACGGCAGCATCTCCAGAAAGCCACCGATCATCCCCTCGCCCGCGCGCAGGATGCTGGCGAGGATGAGGTCCTCAGATACGCGCTCGACGGTCGTGCGCTGCAGCGGCGTCTCCGCCTCGACGCGCGCCAGCGCCAGATCGCGCGTGCACTCGTACGCCAGGATCTGGCTCAGCTCTTCGAGGAGCCGCCTGAACTCCTGCGGCTTCGTGTGCTTGTCGCGCAGGATGCCAAGCTTGTGCTTGACGATTGGATGTTCGACGACGCGAACCATGGTTCCTCGCCTTCTAAAACACCGTGCCATCGCTGCGCACGCGCAGCGGCGGCGTGCCGCCCGGCCGCCGCTCTCGTGCGATCTCGCGACCGGCCGTCCACGTGCCGCCCTGCAGCACGCGCGCCAGCGGCAACTCGTCGGCGGTTCTACCGAGCGCGTCTCGCACATCATCCGCAACGCGATCGAGCAACTGCACCGTCAACGCCCGCCATTCGACCACGACATCGTCACCCGCGTCGAACGTGTGCTGTGCGAGCGATGGATCGCGGAACTCGAGGACGCCCGTGTCCAGGAACAGACCGCCGTTGCGATATTCAGGCAGCCCCGTGAGCGCGTCGACGCCGACAACGTGAAGACCCGCAGACTCGATCGGCTCGATCGAGGAATACGTCAACCACTGCGACAGCTTGTGGAACGGCACCCAGTCTTGCGGCTCTGGCCCGAAGTACGGCCACACGTCGCCAAATCCGATGCCGTCGAGCGTCACGCGCGGCGTCCACATCGGCGCGAGTCCGAGCAACAGCAGACGAAGGACCTCATTCGCCTGCACCATTCCGGACGACGACGATTCGGCGATCAATGCGTCGACGAGACGGCCCGGCCGCGGATCGTCCTGACCGAACATCGCCGGTGACGCGCGCAGTGCTGATGCGAGTCGCTTCAGCAGGCCGTAGCGGCCTTCGAATCCCGCGAGCGGATTGTCGTGCGTCACCTGGAATCCGGTCGCGATCTGTGCCTCCGTCAAGGCATCGAGCCCGCTCGCCGTCACGCGAAACGGCCGCACACGATCGGCGGAGAACGCACCGGATCGAAACAGATGCCACGACGCAATCGCCAGGCCTTCCGATCGCGCGTAGGTGCCGCCCGTCCCAGGCTCTCGATACGCCCACGCATCGCCGGCGCCCGCATCGAGCAGCACGGACACGACGACGAGATCGACGAGGCTGCGCGCCTGCTCCAGACGATCGACGGACGCTAGATCGGCGCGCAGCAGAGCCACGCGATCGAATCCGCCCGCGCGGAAATGCCCGTAGCGGCCGTGCAGCGGGATCGCGCCATCCGGATAGTCGCGTCGCGTCACGGACAGCACGAGATCGACGCACGCCGGCAGACGATCGAGATTGACGCGAAACGCCGTGCCTCCGGCGACCGCCGCGTCGTAGATGCGTCGCGTCCGGACGCGAATCGTGGCGGGATCGAGGATCGCCTCGAGCTCACTCATGCAGACTGCGTCCCTTGACGTGCTCGAGCTCGTCCTTCGTCATGACGTCCGTCTTGTCCGCGAAATATCCTGCAGCCTTCTTCGCTTCCATCTCGACCGAGGCGTCTGCGGGAATCAGGTTCGGCGGAATCTCGTGCCGCGATTTGACCGCGATGCCCGACGCGACGATCGCATCGTGCTTCATGTTCGACATGGAGATGAGGTTGTCGATGCGCTGTACGCCCATCCAGTGCAGCGCGTCGGGCATCAGCTCCTGCAGCCGCATGTCCTGCACGCCGGCCACGCATTCGGTGCGATGGAAGTAGGTTGCCGCGCTGTCGCCGCCTTCCTGCCGTTTGCGCGCGTTGTAGACGAGGAACTTCGTGACCTCGCCGAGCGCACGGCCCTCCTTGCGGTAGTAGACGACGTAGCCGAGGCCGCCGCGCTGCGCGGTCCGAATCGCCTCTTCGATGCCATGGATGAGATACGGCCGGCACGTGCAGATGTCCGATCCGAACACGTCCGAGCCGTTGCACTCGTCGTGCACGCGGCACGTGAGCTCGACGTCCTGACGGCCGATGAGCGATGCGTCTCCGAAGATGTAGATCGACGTGCTGCCGATCGGCGGCAGCATGACGACGAGATCCGGCCGCGTGATGAGCTCCGGAAACATGCCTCCGGTCTCTTCGAACAGGAACTGACGCAGCGTCATCTCGTCGACGTGGAAGCGCTGCGCGATGCCCGGCAGATACCAGACCGGCTCGATCGCGGCTTTCGTGACGAAGACGTCGCCGGTCGGCTTGACGACCGTTCCGTCCTTTCGGATCCTGCCCAGCTCGATCGCGTCGTCGAGCTCGGCCATCTTGAGGTGCGCGCGCGTAACCGCAATCGTCGGACGGATGTCCATCCCGCGCGCCAGCTCGGCCGCGAACACCTCGTGGACTTTGTGTCCCCACGGATCGAGCGAGACGATCTTCGACGGGTCGCTCCACGACGGGAACGGTCCGATCGTCGCGACCGGATCGGTGTTCGTCAGATCGGGCCGATGATCCGGATCCATCTGTCCCGCCGCCATCGCGAGCGCGCGATAGATCGTGTAGCTGCCGCTGTGCGATCCGATCGCGTTGCGCTGCAGCTTGTTCGTGAACGTCGCGATGACCGGCCCGCGCCGTCGGGGATCCGGATGGCCCCACTCGATGGCCGGACTTTCCTTGTAGATGAAATGCGGATGCGACGTCAGCACGATGTGCGACTTGCGCGTGGCATGTGACATGGGACCAGACCTTCCGGACGGCGGCCGGCGAGAACACACCTAGAATAGCGCGCCGGCGGTGGTGTCGGGACGGCATGTGCACCGTAGGGGCGGGCCTTGTGGCCGCCCGGCCTCATTTGTTATACAAAGGCGAAAATGAAAGGCGATCACGTCGGAGAGTTCGAGGAACTGGTCCTGCTGGCGCTGCACGGGCTGCGCGGCCAGGCGTACGGCGTGTCGATCCAGCAGTTGCTCGAGAGGGAGACGCAGCGCCGCGTCTCACTCGGCGCCGTCTACGCTGCGCTGGAGCGCCTCGAAAGCAAAGGCCTTGCACAATCGACCTCGGCGCCGGGCACGCCGATGCGCGGCGGCCGCTCGCGGCGTCTGTTCGAGTTGACGGCCGACGGTCTTCGCTCGCTCGAGGCGATGCGGCGCGTGCGCGAACGGCTGTACGGCATCGCGCGCCTGCGGCCGATCAAGGGGCGCATATGACGGCCCGGCGCACCGACGGTCCGCCGGATGCGTGGCTCGCGCTCGTTCGCCGGCTCGTGCCGGCGCATCGCCGTGAGGAAGTCGTCGGCGATCTCGTCGAGCTCTGGCGTCTGCGCGCGACCGCAGGCACACGCCTTCGCGGTCTGCGCTTCTGGCTCGATGCCTGGTCCATTGCCCGGCACACCGGGCGCGTCCCACCTACATTCACCGAAAGGACCACGACGATGGAGCTGTTGCTGACCGACGTGAAGACGGCGCTGCGCGGCCTGCGCTCGAGCATGGGCACGACGCTGCTGGCGTTCGGCATCCTCGCGGTGACCATCGCCGCCGGTACCATCACCTTCTCCGTCGTCGATGCCGTCGCGATCCGGCCGCTGCCGTTCGCGGCGCCGAACGAGCTGGTGTCCGTACAACGGCTCCTGAAGATCTGGGCGACGCCGCAGTCCGTCGCATCGCAGGACTACTTCAACTGGCTGGAGCATACGTCCTCGTTTACGGCGATCGGTGCATCACGATTCGATTCGCTTGCCTTCGACATCGGCGGCGTTCATGGGACGGCAGGAACGGCACGCGTCACCGCGAACCTCTTCGACGTGCTCGGCGTAAAGGCCGCGCACGGTCGACTCTTTCGTCCGGGCGACGACGAGCCAGGCCATGACGACGTGATCGTCCTGAGCCACGTCTTCTGGACACAACATCTCGCGGCAGATCCATCCGTCATTGGTCGACGGGTACCATTCGATGGACACCTCCGCGAGATTGTCGGCGTCATGCCCGCCGGCGTCTCGTTTCCCATTTCCGCGTTCAGACCGCCCGATGTCTATGTGCCCTACGTGGCCACGACCGACGAGCGCTCGCCCGCACTTGGAAATCGCGAGTTCGCCCTGTACGTTGTCGGCCGGCTCGAGCCCTATACGACGCTGGCGGCAGCACGTGCCGATCTCGAGCATGCCTCTACCGCCATGATCAGTGCGTTTCCGCAGGCCATGGAACAGGACTCGACGCTCGTCGTGTCGTCACTGCAGGATCGCGTGATCGGGCCGGCCAAGCAGTGGCTCTATCTCGTGCTCATCGCTGTGGCCGTCGTGCTGGTCATCGCCTGTCTCAACGTCGCCAATCTCCTCCTCGCGCGCACGGCCGTTCGCACGCGCGAGATGGCGACGCGTCTCGCGCTCGGTGCCTCTCGAGGCCGGTTGGCACGCGTCCTCTTGATAGAAGGCACGATGCTCGCGCTCGTCTCGGCCGCGGCGGGCGTCGGCGTCTCGTTCTGGGGCGTGTCGATCGCCAAGGCGAGCCTTCCGGCGAGTCTGGCTCGCACGTCGGGCATCGCCGTCGACCTGCGCGTGCTCGTCGTGTCGATTGCAGTCGCCATGCTGTGCGGCTTGCTTTTCGCAAGCGCACCGGCGTGGTGGTCGTCGCGCAGCGATCTGGCTGCATCGATGCGGACAGGAAACGCCGGATCGGTTGGCGCTGGACGGTCGCGCTCGTTCAAGACGTTTCTCGTCGTCGAGATGACGTTCGTCTCGGTCCTGCTCGTGGCCAGCGCGCTGCTCGTCACGAGCTTCATTCGTATCACCACCGCCGATCTCGGCTTCGATCGGCGGAACGTCGTGACCTATTCCATCGACAAACCGCTGGGCTCGATGCCGGAAGCTGATCAGC
Source organism: Vicinamibacterales bacterium (assembly GCA_035547155.1). Classification (GTDB taxonomy): domain Bacteria; phylum Acidobacteriota; class Vicinamibacteria; order Vicinamibacterales; family SCN-69-37; genus CAZNMF01. The sequence goes on from DASZVJ010000221.1 coordinate 9,454, forward strand.
AGCTTGCTGCGCACGCGTTCCTCACAGATCTCTTCGATCGCGTGCGTCATACGCCCGGGGTGAAGGATGCCGCACTTATCTATAACGGCCTGCCGCTATCTGGGGGAAGCGCCCAGTATTCGATTGCTGTTCCAGGTCAGTCGAACAAGCTGCTCATGGATGCTCACCAGGTGACCCCTGGCTACTTCTCGACGATGGCCATCCAGCTCCTGCGCGGCAGAGTTTTCGCGGAATCCGATACGGCGGGCACAGCGCCGGTCGCCGTCATCAATGACGTTGCTGCGCGGACGGTCTTTGGGAGCGACGAGGTCGTCGGCCGAACCTTCACCTTCCGCGGATCGACAACGATCGTCGGCGTGGTTCGAAGCGTACGCGCGGACGGTCCGGAAATCGACGTGCGGCCGGAGATATACGTGCCGATCGCACAGAGCCCGATGATGTCTCGCGGTAGCGTGCGCGGCCATCTCGTCGTGCGCGTCAACAACACCTCGAACGCGGAAACGACTGCGGTCGGCAGTGCCATCCAGCCTCTCCTGAATACGCCGAGAGCGCCGATGCCGGAGATTGTCGACGATGCCTTCCGCCGTCTCACCGCCGATCGCCGCTTCAACGCCGGCGTCATGGCGATCTTCGGCGCGATCGCGATCCTCATCGGCGCGATCGGCATCTACGGCACGATGGCGTTCCTGGTTGCGCAGCGCGTGCGCGAGATCGGCGTGCGCGTGGCGCTCGGCGCGACGCCGTCGCGCGTCATGCGGACCGTGATCCGCGACGCGAGCTGGTGCGTGCTGCTCGGGCTCGTCGTCGGCCTCGCCTCCGCGCGCGCCGTGTCGAGCCTGTTCACGTCGCTCGTCTTCGGCGTGACGCCGACGAGTCCGTCCATCTACATCGGCGTCGCCGCGCTCCTCGTCATCGTCGGCATCGCCGCCGCGCTCGTGCCTGCACGCCGCGCGGCGCGTCTGGATCCGCTCGTCGCGCTGCGGACGGAATAGACGAAACACCTGTCCCTGTCCGTCCCGTAGGGGCTGCTCTCGTGGCGGCCCGACGACCGGGCGCCCACAAGGGGCGCCCCTACGGCCAGCGCGGAGCTCGACGTCCGTGGCCCGTAACCCGCCCCGCGATTGGTGTCATCGTCCGTCGCTTCAGATACGATCTCAGTCAGTCCACTTCACAGAGCCTCAGATGCGTCCGTCGCCCGCGAAGAGCCCGTTCATCCACATCGATCCACGGCGGCCGGACGGTTTGCAGACGCAGATTTATCAGGCCATCCGCCGCGCGATTCTCGACGGCACGGTCGCGCCTGGTGCGCGGCTGCTGTCGTCGCGCGCGCTCGCCGACGACCTCGGCGTCTCACGAACGACGACCCTGCTGGCATATGAGCAGCTGACGGCGGAAGGCTATCTGACCGCGCGTCACGGCGCCGGGACCTTCGTCGGCCACGAGCTGCCAGATGATCTGCCGATCGTTCGCGCGCAGACGGTGCGTGAGGCCGCGACGCATCCGCCGCTGTCAGCGCGCGGACGGCAGTTGGCCGCGCTGCCCGCCGCAGCTCGTCGAATTCCTGGTCCGCCGCGTTCGTTCCGCCTCGGCATTCCCGCGATCGATCGGTTTCCACATCGGCTCTGGACGCAGCTCGTCACCCGTCGTCTACGCCGCGCGACGCTCGCGCAGCTCGACTACGGCGATCCCGCCGGCCAGCTCCCGTTGCGCGAGGCCATCGCCGCGCACGTCAGCGCCTCGCGCGGGACGACGTGCACGGCCGATCAAGTGCTGATCGTCGCGGGCGCGCAGCGCGGGCTCGAGCTGATTGCACGCACGCTGCTCGACACCGGCGACGAGGTCGCGATCGAAGAGCCCGGCTACCCTGGCGCGTGGAGCGCGTTCGTCGAGGCCGGCGCGACGCTGCGGCCGGTACGCGTCGACGAGCACGGCTTCGACGTCGCGACCCTCGATCGCGCGCGCCGGCGCTCGCCGAAACTGGTGTACGTCACACCCTCACACCAGTTTCCGCTCGGCGTGACGATGAACCTGCCGCGCCGGCTCGCGCTGCTGCGTTGGGCGCGCGAGCGCGGCGTATGGATCGTCGAGGACGACTACGACAGCGAGTATCGCTACGGCACGCGGCCAGTGCCCTGCCTGCACGGACTCTCGGCCGACGGGCGTGTGATCTACGTCGGCACGTTCAGCAAGACGCTGTTTCCGTCGCTGCGCCTGGGATTCGTGATTGTGCCGGCCGATCTGCACCGCACGTTCGTTGCGATTCGCAGCGCGTCGGATCTCCATCCGCCGGCGATCGATCAGCTCGTCGTCGCCGATCTCATCGCCGACGGCCACTACGATCGTCATCTGCGCCGTATGCGCGCGGCGTGCCGCGAGCGCCTGGACGCGCTCGCGCACGCGATTCGACGTTATGCGTCTGGCGCGCTGCATCTACGTCAAGTGCAGACTGGTCTGCACGCCATTGTCGACGTCGCGCCCGACATCGATCTCGACCGGCTCGTCGTCGAAGCCGTTGCCAATGGCGTCGAGCTGATGCCGCTGTCGGCGTATTTCCTGGAACGCGCCGCCGCGCCGCAGGCAATCGTCCTTGGATTCGGCGGCGTCGATCCACATGCGATCGATCGCGGCATGCAGAATCTGATACGCGCAATCGAGGCGAGCCGCATGATCGCGACGAAGAATCGAACGGGCCGGGCCGCCACAAGGGCGGCCCCTACGACATTTCGTAGCCCGTAGTCCGTCGCCTGACGCCTCCGTAGGGGCCGCCCTTGTGGCGGCAGCGTTACGGTTGTCTCGGTGCCACGCGCGAGGCGATGAGCGCGGTCGGCAGTCCAATCCCAAACGCGTGGATGAGGAGCCCGTTCGTCGTGCCGAACGCGGTGAATGGCGGCACGACACCAATCGCCGACAACGGAATGACGACGAGATTCATGACGAAGAACGCGACGACGCCGTAGAGCGGACCGTAGACGAACGGCCGTCGCTTCAACACTGGCAGCAGCCAGTGGCTGATGACGACGTACGTCGTGACGATGCCGAGCGCGACGGTGTAGTGCAGGACAACGCCGAGGATCGCGACAGGCGTTCCGCCCGTGGCCGCGCGACTACCGAGCACGCCACTCGCAATCGTCCGAAAGATCCGCGCGGGCGTGGCGCCTGAACGCAGACCGAAGACGACGATCGCGTCCAGCGCGTCGAGCGTGCCGACGATCAGCGTGCCGATGAGAATGGCGCGAGCGACGATGAGCGACGACGAATTGCGCATACTATCCGCGCATCCTCGTCGAGCTCATGCACCTGCGGTAGATCCACAGCGCGCGCGATCCGTCGGGCCACTCGCGATCCTACCGGGCCACGACCTCCAGCTTCGCGTTCTGCAGCGTGTCGGAGTTGGTGCCGACCATCACCGTGAACGTGCCGGGCTCGACAACGCGCTTCATGTCGCGGTTGATGAGCGACAGCTCGCGCGGACCGAGCGTGAACGTCACCGTCTTCTTCGCGCCCGGCGCCAGCGACACGCGCTCGAATCCGCGCAGCTCCTTCACCGGCCGCGTCACCGAGCTCACGTCGTCTCGCAGATAGAGCTGGACGACTTCGTCGCCTGCGCGCGAGCCCGTGTTCGTCACGTCGACGGTCACCGTCGCCTGGCCCGCGGGACCAATCGTCGCCGGCGAGACGACCGGTGCCGACACCGTGAAGGTCGTGTAGCTCAGGCCGTGGCCGAACGCCCACTGCGGGCCGCGCGGCATGTCGAGATAGCCGCGATACGAGGTCGGCTTGCGATTGTAGTAGTCCGGCAGCTGTCCGGCATCGCGCGGAATACTGATTGGCAGCTTGCCGCTGGGATTCACGTCGCCGAACAACACCTCGCCGATCGCCGTGCCGCCTTCCTGTCCGACGTACCAGGCCTCGACGATCGCGTTCGCGCGCTCGGCCAGCTTCGGCATCGCGACAGGCCGCCCGTTGATCAGCACGACGACGACGGGCTTGCCGGTCTGCAGCATCGCGTCGGCCAGCTCGTCCTGCTGGCTCATCAGATCGATGTTCGCCATATCGCCGAGGTGATTGTCGGCCCACGCCTCGCGCGACGTCGACTCGTTGGTGCCGATGACGAGGACGATCGCGTCGGCCGTGCGCGCGACCTTCACCGCGTCCTGGATGCGCTGACGGTTCTTGATGGGATCGGCGAGCTCGACGGTGTCGCGCGCCCAGATCGGTTCGGACTCCGTGATGCGCGCACCTTCGGCGTAGACGATTTTCACGCCCGAGCCCGCGGCGGTCGTGATTCCGGACAGCACGTCGACACCGCGCCCCGGGTCCTGCGAGTAGCCGCCGAGGTGAATCCCCTTCGCGTTCGGGCCGATTACCGCAAGCGTCTTGATGGCCGATCGATTGAGCGGCAGCGCGTTGTTGCGATTCTCGAGCAGGACGATCGCCTTGCGCGCAGCCTCCAGCGCCACGGCCTGATCGCCGGCGGTGTTCGACACGCGCTCGGCTTCGTCGATGTCGACGTACGGATGCTCGAAGAGGCCCGCGAGGAACTTCGCCTTCAGCACGCGCGCGACCGCCGCGTCGATGTCGTGCTCGGACACCTGCCCGCTCTTCACGAGCGCCGGCAGCGTCTTGTACGCGTCGGGATCCGGCAGCTCCACGTCGACGCCCGCCGCCAACGCCTGCTTCGCGGCGTCCTCGTTGTTCGCGGCGACGTGGTGCTGGCTGATGAGCTGCGTGATCGCGTAGTAGTCCGAGACGATGACGCCGGTGAAGCCCCATTCCTGCCGCAGCACCTTGTCGAGCAGCCACGTGTTGACGTGCGACGGCACGCCGTCGATCTCGTTGTAGCTCGGCATCACGAAGAACGCGTTGCCCTCTTTGACGGCGGTTTCGAACGACATCAGCAGCTCGGATCGCAGCAGCCGCTCGGGAATCAGGGCCGGGGCCGTGTTGATGCCGCCTTCGTGCGAGCCGTGGCCGCTGAAGTGCTTCAACGTCGCGAACACTTTGTCGGATGCGAGCGGCAGGCTGCGGCCCTGATAGCCGCGAATCGCGCCGAGGCCGAGCTGCGTCACGAGATAGGGATCTTCGCCGTACGTCTCTTCGACGCGGCCCCAGCGCGGATCGCGGCCGAGGTCGATCACCGGGCTCAGCACTTCCGTCACGCCACGCGCGCGCGCCTGCCGCGCGGCCACCGTCATCACGCGCTCGAGCAGCGCCGGATCCCACGTGCTCGCCAGCGCCATCGGCACCGGGAACATCGTCGCCTTCGGCGCGACGAGCCCGTGCAGCGCCTCTTCGTGGAACATCACCGGAATGCCGAGGCGCGTGTTCTCCTTCACCCATTTCTGAATCGCGTTGGTGAACTCCGCTTCCTGCCGCGGCGAACGGACGCGCGGACCGACGGGCGTGCCGGCGATCTCGCTGGGACGCGAGATCTGCCCGAGCCCCTGGCCCAGCAACTGCCCCGCCGTCGCCGGCGTGAACTCGCCGTTCGCATCCTGGATCGCGTCCTTCGTGTTCCAGACGCCGATCATCTGCGCGACTTTTTCCTCGAGCGTCATGCGTGAAAGCAGATCGGCCACGCGGTCGTCGACGGGCAGGCTCGCGTTCATGTACGGCGGCGGCGCCTGCTGCGCGATGACGAAGGCGGAACCGGAGACGACCAGCAACAGGAGGACGATCGGCATCAGACGACGCATCGCAGCGGGCTCCCAACGCGGCCACCGGGCCGCAAATGCTTTCGAGTGTGGAAACGCTACCACAGGGCGGGCGCGCGACGGTGGGGCATGGGCGAACGACAGACATGAGCGCGCGATGCCCGCGCGTGGCGACGACCGTGGCTGCGACGGATGGAATCGCGCGAAACCGCTGGAACGATAGAACTCGTACGTAACGGACCTATCGGCCGGTCATCTGACCTCGAGCACGTGATCTCATCGATGAGTTTGACAGGTGCGGTCTACTGCTGCAGAATCCACGACAAACGTTTACGTTTCCACTAGTAGCACCTATATATCTTCGACACGAAGGATACGGTGAGGGCGCCACCTGGATCTGTCGAATTCTCAGATGGCTGCTGATCTTCACCGCGAGCTCGGGAGCACAATGACCCGTCGATTCGCTTCAGGCGTCCTCACCCTGCTGCTCCTATCTGCCACGGGCGCGATATCACCGCTCAAGGCGCAATGGGCGCGACTGACGAACCCGCACTTCAATGTGCACCTGACGCATCCTCCAGCCATCGCGCTGAAGGGCGTACAGAAGGTTGCGGTCATGGATTTCGCCGGCGACTGCGGCGACGAGTTCAGCCAGCGTCTGCTACAGGCTGTCGCGAGGACCGAAAAATTCGACGTCATCGATCGCTCGAATCTCGAGGCGATCCTGCAGGAGCAAGGCTTTCAGATGACGAGCGCCGTCACGGGCCAGGCCGCGGTCAAGGTCGGCCAGCTACTCGGTCCCGCGGCGATGTTCGCGGGAAAGGCCACGAGCTGCAACGTGGAAGAGAGTCCGCTCCTGACGGATCTGAATTCGGTCACCGGTGCGGTGAAGGCGTACATTCGCAAGATCACCGCGACCATGAACGTCAGCGTGTCGCTCGTCGACTTCACGACGGGCCGTCAGCATGCCGGCCGTTTCATCGAAGCGCGTGGACAGTTACAGAGCGAGAGTCGCCTGGGGCCACCCGAGCCGCCGAGCCGGCAAGAGGTCATGAATCGCATGTATTTGGATGCGGTTCGACAAGCGATGCGCTTGATTTTGCCCTGGGACGAGACCGTCGAAATCGTCGTCTACGATGACGATGACGCGCAGCGATTTCAGCTGAAACCCGCCGTGGAGCAGATGAAGCGCGGCGATCTCCACGGCGCAGCCGAAGGCCTGCAGGCGGCAGTCGACCAAGGCGGCGGTCCGAAGACAACCGACAAGGATCGCGCCAAGGCGTACTACGACTTGGGCATCGCGCTCATGTATAGCGATCAGCTCAACAGCGCGCTGCCTCTACTCGACAAAGCTGCGGGCATCGACCCCAAGAACCGCATCATCGCGGATGGCCTGACGGCCGCAAAGCGAATGCACGCGCTCGAAGAGGATCAGAAACGGCTCGAGGCCAATGCGGTGACATTTGGCGCGGCGTCGTCTGGCAGCCCGACGTCAAAGGGGGTGTCGACGTCGGTCGGCGCCGATCTCATGACCAACGCCGATATCGTCGACCTCGTACGTGCCCGGATGCCAGACGCCGTCATTCTCGCGAAGATCAAGGCATCGAAGACGAAGTTCGACTCGTCGCCGAAGGCATTGATCGCCTTGAAGCAGGTCGGGGCGAGCGACGCGGTGATCCTGGCCGTGACACAAGCGGCGCCGGCGAACTAGGCGACGCGGCGTCCCCGTGACAGGACGTCCTCGCCCTGACATCATGGAAGGGTGGGGTCGATGTGCACATCACGATGATCAAGAAGCGGCTGCGGGACGGCACGGAATGCCGCAAATGTGCTGAGGCGACCGCGCATCTCAAAGCGCGCGGCCTGTGGGAGCGGATCGACGACATCGTCTGGGCCCACGAGGACGATCCCGCCAGCGCCGGCGTAGCGCTCGGCCAGCAGCTCGCCGTCGATCGCGCGCCCTTCTTCATCGTCCGCGACGGCCGCGGCGAGTCGGTCTACACGAGCGTGTTGCAGCTGGTTCGCGAGCGATTGGGCCAGGACGTCAGCGCGCAGGAACAGGCCGCCGCGATCGATCCAGACGACGTCGGGGGGATCTAGCGCGCCGATCCGCGGCGCGAAGTTCGGACTTCGAACTTCGAAATTCGTCTACCTTCCAACGTTTCCCGCGTGCAGGCCGCACTCCTTCTTCGTCTCTTCTTCCCACCACCAGCGGCCTTCGCGCTCGTGCTGGCCGGGGTTGGTCGGACGCGTGCAGGGCTCGCAGCCGATCGAGATGAACCCGCGATCGTGAAGCACGTTGTATGGAACGTCGCGCTCGCGGATGTACGACCAGACCTGCGCGGACGTCCAGTTGCTCAGCGGATTGAACTTCACGAGCGGACGATCGGCCGTGCCGAACGTGCGATCGAGCTGGATGACGGGCACGGCGGTGCGCGTACCGGGGCTCTGATCTCTGCGCTGTCCGGTCACCCACGCACGAAGCGGGAGCAGCGCGCGCACGAGCGGCTCGACCTTGCGGATGCCGCAGCACTCCTTGTGCCCGTCCTTGTAGAACGAGAACAGCCCTTTGTCGCGCACGAGCTTCTCGACCGAGTCCGCGCGCGGGAACATGACGTCGATGTCGACGTCGTAGTGATTCCGCACGCGATCGATGAACTGATACGTCTCGGCGTGCAGGCGGCCCGTGTCGAGCGAGAACACGCGGAACGGCATGCCGATCGCCTTCGCCATGTCGATCAGCACGACGTCTTCGGCACCGCTGAAGGAGATGCCGATCTCCGGCGAGTACTCGGTGAGCGCCAGCTCCAGGATTTCGCGTGGATCGCGTGTCGCGTAGTCGGCGGCCGCCGCCGCCACGTTCATCAGATCGAGGGCCATGTCTCTCCCGCAGCCGCCGCTCGGCCGCTGCTGTTCTGGACCGTAACACGCCGGACGATGGCCCGCAAGGCGCCGCAGGGACGACGCGATATCGCGGGTAGACTGTGAGCGTCCCAGCCGCAGGAGCCCCATGCGCCGTCGTCTCGTTACGCCGATTCTCACGCTCGGCCTCGCCTGTCTGATCTCGCTGCAGGCCTCCACGCAATCCGCACAGCTTCGCATCGTCCAGGCCGCGCCGACCGGCGAGATCGGACAGCTCAGCGACGCGAACGAGATTCGCATCGTCTTCTCCGAGCCGATGGTCGCGCTCGGCCGGATTCCGTCAAACCCGGCGCCGCCGTGGATCACGATCCAGCCGGCGATTCGCGGCACGTACCGCTGGTCCGGCACGACGATCCTGATCTTCACGCCGGATCCCGCGGCGCCGCTGCCGAACGCGACGCGCTTCACCGTGACGATCGATGGATCCGCGACGAGCGACGCGGGCCGGCAGCTCGGTCAGCCGTATCGGTTCACGTTCACGACGCCGACGGTCCGGCTCACGTCGATGCGCTGGTACCGCCGTCAGGATCGTTTCGATCAGCCGGTCGTCCTCGTGCTGAACTTCAATCAGCGCGTGCGCGCCGAAGACGTCCTCGCACATGCGCAAGCGCGCTACGAGCCGCACGACTGGGACGCGCCGGCGCTGAGCGATCGCGCGCGGGCGCGCATGACGGCTACCGAGCCGAACGGCGTCGCCGCGTTCGACGCGAGAGTCGCTGCTGCGCGGCAGACCGCCGCGCGGCGTGACGTCATCGCGCTGCGCGCCACGACCGACTGGGATCGCGAGCGCTTTCCGCCGGCAGACACGATGGTCGTGCTGGAGACGACGAACGTGCCGCCGCCGGGCACGTGGATCGAGCTGACGATCGACGCCCGAATTCCCGGTGTCGACGGCAGCGCGCCGCCGCCGCAAGCGCAGCGCTCGACCGCCGAGCTCGATCCCGTGTTCTTCGCGTACGGCTTTGCATGCGACGATGCCTGCGATCCGTCGGGCTACAACGGCTTGCGCTTCTCGACGGCCGTCAACGTCTCGCGATTCGCGACGGCGCTGTCTGTCCGCGACATCACCACCGCGTCGAACGAACAGCTCGTCAGACAGAAGACCGCGGTGCCCGCGACGTCGCTCGACACCGAGACGACGCCGGGCCTCGAAGACGCGGGCTACGAGCGGCAGCCGCCCGCGCGCACGTTCGCCTATCGCCTGCCGCCAGCGCTGCAGGCGCGCGACGGCCAGACGCTCGGCACGCCGTGGATCGGCATCGTCGAGAACTGGCACGAGCAGGCGTTCACGAGCTTTGGCGACGGCCATGGCGTCTGGGAAGCGAGCGGTGGTCCGCAGCTGCCGTTCTACGCGCGCAATTTCCGCGACGTCACGCAGTGGCTGACGCGCCTCGATCCCGCCGATCTGATGCCGCGCATCCTGGCGCTCGACAAGAACGATTTTCGCGACGTGCCGCCGGGCGCGGGGACCGCGCGGCGATTGGACGTCACGCCGGATGCGACGCAATCGTACGGCATCGATCTGCGGCCTGTGCTGCCGAACGGAACCGGCCTCGTGTGGGCCGGCGTGCGCCCCGGCGAGCCGATTCCGCAGGCGGATCGCGCGGTGCCGGCGGATGCGGCGGATCGATCGTCGATCGTCCAGGTCACGAACCTCGGCGTCAGCGTCAAGGACAGCCCGCAGTCGACGCTCGTCTTCGTCACGCGCCTCGACAACGGCGACGTCGTCGATGGCGCGACGGTCAGCATCATCGACACGCAGAACCGGCAGGTCTGGCGCGGCACGACCGATCGCGACGGCATCGCGATCGCGCCGGCGCTGCCGCTGCGCAAGCCTGACGACTGGTACGACCTTTCGTTCATCGTCACGGCCGAGAAGAACGGCGACGTCGCGTATCTCGGCTCGAACTGGAACGAAGGGATCATGTCGTGGGACTTCGGGCTGCCGTACGAGCTGCACGAGTCGACCGACATCCTGCGCGGATCGATCTTCACGGATCGCGGCGTCTACAAGCCCGGCGAGGAGATCCACGCGAAAGCGATCGTGCGCGCCGACACGCCGACGGGCATCCGGCTGCTCCCGGCGGGATCGACGCTCGACGTGCGCGTCCGTGATGCGCGCGGCCAGGACGTCGATCGCCGCACGATCACGCTGACGCGCTGGAGCAGCGCCGAGTGGACGTGGACGGTACCGGCGGCGGGCACGCTCGGCAATTATTCGATCGAAGCGCGCGTGCCCGGGCCGCCGCGCGCACAGCGCAACGACGCCTCGCCCGAATCGACGGAATCGAGCGGTGACTGGCTCAAACGCATCTCGGGATCGTTTCTCGTGGCGGCGTATCGACGGCCGGACTTCCGCGTCGACGCGCAGATCACCGCCGATCGTCCGATCGCGGGCGCGGCGTTGAGCGGACACGTCGACGCGCGCTATCTCTTCGGCGCGTCGCTGGCGCGACGGCCGGTCCGTTGGTCGCTTACACGAGAGATCGATCTCGACATTCCGTCCGCCATCCTCGAGCGCTATCCGGAGGATCGCTACGCCTTCGGCTACTACGCGCGCGACGACAAGGGCGCCGAGCGCATCGCCGGCGCGGACGCGACACTCGACGCGAGCGGCACGATCGCCGTCAGCGCCGACGCCACGAGCGGTGTCGACGTGCCCTATCGCTACACGCTCGAAGGTGACGTCGAGGATGTCTCACGTCAGCACATCGCCAATCGCGCCAGCCTCGTCGTCCATCCGGCGCCGTGGTACATCGGCTTGCGGCGGCCCGACTATTTCGCCGACATCACGACGGGCACGAGCGTCGACGTCGTCGCCGTCGATCTACAGGGACAGGTCGCGACCGGCGTGCCCGTGACGCTCGCGCTGACGCGCGTGCAGTGGAACTCCGTGCGCCGCGCGGAAGGCGGCGGCTTCTACACGTGGGAATCGGAAGAAGTGCGCACGCCGGCGGGCCAGTGGACGGTGACGTCGGCCGCGACGCCGGTGACGGTGCAGATTCCGCTGACCGACGGTGGATCGTACGTGTTGACCGCCACGGCGCACGACGCGGACGGGCACGCGACAAAGACCGAGACGTCGTTCTACGCGCTCGGCAAGGGCTACACGGCGTGGCAACGGTACGACCACAACCGCATCACGCTCGAGCCCGAGAAGAAGACGTGGAAGCCGGGCGAGACCGCGCGCGTGATGATCCAGTCGCCGTGGGAATCCGCGACTGCTCTCCTCACCGTCGAGCGCGAAGGCATCCGAAGCCATCAACGATTCGCGCTCACGTCGACGCAGCAAACCGTCGAAGTGCCGATCACCGAGGACGACATCCCCAACGTCTTCGTGTCGGTGCTGCTGATCCGCGGCCGTACGTCGAACGAGATCGGCGCAGACGGCGACGATCCCGGCAAGCCCGCGTTCCGTCTCGGCTACGCAGAGCTCGCCGTCGAGGACGCGACGAAACGGCTGTCCGTCGCGGTCAATGCGGATCGCAAGAGCTATCGTCCCGCGAACACCGCGCACGTCTCCGTTGCGGTGACCGACGCCGCCAGCCGTCCCGCGTCGAGTGAAGTGACATTGTGGGCCGTCGACTACGGTGTGCTGTCGCTCACGGGCTATCACGCGCCGGACGTGCTCGGCTCGGTCTATCAGCACAAATCGCTGCAAGTCATGAACGAAGACAGCCGCCAGCGCATCGTCAGCCGCCGCGTGTTGACGCCAAAGGGCGAAAGCCCCGGTGGCGGGGGCGGCGCGGAAAGCGGCGTGACCGACGCACGCCAGGATTTCCGGCCGCTCGCGTTCTGGCTGGGCTCGGTCGAGACCGACGCGTCAGGCGCGGCGACACGTGACGTCACGTTACCGGAGTCGCTGACGACGTATCGCATCATGGCCGTGGCGGCTGACTCCTCGTCTCGATTCGGCCTCGCTGATTCCGAGATCACCGTCAGCAAGCCGCTCGCGCTGCTGCCGGCGTTTCCGCGATTCCTCACGCTGAACGACCGCGCGTCGTTCGGCGCCGTCGTCACGAACACGCTGCCGACGGGCGGCAACGCGTCGGTGACGATCCGCAGTCTCGATCCGGCGATCCTCCAGTTCCAGGGCAACACGTCGCAGACGATCGCGCTCGCGGCGAACGGCACGGAGCCGGTGCGTTTCGACGCTACGGCACGTGGTATCGGGACCGCGCGCGTCCGCGTGACCGTCAAGCTCGGCGATGAGACGGATGCGTTCGAAACGACGCTGCCGGTGACGGCACCGGCGCCGATCGAAACGCGTGCGGCGTTCGGCGACACGACCGATCGTGCGACGGAGCGTCTCGCGCTTCCCGCGGGCATCGTGCCGAGCCTCGGCGGACTGAACGTCCAGCTCTCGTCGACCGCGCTCGTCGGCCTTGGCGAAGGCGCGCGCTATCTCGTCGACTACCCGTTCGGTTGCGCCGAGCAGAAAGCGTCCGCCGCGCTGGCACTCGCACTCGCCTCCGACCTCGGCAGCGCGTTCGCCATGGGCCGCATCGCACCGGCCGACTATCGGGCGCGCGCGACGTCGCTGCTCGGCGAGCTGCCGCGCTATCAATGTCCGGATGGCGGGTTCGCGTATTGGGCCGGCAGCTGCGTCAGCACGAGTGTCTATCTGACGAGCTACGTGCTGCACGTGATGAAGGCCGCCGACGGTCTCGGCATGGCGAGCGATCGCGGCGTCATCGATCGCGCGCTCGACTATCTCGAGGCCCAGCTGAAACAGACGACGCCACCGCAGCAGGTGCAGTGGCTGCCGCTCTGGAGCGCGGGTCAGGCGTTCTCGGTGAAGGTACTGGCTGAGTACGGACGCAATCAGGATTCGAACATCACGCGCCTCGCCGGCATGGCGGATCGCCTGCCGGTCTTCGCGCTGTCGTATCTCGCGGACGCCATGACCGCGTCGAATCAGCGCAACGCGCGCTATGACGACATCGTGCGGCGGCTGACGAACGCGATGCGCGTCGAAG
>DASZVJ010000222.1:0-8194 GCA_035547155.1 Vicinamibacterales bacterium
ACTATCTCGTCGATCTTGGGCCGGGCGCTGGCGAACACGGCGGGCACGTCATGTTCCAGGGGCTGCCGCAGCACCTGCTCGCAAATCCTGGTGAATCGCTGACGGGACAATATCTGCGCGGCGATCGACGCATCGATGTGCCGGCCGCGCGGCGGCGATCCGATGGGCCAGCGGTCGTCGTGCGTGGTGCCTCGGCGAACAATCTGAAGCACGTCGACGTCACGTTTCCGCTCGGCACGCTGACGGCCGTGACGGGCGTCAGCGGATCGGGCAAATCGACGCTCGTCAACGAGATCCTCTATCGCGCGCTGGCCCGCAAGATCTACCGCGCGATCGACGAGCCCGGCGCACACGCCGGCATCGACGGCGTCGATCTGCTCGACAAGGTGATCCAGATCGATCAGTCGCCGATCGGCCGCACGCCGCGATCGAACCCCGCGACGTACACCGGCCTGTTCACGTTCATCCGCGACCTGTTCGCGATGCTGCCGGAGTCGCGTGCGCGCGGCTACAAGGCCGGGCGCTTCTCGTTCAACGTCAAGGGCGGCCGCTGCGAAGCGTGTCAGGGCGACGGCGTGATCGCGATCGAGATGCACTTCCTGCCGAACGTCTACGTCACGTGCGAGGAGTGCAAGGGCCGCCGCTACAACCGCGAGACGCTCGAGATCAAATATCGCGGCAAGTCGATTGCCGAGGTGCTCGATCTCACCGTCGATCAGGCGCTGCCGCTGCTCGAGAGCTTTCCGGCGATCGCGTGGAAGCTGCGCACGCTGCGCGACGTCGGGCTCGGCTACATCAAGCTCGGGCAGTCCGCGACGACGCTGTCGGGCGGCGAGGCGCAGCGGGTGAAGCTGTCGCGCGAGCTGGCGCGACGCGCGACGGGCAAGACGATGTACATCCTCGATGAGCCGACGACAGGGTTGCACTTCGAAGACGTGCGGCGCCTGCTCGACGTGCTCGGCAAGCTGGTCGAGCAGGGCAACACAGTTGTCGTCATCGAACACAATCTCGACGTCATCAAGTCTGCGGACTGGGTCATCGAGCTCGGTCCGGAGGGCGGTGAAGAGGGCGGACGGGTCATCGCTGCCGGCACGCCGGAGACCATCGCGAGTGCTTCAATGTCCCCGACCGGGCAATTCCTTGGACCCATTCTCGGCCTCCCGGGAGTGCATTCGCAGACGGCTTCATGACGCCTGTGGCCGATGTGACACGGTTATTCCTGACGGAATGTGGTAACACTGACACGAAGTCGTGGTTTTCGAGCGGGACGCGTCTGGCGAGTGCATTTTCTAAGTTGACGCGAATGAACGATTTACGAGAATATCTCCGGCGGCTCGCATGGCTTGGCAGCGTGCTTGCTTCAAGGAGGCACCGGGTAACTCGTAGATGGCGGCACAGCGCACCCTTCGCCGTTCAGTCACTTGCGCCGGGATCGGCCTCCACTCCGGCCACAAAGTCACGCTGTCGCTGAAGCCCGCGCCGGCGGACTCAGGTATTCGCTTTCAACGCACCGACCTCGCCGGATCGGAAATTCCGGCCCACGTCTCGCACCTCAGCGGCCGCCAGCAACTGCAGACCGGTCTCGTCTCCGACCAGGCGTCGGTCGAGACCGTCGAGCATCTGCTGGCCGCGCTGCGCAGCCTCGGCGTCGACAACGTCACCGTCGAGCTGAATCATCCCGAAGTGCCGATCATGGACGGCAGCGCCGCGCCGTGGGTCTATCTGATCCAGGACGCCGGCATCAAGGAGCTCACCGCTCCGCGCCGCACGATTCGCGTGCTCAAGACGATTCAGGTGCAGGACGGCGACAAGCGCATCGCGCTCTTTCCCGCGGATCGCTTCAAAATCACGTACACGATCAGCTTCGATCATCCGCTGCTGCGGCATCAGCAGAAGACGCTCGATCTCGACGAACAGGTGTTCATGGACGAGATCGCGCCCGCGCGCACGTTCGGGTTCCTGAAGGAAGTCGAGATGCTGCGCCAGCGCGGGCTCGCGCTCGGCGGCTCACTCGAGAACGCGATCGTGCTGGGCGAGACGGGCGTCCTCAACCCGCTGCGGTTCGAAGACGAGTTCGTGCGGCACAAGATTCTGGATGTGATCGGCGATCTCGCGCTGGTGGGCTATCCGGTTCAGGGCCATCTCGTCGTGCACCGCGGCGGTCACGCCCTGCACACCGCGCTCGCGGCCGAGCTGCTGCGACAGCGCGATGCGTGGGAATTCGCCGACGGCACGATCGGCGATCGCGCCGCCGTCCCCGTCGCCGCGCGTGTGCCCGCGAACTAAGCTTCGTCCTGCGTCCTGATCGCCTTCCGGACGAGCGCGACCATGCGGTCGTTCTCGTACCGGTTGAAGCTCATGAACAGGCTCTCCTTCAAGTAGCCGCGGAGCTCCTCCTCCGTCAATTGCGCCACGATGTGGCGCACTTCACGGTCGACGTCCTCGAAGTCGTAGTCGAGCTCGCTGCGCCTCGCCAGGTCGAGCGAGATCGCTTCGATCACCGCCAGCACGTCACCGTCGAGCTCGATGACCGTTCCCGACGACGTGGTAATCGTCCGCATGGCTTATGCTCCAAAGCTCGCCAGCGCCGACGCGCGGTCGGCGTAGACCTGCAGGAAATTGTGCGCGCCGGTCATCGTGAGCATCGTCTCGACGCGCTTCTGCACGCCGGCCAGCTTCAGCACGCCGCCTGCGCCGGACGCCTGACGGTAAAGGTCCATGAGCAAACCGATCGTCGCGCTGTCGACGTACCCCACGGCGCTCAGATCGACGACGATGCGCTTCTCGCCGTTGGCGATCAGCCCGGTGGCGGCCGTCGCGAAGTCCGACAAGATGGGATAGGTCAGCCTGGCCTCGCTCACTTCGAGCACGGCCACGCCGTCGCTGTGAGACGTCGTCACTTTCATTCGGGTCCTCCGGGCATGAGCGGCGGCTTCGGCGCCGGCCGCGTCTGCTGCAGACGCGTGATCTGACGGGCCAGCTCCAGCCGGCCCCTGTTGATGCGCGACTTCACCGTGCCCTCCGGCACGTGCAGCCGTTCCGCAATCTCGAGATACGAGAACTCCTGCAGATCGCGCAGCACCACGGCTTCGCGCAGCGACGCCGGCAGCTCCGCGAGCGCCTGCCGCACGAGCTGTTTCACGTCGAGCTGCTCGAGCTGGCTCTCGGGGCTGCGATCGGGCGACGCCGGCGTCAACGTGCCGGCATCGACGTCGCGCGCCACCGTCTCGCGCTCCTTGCGGATGCTGCGATAGTGGTCGATGCAGAGATTGCGGCTGATGCTGATCAGCCAGGTCGTGAAGTTCGCGCGGCGGTCGAACGTGTGCAGCGCTTTGAAGATCTTCAGGAAGATGTCCTGCGTCAGATCTTCGGCCTCGTCGTGGCGGCCGACGAACTTGTACGCGACGTTGAAGACTTTGCGCCAGTGCAGGCGGACGATCTGTTCCCACGCCGCCTGATCGCCCGCAAGACAGCGTTCGACCAGCTCGTTGACGGCCGGAGGAGCGGAGGATGGGTCTGCTGACATCGCGCCCTGCGGGTGTCCGGGCATCATAACAAACGCCCGCCGGCCGGGGCGTGCGCGCAAGGCGCGACACGATACAATGAGCGGCTCTGTGACCGGATTCTTCACTCGAGAGGGCGTGCTCACCTGCGACGAGGTCGCCCTTGTCGACATCGCGTCGGCCTTCGGGACGCCGACCTACGTCTACAGCGCGCAGATGCTGACCGAGCGCTTCCAGGCGCTCGATCGCGCGTTCGCGGACGTCCCGCATCGCGTGCACTACGCGATCAAGGCGAACTCGACGCTGGCCATCGTCCGCCATCTGCGCGCGGCGGGCGCGGCGGCCGACGCCAACTCCGGCGGCGAGCTCGAGGTCGCGCTGCGCGCGGGTTTCGCGCCGTCGGAGATCGTCTTCACCGGCGTCGGCAAGAGCCGCGCGGAGCTCGAGCGCGCGGTCTCGCTGGGGCTCGCGGCGATCAACGCGGAGTCGCTCGGCGAGGTCGAGCGCATCGGCGCGCTGGCGCGCGCGCAGGGACGCACCGTCGACGTCGCCGTCCGCATCAATCCTGACGTCGACGCCGGCAGCCATCGGCACATCTCGACGGGATCGCGCACGACGAAATTCGGTGTCGCCATCGGTGACGCGCCCGCGCTGGTCGACACCATCACACGGCAGCCCGGCCTTCGTCTGGTCGGCCTGCACGTGCACGTCGGCTCGCAGATCACGTCAATCGCCCCGCTCGCGCGCGGCGCCGCCATCGTCGCCGATCTGGCGCGCGAGCTGATCGCGCAGGGCGTGCCGCTCGCGCATCTCGATCTCGGCGGCGGGCTCGGCATCGCGTACGAAGCGGGACAGACCGTCATCGATCCGAAGGACTACGCTGCCGCGCTCATGCCCATCGTGCGTTCGACCGGGCTGACGCTGCTGCTCGAGCTGGGACGCTGGATCGTCGGACCTGCCGGCGTGCTCGTGACTGAAGTCGTCGATCTCAAGCGGCGCTCGGACGACGGATGGTTCGTCATCGCGGATGCGGGAATGACGGATCTCATGCGCCCCGCGCTGTACGGCGCCTACCATCGCGTCGAGCCGATCGTCCCGCGCCGGGGCGAGCCGATGCTCGCCGACATCGTCGGGCCCGTCTGCGAAACGACGGACACGCTCGCCGCCGGACGCACGATCCCGCCAGTCGACGTCGGCGATCTGCTGGTGATTCGCGACGCGGGCGCGTACGGCTCGGTGATGGCCTCGAACTACAATCGCCGGCCCATGGCCGCCGAAGTGATGATCGAGAACGGACAGCCGCGTCTCATTCGGCGACGCCAGTCGATCGACGACATGCTGCAGTGGGATCTCTGATGCTCATCGCGTTCGAAGGCCTCGATCAAAGCGGGAAGGAAACGCAGGCGCGTCAATTGCGCGCGCGGCTCCAACAGGACGGCCGCATCGTCCGCGCGCTGTCGTTTCCGGACTACGGCACGCCGATCGGCACGGAGATTCGTCACGCGCTCGACGGCGAGCGCGAGTTCGGCCCCGACGTGATGCAGCTGCTCTACGTCGCGAATCGCTTCGAGCACAAGCGGCGGCTCGAGCTCTGGCTCGATGCCGGCGACGTCGTGGTCTGCGATCGCTATCGCGCGTCGAGCATCGCGTATGGCGAGGCGCAAGGGCTCGATCCCGAGTGGCTCGAGCTCATCCAGCGCGGCCTGCCGCCAGCAACCGTGACGATGCTCTTGGACATCGCGCCGGAGACTGCCGTCGCGCGCAAGCAGACTGGCCGCGATCGTTACGAGCGCGATCTGTCGCTGCTGGCCCGCGTCCGTCAGAGCTATCGCCGCCAGGCGACGGCGTCCGGCTGGATCCTCATCGACGCCGAGCAGTCGAAGGATGCGGTTGCCACAGCGGTGCTGCAGGCTGTGCTGCCACGGCTCGTGCCACCGTCAACGCCCGCACGGTCTTAGCGCCCGCATCGAGCAAGGCGCGGCTGCACTCGTCCAGCGTCGCGCCCGTCGTCATCACATCGTCGATCAGCACGACCGTCGTGCCGCGCAGCGCGCCGGCGGGACCGGCGATCGGCACGATCGCGGGCCACGATTTGGACGCGAAGGCGCCGTCGACCGCATCCCGCCGATCGGCTGCGGGAAGGCCAGCTTGTGGCGGGCCACGTCGTGTGCGCCGCAGCACGCGCCAGACCGGCCGGCCAAGATGCTGCGCCAGGTCGTCGGCTTGATTGAAGCCGCGGTGCAGTGTGCGAAGCGGATGCAGCGGCACGGGCACGACCGCATCCGCGCCTGCGAGAAGCTCAGAGCCCGCGTGGGCCACGAGCCGCGCGAGCGGCGCGGCGAGCACGCGGCGCCGTTCGTACTTGAACGCATGAATCAGATCGCGCAGCGGCCCGTCGTACCGGCCGGCGCTGCGCGCGACGTCGAAACGTGGCGGCGTGCGCAGACAGCGAGGGCAGAGCGGGATAAGGCGCGGTTCGGCGGGCAGCATGTCGCCGCACCAGTCGCACCATGGCGGGCCCAGGCGGGGGATGGCGAGCCAGCACGCGCGGCAGACCGGACCGTCGAGCGGGCGATCGAGCCGCGTGCGGCACGCGGCACAGACGGGCGCGAGCAGCGCCCGCACCAGGACGTTGGCAGCATCGATGAGCATGACGTGACTCCAGCCACGTCAGTGCAAGGATGCCGCCCGCGAGATCGCGCGCAAATCCGAACCGGCACGCCGGAAGATTGCAGTTTCTGCAATCGGCGTCCGTCGGACCTATGCAGGAATCTCAATCCGTTCCGCGTCGCCCCACAGACGTTCGAGCCCGTAGAACTCGCGCGTCGCCGGTGTGAACACGTGCACGATGAAATCGAAATAGTCGATGAGGATCCACTCGCCGCGATCGGCGCCCTCGACGAGCGCGGGCTTCGTCCCCTTCTTCCCCAGCGCCTCCTGGACGGCGTCCGCGATGGCGTTGACCTGCCGCGGATTCATCCCCGTGCAGATGATGAAGAAATCGGTGAAGGCGGAGCCCTTGCGGAGATCGAGCACCGTCAGATCGACGGCCTTCTTGTCGAGTGCCGCGGCGATGGCGGCGGCCAGCTCGGTGGAGAGTGTGGAACCTGCGGGCGTCTTGCGCGGCCGGCGTGCAGCTTTCGTCATGCATGTCCTTTGCGCGATCCCACCGGGCCGTCACCGCCATACAGGGCCTGGCGCGTGATGTAGGCCGCGACTCGCGGTGGGACCAGCGCGTCGAGCGATTCGCGGGCCTCGATCGCCTGGCGCACGCCGGTGGACGACACCGGCGCCGTCGGCGCATCTACCAAGAAGATACTCGCAGCGGGCGGCACCGTGCACGGCGTTTCGTGCATGCGGTCCGCCAGTTCGGGCATCTCGGTTCGCATCTGCATCGCCGCCAGCCCCGGTCTCGATACGACGACGAGGTGACAGCGGGTGAGGAGGGCGGGGTAGCCCTTCCACGAGCGGATATCCTTGAAGGCGTCGAC
The DNA here is from genome assembly GCA_035547155.1 of Vicinamibacterales bacterium. Taxonomy (GTDB): domain Bacteria; phylum Acidobacteriota; class Vicinamibacteria; order Vicinamibacterales; family SCN-69-37; genus CAZNMF01. Next base: position 6,995 of record DASZVJ010000222.1, read on the forward strand.
GCCCGTGATGAGGAACAGCGACCGCATGTCGACGCCGGACGCCTCGAGCCGATCCAGCGTCGCGATCGTGTACGACGGGCTGTCGTTCTCCATCTCCACGTCCGACACGCGCAGGCCGGTTTCGTCTTCGATCGCGAGGGCCACCATGGCGAAGCGGTGCGCGGCGGAGGCATGAGGTGTCGTGCGATGCGGCGGCACGCGCGCGGGCACGAGCCAGACTTCGTCGAGCGCGAGCGCCTGGCGTGCGGCGCGCGCCACGTCCAGATGACCGCGATGAATCGGATCGAACGTGCCGCCGAACAGACCAAGCTTCATGGAGCGGCGATCTCGACCGGCTCGCTGACCTGACGCCAGAGCGCCTCGAGCAGCGCCGGGACGCCCTGACCCGTCGCGGCGGAGATCTCGAACAGCGGCACGCGCTTCTTCTTCAGGTGGCGCTTCAGTTTCTCGAGCCTCGACGGATCGTCGAGCGCATCGATTTTGTTCGCGGCCGCCAGCTGCGGCTTCTTCGCCAGCGCGCCCAACTGGTCATCGTCCATGCCGGCGAACTGCTCGAGCTCGTGGCGAATGACCTCGAAGTCCTCGACGGGATCGCGTCCCGACCCAGACGACACGTCGATGACATGGACGAGCACCTTCGTCCGCTCGAGATGCGCGAGGAACTTCGTGCCGAGCCCGTGGCCGAGGTGCGCACCTTCAATCAGCCCTGGCACGTCCGCGACGACGAACGAGCGATCGTCACTGAGCTGCACGACGCCGAGATTCGGCGTGAGCGTGGTGAAGGGGTAGTCGGCGATCTTCGGACGGGCGGCAGAGATGCGCGCGATGAGCGTGCTCTTGCCCGCGTTGGGGAAGCCGACGAGCCCGACGTCCGCGAGCAGCTTCAGACGAAGACGAAGCGTGCGGCTCTCGCCTGCCGCGCCGGGCTCGGTGCGGCGTGGCGCGCGGTTGGTGGACGTCGCGAAGGCCGCGTTGCCGCGGCCGCCGCGGCCGCCGCGCGCGACGAGCACGCGCGTGCCGATCTCCGTCAGGTCCGCGAGCTGGATCAGACCGTCCGGTCCGACTTCGTACGCGACGGTGCCCGGCGGCACTTCGAGGACCATGTCCTCGCCGTCGCGCCCCGTGCAATTCGAGCCCATGCCGTGACGGCCGCGCTCGCCTTTGAACTCGGGATGGAAGCGGTAGGTGACGAGCGTGTTC
>DASZVJ010000223.1:0-10132 GCA_035547155.1 Vicinamibacterales bacterium
ATGCACGGGCGTGCGGCCGAGGAGCGTGAAGCGATACATGTCGATGTCGTTCGTGAAGTCGGTGACGCCGCCGCGGCTGGAATCCAACGCGAGCGGCAGCGCCGTGGCGCGATCGCCGTTCGGTTCGACTTCGTCGACGGCGGTAACCGGGGCGTCGATGGGAGGCGGCGCTCCGCCGGCCTCGATCGGCGCCGCACCGGTGGCGGTCACGTGCAGCGTGTAGCGGCCAGCGTCGCCGCGGACGCGGACGATGTGGTCCCCGGCCGCGAACAACACGCCGGACACGATAGCTTTGCCGCCGGGAAAATCGCTGACGAGGATCTCGTCGTTGCCATCGGCGCCCATCACGGCGAGGCGATCGGCTTGGGGGCAGTCGCACGCGATTCGAAAGAGCGTCGGCGGTCCGGTGACGTGCACGCGATACGCATCGAAATCAGAGGGTCCGTCCGCGCCGCCGGAGATGGTGCCGTCCGCCGGCAGGTCGTTGGCGAGCGCCGGCGCGTCGTTGGGCTCGTGCTCTTCACCCGCGGGCAGGGGCGCGACATCTTCGAACGTCAGCGTGTACGGAAGATCCGTCGCGGCGACGGCGGAGACGCGAAAGACCTGGGTGCCCACGGGAAACGACAGGTTCGTCAGCCGCGCCTCGCCGGTGCCCTGCCTGATCTCGCCGTCGCTGCCGTCGGCCAGGACGTACGCGACATCCAGGCGCTCGGTCCGGTTGGGAGCGGCGCGGAAGACGAGCGTGAAGCGCTTGCCCTTCCAGGAGTCGTCGAAGCTCACCGCGATGAACTGGCTGTCGCGCGAGCCGCTGTGTGCGGCCAGCGTTCCGGAGATGACAGCGCCGGCGCGCGCCGAAAACGCCGTCGCCCGCGTGCCGTTCCGATCCGTGACGCCGGCGGATCCGGCCGGGGCCTGCGCGCGAGAGGGCACCGCCATGCCATTGAGCATGGCGATCGCGACGACGCCGAAGCCTGCGGAAACCGCGAAGCGCCAGAACACAGCTCTCTGTCTTCCCGATGCACACTCTCTGCTCGCCCGGTACTGTGCGTCAAACTAATCGCCGATCAATCTCGTGCTAACTGGCAACTCGTTGATTCCCGTGCGCTTGTGTGCCTGCACCAACAGTGACGCAGGCGCCGGCACGCTGTGCTACGCTGAGCCCCGACGTCTTCCCGCTGAGTCGCTGGTCCCACGATGGCTGTCGGTCGGACTCGATACCGCTTCGGACTGTTCGAAGCGGACCCGAAAAACGGTCGCCTCCTTCGTCAGGGCGAGCCCGTCCGTCTCCAGGATCAGCCGTTCCAGGTGCTCGTCGCGTTGCTCGAACGGCACGGCGAGATCGTCACGCGCGACGAGCTGCGCGACCGTCTCTGGCCGCGCGATACCTTCGTCTCATTCGACAAGAGCCTGGGCGTCGCGCTGACCAAGGTCCGCGCCGCGCTCGGCGACGATGCGGGGAATCCCCGATTCGTGGAGACGGTGCCCAAGCGCGGGTACCGCTTCATCGCGCCAGTCGCTGTCGATAGCTCGAGTCTTCAGGCGACCGTCGTTCCGGTTTCCGCGCCCGTGTCGCCGACGGCGGACTCCACGATGCCCGGGGCATCGGCGCAGGTTGTCGCATCAACGTCGCCTGGCCTCGCGCCTCTGGAGGTATTGCGCACGGAACCGATCCTCCTCGCCGGCCCGACGGGCTTCGTGCGGCGGCGGCCGGTCGTGCTGATCGGGCTTTCGTGCCTCGTCCTCGCGCTCATGCTCGTGTTCGGCGTCATGTCGCGCCGATCCAGCGCGCGTCACGACTCGAGCCCGCAGCGCGTGTCGGTCGTCGTCGCTGAGTTCGACAACCGCACGGGCGAGGACGTGTTCGCCGGCTCGCTACGCCGCGCGGCGGCCGTGGCGCTGCGCCAGTCGCCGTTCCTCTCGGTGATGACCGACGCCACGATTGCCGACGCGCTCCAGACGTTGGGCCGCGCGCCGGACGACGCGCTCACGGCGCCGCTGGCGCGCGATGTCTGCACGCACACGCAGAGCCACGTGCTCGTCGACGGCGACATCGCCCTCGCCGCCGACACCTACACGCTGGTCGTCCAGGCGACGCGCTGCGGAGACGGCGGCGTGATCGCGCGCGAGACGGAGACGTTCACGACGAAAGACCGCGCGCTGACGGCGCTCGGCCGCGAGATCGAGCGCGTGCGAACGGCGCTCGGTGAGTCGCGCGAGTCGCTGCAGGCCTACGACGTGTCGCTGCCGGTGGCGACCACGAGCTCGATCGAGGCGCTGCGCGCGTTCAATCTCGGCATGGACCTGCGGCTGCGCGCCGATAACGCGCGGGCGATTCCCGCGCTCGAGACGGCGATCGCGCTGGACCCGCAGTTCGCGCTCGCCTACGCGCAGCTCGGTTCCGCGTACTCCAACGTCGGCAACGAGACCAAAGCGTCGCCGTATTTCATCAAGGCGTTCGATCTGCGCGACCGCGTGACCGAGCCCGAGCGGCTCCTCATCACCGGCCGCTACTTCGACATCGTGACGCGCGAGATGGAGAAGGCGATCGAGAACTACCGGCTCTGGACCAGCGTGTATCCGGACGAATGGCAGCCGTTCAACGGCCTCGCGAACGACGCGGATCTGATCGGCCGCTACGACGTCGCGGCGGCCGCTGCGGAACACGCGCTGGCGCTCGATGACACGCAGCTGTTTCCGCGGATGAATCTCATGACCGCCGACTGCGCGTTGAACCGGTTCGCCGAATGTCTGGACCAGGCCCGGCGCATCCTCGCGCGCGCGCCCGACAACTCTTCGGCGCACGTCGTGCAATACGTGCTCGCGCGCCGTGCCGGCGACGATGCCGCCGCACAGCGCGAGGTGGCGTGGGCTTCGCAGCGTCCCTCGGATTCGGACCTGTTGTACGTCCAAGCGGAAGACGCAGGGGTGCACGGACGATTCGCCGAGATGACGCGTCTGTTCCGCCAGGCGGCGCGTCGCGTGCACGACGGCGGCAACGCCGAGGGGGCGGGCAACACGCTCGCGTACAGCGCCGTGATTAATTCGCTAGCTGGACGATCCGATGACGCTCAGGCGGATGCGAGCGCCGCGGCCGCCGACGGGCGCAACGAGATCATCCTCGGCGCGGTGGGCATTGTCGCCGCGCGCGCCGGTCGGATGGGAGCGGCGGACCAATCGCTGGCCACCATGAACCGGCTGTATCCGCTGTCGACGTATGCGTTCGGCATGTACGTGCCGGACGTGCGCAGCGCCGAGCTGGCGCAGAAGCCCGCGTCGGCCGCGGACGTGACGCGCGCGACGGCCGCAGGCGAGCCGTATGCCTTCGGTCAGCAGGGCTCACTCAACCTGCCGTATCTGCGCGGTCTCGCCTACATCGCTGCGCACGCGCCCGAGCGTGCGGCCGTCGATTTTCAGGCGCTGATCGATCACATCGGCGCCGATCCGTTGTCGCCGCTGTACGCGATGAGCTATCTCGGGCTCGCGCGCGCCGACGCGGCGATGGACAAATGGGACGAGAGCCGGCGGGCGTACGAGACGCTTCGCGGCCTGTGGGCGGATGCGGATCGAGACGCGCCGCTGGTGCGGGCGGCAATGAGCGAAGCGGCGGCCGCGCACGCCGGTGCGCGGCCGAACGCGCACGCGTTCTGATAGCGTTGGTCGTGTCGGACACCACGACGGAGACCACGCATGACGCTTACGACCTACGTCAACTTCAAGGGCACCTGCGCCGAGGCCTTCCAGTTCTACGCTGAGCATCTCGGCGGCAAGGTGCTGATGATGATCCGTCACGGCCAGTCGCCGGTCGCGGGCAACGTGGGGCCGGACTGGCAGGACAAGGTGCTGAACGCCAGCCTGCAGCTCGGCGGCACGACGCTGATGGGCGCCGATGTGCCGAACGCCGAGCCGATGCGCAGCGCGTATCTCACGATCACGTTCGACACCGTCGAGGAAGCGCGGGACGCCTACGACGCGCTCTCAGCGGAAGGTGAGATCTTCATGCCGTTCCGGCCCGAGTTTTTCTCCGAAGGGTTCGCGATGTTGCGCGATCGCTTCGGGATCAACTGGATGATTCTGGGCAAGGTGAGACAGTAGGCGCGCTAGCCGCCTGCTACAGCCGCTCGTCGACAGGCGCGGTCAGCGTCGATCACGCGCGGTCGCCAATACTCCGTGATTTCGGCCAGCGTCGCTTCAAGGTTGATGAGGTCCGGCGTGGGCATGGGGCATTCTCCGATGTTCGAGCCGTCGGAGCATACGAGCCTCGGCTGATCCGGCATAATCGGGCACATATTCCGGTTCGATGAACACGGACGTAATCCAGATCACTCCGGAGTTGCTGGTCGACGTGGTACAGCGTGCCGTGAGGCCGTCGCACTTGCGCGCGGCGGCGTCGGCTATCCTCCGCTCGAAGCAGTCGGCAGCCGCGCCGGCGCGCACGAACGGGCTGATTGACCTGATCGCGTTGATGCCGGGACGTCCGCCCCTCTCGCTCGCGCAGAAACCGGAGTGTCGATCGTGAGCCACGTTCGCGTCGCGCTCGCCAACGTTCGCGAGCCACGCAGCGCCGACGAGTCCGTTCACCTTGCGACGTCGGCGATCGATGAAGCTGGCCGTCGAGGCGCGCTGGTGGTCTGCTTTCCCGAGGCGTTCATTCCCGGCTATCGATGGCCCGGCCGGACGATGGCGCCGCCGGACGCGGCGTTTCTCGACCGTGCGTGGACGGACGTCGCGAACGCGGCGCGGGACGCCCGCATCACCGTCATCCTCGGGACCGAGCGCGTCACCGCACGCGGGCTGCAGATCTCGGCGTGCGTGTTCAATCCCGACGGCACGATCGCCGGCTGGCAGGACAAAGGCCAGCTCGATCCGGACGAGGAGGCCTTCTATCCGTCGTTTGGAACGGAACGTCGCATCTTCATGGCCGGGCCCTTGACCTTCGGCATCGTCATCTGTCACGAAGGCTGGCGCTATCCCGAGACCGTGCGCTGGGCCGCGCGCCGAGGCGCGCAGGTCGTGTTCCATCCGCACGCGCACGTTGCCGAGCCGGGCAGCTATCGCCCAACGACGTTCGCCGATCCGGCCAACACGTTTCACGAGAAAGCCGTGCTGTGCCGCGCGGCGGAGAACACGATCTATTTCGCGTCCGTGAACTGCGCGAGCGACGGCTCGGGTACGACGTCCGCGATCGCGCGTCCCGACGGCACGCTCCTGAGCTATCAGCCATACGGACAGGCCGGATTGCTCGTCGCGGATCTCGACCTGAGCGCGGCGACGGGCCTGCTCGCCGCACGCTGCCGCACATCGCCGATGTGAATTATGGCGGCAGCCTGTCGTCCACGGGCTTCCGTGGGCGAGTTCACGGCGAACGGGATCGGGTGTAGAATCCCCCCACTCGGACAACCAAGGAGGGCTCCATGGTGGCTTTGTCGTGGAGGCAAAAGACGCTCGTGCTGGTCGGCGTCTGCGTGCTCGCGTACGTCTGCGCCGCGTGGCTCGCAGGGCTGAGCGCCTCTGTTCAGCTCGTCGGTCTGGGACTGCTCGTGGCGTATGTCGCCGTCGCCCTGCCGTATATGCGGCGGCGCGAACAGACGGACGCGCCAGGCGACCTGCACTTGCGTCAGTGAGCCGGCAGGGACGTCCGGGGTTGAGGAGGACCGTCCATCGGTCCCTCCACTCTTCAGCTCCGGCGTTCCGATCGGGACGCCGCCATCCGTCGGACCAATCGTATGGTCGGTCGATCCTGATGACCGCTACGACCCGCATGTTTCTTCACAAGGTGCTTACGTCAGCGAGAAATTCGCGAAGTACCGCTCCGCGCTGACTTTCAACCCGCAAATCCGAGATGCGCACGCCCGTGACGCGGAATTTCTCCGGATATGCGGGCCTAAATCTCTTTCGGAGGAGACGGCAGTCAACTTGCACAGTGACAGTGCGCAGCGAGGCGTGGCGGTTCACTGAGCGCGCTGTCGCTTCCCAAGGAGCACGACGAGCAATGACCAGGTGGTTGACGAGCGCGGCGATGATGGTGGCAGCGGCTGCAGTTGGCTTGCAGGCGGAGGCGTCCGGCGCTAGCACCCATTCGGAGGGTCTGGTGCACGCCGAGCCCGCGATGCTCGTGCTGCTCGGAATCGTCCTCACCGTTGCGGCCTACCAGCTCCGCCGCCTCCTCGGCGTACGGACGCGGTAGGGAAGCCGGCCGGACGAACGGGCCGCCACGGGGGGCGGCCCTACAGGTGTTTGCGCAATTGGTCCGGCTGTCCCCTCGCCCCTTGGTCCCTTCGTCCCCCCGGTCCCTTCCCCCTGTCCCTATTGAGCCTCGCGTAGCTTCCGCAGGATCCGATCCTGGATCCAGTGCGCGTCCCACCATTCGACTGGGTTCACCATCTGGCCGTTGACCAGCATCGTGAAGTGCAGGTGATCGCCACCGGCCAGGCCGGTCATGCCGCTGCGGCCGATCTGCTGATCCTTGTCGACCATGTCGCCGGGCTTGACGCCGATCTGTGACAGGTGCGCGTAGAGCGACTGCACGCCCATGCCGTGATCGATGATCACGCAGTTGCCATAGATGCCGAGCTCTTCGGCGAACACCACCTTGCCCCGATTCGCCGCCACGATCGGCGTCGTCGCGTACGACGCGAGGTCGAAGCCGAGGTGCGTCTGATGATCGATCTCTTTGCCTTGGTATGTGTACGTCCGCCGATCGGCGAAGGCGGACTCGACGGCCGAGTTGGTGAAGGGATGAAAGACGACGCCGCGCCAATAGAGCTCGGGCGCGGACTGCGCGGCGAATGACGCGATCTTCGCCGCGTTCTTCCGCCGCAGCTCGCCGTTGATCGCCAGAAACTTGTCGATCGTCGATCCTTCCGGCTTGATCTCCGTCGTGCCCGCGAGAATCGCCGGCACGACGCGATCGAGGAACTTGTCGTCGAGCGGAATCGTGCTCTGGCGCGCGGGCTTCGGGAACGTGCGGTACTCGAAGTCGGCGCGCGCCGCGTTGCCCGCTTCGTCGCGCGCGAACAGGTGCATCGGCGTATCGACGGGCTGGTCGTAGAGCAGCGCGAAGAATGCGACGCGCACACCCGGATCGGCGATCGTGATTCCGTCGACCGTCACACCCGTTGCCGGATAGCCGGGATATTCCAGATTGCCGACGAGCACGCCCGACTGCACGTCGTTGGGGGAGATGCGATAGACGACCATCTCCGCGCCGCCTTGATTGATGTAGTGGTGTGTCGACAGCACGGCGATCGTCGGCCGCTCGAGCCGCACGGTCACGTCACGCTCGGCCGTCGTCGTCACGCGCCGCAAGCCGAACAGCACCGGACGCGACGCCGTGACGCGGATGCGCGCGGGGCCCGATTTGAGGCTTGGCACGTTATCGCGGCCGATCGCGTGCGTGACGCGCACACGCGTCGGGCCATCCGCGCTGAGATGCGTGGCGCTCGCCGCGTCGGCGCTCGACAGCACGCGCGTCGTCGTGCCGTTCTGCTCGACGTCCACGTCCACCGATGACACCCTGCCGCGCGGCGCGTCGACGACGACGTCGAGCGGCGTGCTGGCGCCGACGAACCGCTGCGGATTGACGATCTGGATGGCCGGTCCGGCCATCCGTCCAGCCCCGAGATAGATCCCTCCTGCCACGACCGCGAGCCCGACGACGAAGACGAGTAACTTGCGCATGGCGTTGATCATACGGGGATTTTCGACGTTCGACGTGCGAAGTTCGACGTTGGAAGTGGGGAATGCCTGTCGGGCGCGTCAAGCGCCCAACCGGCCTGCCGATTGTGACTTCATGAACGTGTGTGCCTCGATGGCGGCCGCACCGGGCCGGACGCTGGCCGCGGCGGCGATGGCACTGGCCGTGCTCATCGGACGGCCGCCGATGGCGTCGCCGGCGTCAGCTGCGACGGGCACCGTCGAAGGGCACGTCCACATCGAGACTGCATCGAGCCGGCGCCTCGCGTCCGCTGGCGCGTATCCGAGTCGCGTCGTCACGATTGCGGCCGACCGCAACGTCTCCGAGCTCGCGAACGTGATCGTGTTCGTCAAGGCGAAGCCGACGCGATCGGCGCCGATGCACGCGGCCGTGCGTCAGTCGGACGAAGAGTTCGTTCCGCACGTCGTCGCAGTGACCGCGGGATCGCTGGTGGATTTTCCGAACGACGATCTCGTGTTCCACAACGTATTCTCGTTGTCGCGCGCGGGCACGTTCGATCTCGGCCGCTATCCGAAAGGCCATTCGAAGACGCGCGTCTTCGACAAGCCGGGGCTGATCAAGGTCTTCTGCCATCTGCACTCGCAGATGAGCGCGGTGATCCGCGTCTTCGATCATCCGTACTTCGCGATTCCGACCAGCGACGGCGATTTCACCATTCCTGACGTGCCGGTTGGCGACTACGAAGTCGTCGCGTGGCACGAGCGCGTCGGCGACGTCACGCTGACGACGTCGGTCACCGCGGGCCATGCGTCGGCGCTGTCCTTCTCGCTCCCATTGACCGATCAGCCATGAGCCTGTTCGGAGCCGCCCGTCCGCGCGCGCCGCGCCTGCTCGTCAAGGTGCTCGGCTTCAGCTTCGGCGTGACGGCCGCGGTTCTGGCGGCGGTCTTCCTCGTGCTGTCGTGGCAGACCCGCGAGCGGCTGACGCGTGCGATCGTCGGCAACCAGGAAGCGAGTCAGCGGCGCTTCGCCGAGCTCGCGGCTCAGCGTCAACGCGAGCAGCGCCTGGTGGCATCGGCATTGGCGGAGAATCCGACGCTCAAAGCCGCCATCGACACGTACCACGCGGAGTCCGCGCATCACGGCACGTCACCCGAGCTCGTCAACACGATCAAAGGCGAGCTCGGCAAGCTGCAACGCACGCTCAGCGCGCCCGCCATGTCGGTGACGGACGTCGACGGCCGCGTGCTCGCGACCGTCGGCCCGTTCGCAGCGGACTGGCGTACTGGCACCCGTCTGCCGGAGCGCGGCGACGATGCGCCGGACACGCCGATCGAGACGGTGATCGGGCGCGGCACGCGCGTCTATCTGGCGACGATCGTGCCGCTGATGCTGGGCGACGATCGCGTCGGCGATGTCTATCTCGCGGCGCCGCTCGATGGATCGTACGCGCGCGATCTGGCGCGCGAAGCGGGATCCGCGGTCGCGATCGTGGTCGATGGCCACATCGTCGCGAGCTCGGAGCCGCTGTCGCACTTGCCGGATCTCGAGCGCGCGCTGCCGCAGGCCGCCGGATCGGTCACGCTCGGCGACGAGGAGCTCGTCGTCGGACGTCTGTGGACCGTGGGCGCGGCGACGGTGTACGCGATCGACTCGGTCACGAGCGCAGCCCGCGCGGCGATTCACGAAGCCTTCGGCGTGCTCGTGGTCATCGCCGCCGGCGCGCTGCTACTCGCGGCGTTCGGCAGCTGGTGGCTGGCTCGGACGCTGGCCGCGCCCATCCGCGACTTGACCGACACGCTCGCGCAGATGGCGCGCGAGCGCGACTTCGAGCGGCCGCTGGTGCCGACCGGCGGCAGCCGGGAGCTCGACGATCTGGTTGCGACGTTCGAGGCGCTGCGCGACGCTGTCGCGGCCGCCGAGGACGAATCAGAGGCCGCGTACGTCGGCGTGATCGGATCGCTCGCGGCGGCGCTCGACGCGCGGGACCCGTACACCGCCGGCCATTCGGAGCGCGTCGCGAATCTCTCGGTGGCGATCGCACGTCAACTCCAGTTGCCTGACATCGACGTCGAGACCGTCCGCCTCGGCGCATTGCTGCACGACATCGGCAAGATCGGTGTGAGCGACGCCGTGCTGCGCAAGCCCGGCCGGCTGTCCGACGACGAGTTCGCGCAGATCAAGCTGCATCCCACGCTCGGCGCGCGGATTCTGCGGCCGTTGCGATTCCTGTCCGCGCACTTGCCGGTCGTCGAGCTGCACCACGAGCAGCCGAACGGACGCGGGTATCCGCATGGGCTCTACGGCGCACAGATCCCGCTGCTGGCGAGCATCGTCCACGTCGCCGACGCGTTCGACGCGATGACGTCGGCGCGCGCGTATCGTCCGAGCCGCCCGGCCGACGAAGCGATCGAGGAGCTGCAGCGTCACGCGGGCTCGATGTTCGCGCCGGACGTCGTCGAGATGCTGGCCGCGCTTC
>DASZVJ010000224.1:0-3383 GCA_035547155.1 Vicinamibacterales bacterium
AATACGTCGATCGCGCTCGCACGGTCAGAGCCGGACGATCGCGGATGCTGACGCGGATTTTGTGCGGATCGCGCCGGACGGTCATGTCGCCGCGAAAGCCGATCGCATAGTACGTGCTCGATTCCTGAAAGAGATCGGGGAACAGCCGGTCGGGATCGTTGGTCGACGTGACGGCGCGACCACCGGTGTAGTCGGCCAGGACGGTCAGGTCGTCGATCCTGTGAAGGTGTTCGGCAAGGCTGTGCGCGACATTGACGGCCGCGCTCTGGCCCGAACCGTAGCTTCTCGTAGAGCTCGCCATGGCGGCAAGCGTTTCGAGCCCGCTTGGATCGATCGGATAGACCGTGACGTTCGCACGCGCGAGCGCCTGCAGGCCGCGCTCGCGTGCGTACCGCACATCGAACGCGCACTGATCCGTCGCCGCGTCGACCTGAACCTGCAACTCTCGCGCGATGAAGATCAGGATCTTCTGCCGATGGACGTCCGCGCGCATGGCATCGGCGATGCGCGCGATCGCTTCCCATTGGCAGGTTCCGCAGTAACAGGCGATGCTTTCTTTGATACTTGGGATGCGGTCGTCGCTGCCGCCTGTGCCGTTCGGCGGCGCCTTGGTCGCGCCCATGAACGGCCGGGCGATCGCGTCGTACAGCCGTTTGTGATCGCTCGTGAAGCCTTGCGCCGTGCCGTCGCCGCCGAACGAGCCCGCGGTAATCACGGCGGCGAGATCCTGCGGCCCAAGGCTGTCGACGGCGGCTCGTGCCGCGCGCCTGGCCGTCTCGATCATGGGACCGGTCGGCACGGACTGATCGATCATGATCACGACGAGCCGTCCCACGTCGGCGCGTTGATTGCTGACGACGCCGGTCGAGGCCATCGGCACGAGTCCCGGCGATTCCCTCGGAGGCGCGCCGGGAATCGTCACTTCCGCGAACGCGTCAATCGTTCGCGGCTGGCCATCGTCGGTGACAAGAAAGTCGGCGGCGGCCAGTCCGGAGACCGGCCGACGCTGGCGATCGAGCACGACGGCGTCGATCTGCACGAGATCGCTGCGGACCGTGAACGTCGGCCGCTGCTGCACGGCGGCGACGCCGGCGACGAAGGCACCCGCCATGCCGAATGCCGCAGGAAGCGCGAGCGCGAGATGCCGACCGATCTTGCTCAAATCCATGACAGAGCGTCCTGAGATTCGAGAAAACGGCTTACGAAAAGGGCGATCGAATTCGCTGGAGATGAGGCTGGAGTATAGGCCCGCCGCGGTCTTCGAAGATTAAGTCGGCATTAAGCCGATCGCTGTCGTGCGGCGACGAATGCGTCGACGAGATCCTTGCGGCGCCAACCGCGCTCGACGTCTTTCTGTAGCTCGCTCAGCGCTTCGTCCGGTGTGCGCGCAGGCCGGTACGGACGGTTCGTCGTCATCGCGTCGAACACGTCGACGATGCCGATGATTTGCGCCAGCAGGGGAATCTGGTCGCCCTTCAAGCCGTCGGGATAGCCCGTGCCGTCGAGCCGCTCGTGGTGGTAGCGGACGATCGATCGCACGCGGTTGAGCGTCCGCAAATCGCCACAGAGCCGGTCGCCGACGACGGGATGTTCCTTGACGCGCGTGAACTCGTCGCGCGTGAGCGGGCCCGGCTTGAGGAGAATCGCGTCCGGCAGCGCGATCTTGCCGATGTCGTGAAAGTAGCCGCCGCGTCCGAGCGCGACGAGATCATCGTCGGGCAGATCGAGCAGCGCGCCGAGCTCCGTCGCGTAGCGTGACAGCCGCTGGCAGTGGCCTTCGGTGTACGCGTCCCGCACTTCGATCATCAGCGCGAGGCTGCGCAGCACGGCTTCCGCGGAGTCGAGATCGTCCGTGTAGCGCTTGATCTGCATCAGCGAGCGCACGCGGGCTTTCAACTCGGGCTGATCGATCGGCTTGGTGATGAAGTCGTTCGCACCGGCTTCGATCGCGCGGATGCGATCGTTCGGCTCGCTCGCGCCGGTCATGAGCACGACCGGCAGCAGCCACGTCTCGGCGCTCGATTTCAACGCGCGGCAGAGCTCGAAGCCGTCGAGCACCGGCATACGCACGTCAGACAGGATGAGATCGGGCTGCGCGCGCGCGATGAGTGCCTGCGCTTCGACGCCGTCACGCGCGAAGATCAGCTGATAGCCCTCCGTCGCCAGCATGTCCTCGAGCAGCTGCAAGTTCGCCTCGAGGTCGTCCACGACGAGGATCGTGCCCGCCGGCCGCGGCCGGCGAGGTCCCAGATCCGGAAGCATGCGCGCGCATGGTACCGCAAATGAGTCGGAGAGTACAGATGAGCCGGGATATCTCGCTAGCTCGCTATCGCGCTAGCGCACTATTTGGTATCTCGCTATCTGCCCCTCGTCCCCTCGTCCCCTCGTCCCCTGGTCCCTTGGTCCCCTGGTCCCTTGGTCCCTTGGTCCCCTATTTCTTCCCTTCGATCGCCAGCAGCGACAGCGGATCGACGCGCGCGCCGCCGAGGCGTACGGTCCAGTGCAGATGTGGGCCCGTCACACGACCGGTCGCACCGACGAGGCCAACGACGTCGCCGGCTTTGAGCGCCTGGCCTTCTTTCACGTCAATCCGCGACAGGTGAGCGAACAACGAGAGCAGGCCCAGTCCGTGATCGATCACGACCGTGTTGCCGGTGTAGTAGAGATCGCCGGTCAGCACGACGAGGCCGTCGTTCGGCGCATGGATCGGCGTGCCGGCTTCGCTCAGAAAATCCGCGCCGCCGTGCGGGCTGCGCGCCTGCCCGTTGAGGATGCTGCGCGATCCGAACGCGCTGTTCGCCGGATCGGGCACGGGCCGGATGAACGGGCCAGTCCATCGGCGCTCGGGCGTGACCGATTCCCACAACGCCGTGAGCCGCTTGGCTTCCGTCGCGATGCGCTCCTGGACATCTTCGGGAGGATTGACGAACGCTTCGGCCACGGTCAGGCGCCGCGTGGGAAACGCCTTGGCCTTGATCAACATCCGGTACGTGGCGCGTGAAGGATGATCGACGGGCCCTGTCTCCGCGACGATCGCATGCGCGCCGACGGCGACGTCGAGATCGAGCCCGAGCAGCCCGCGCCACGACGTCGAGGTCAGCCGGTACATCGGCACCGCATGGCCGAGCGCCGAGACGCGGATCGCCTCGTCCGGCGGCGTCGTCACGGTGATTTCGACGACTTCGCCCGGCTGAAACGCGCGCGCGTCGGCGTGGATCGCCGGCGGCGCGCTGCGCGACAGCACCGGCGTGGTCAGGACCGCGACGGCCGCGGCCATCGTCAGCGAAGGTGAGAGCCGCATAGGCAGACTCTATTGCACTTTTCGCCGCGCCGGTCGATCATGCCGGACAGCCTCATCTCATGCTGGTCATCTCACGCATCCT
>DASZVJ010000225.1:0-6473 GCA_035547155.1 Vicinamibacterales bacterium
CTGCCGGTCGCGGATCTTCCGAACGTCGATTTCCCGACGATTTCGGTGTCGGCGAGCCTGCCCGGCGCATCGCCGGAAACGATGGCATCGGCGGTCGCGACGCCGCTCGAAAAGGAGTTCTCGACGATTCCGTCGATCGACTCGATGACCTCGACGAGCTCGCTCGGCTCGACCTCGATCACGCTGCAATTCGCGCTCGATCGCAACATCGACGCCGCCGCGCAGGACGTGCAGGTGGCGATCTCGCGCGTGACGCGGCAGTTGCCGCCGGACATGCCGACGCCGCCGTCGTTCCGCAAGGTGAACCCCGCGGACTTCCCCATCATCTTCCTGACGCTGAGCTCACCGACGCTGCCGCTGTCGGAGATCAACGAGTACGCGGAGGTCAACGTCGGCCAGCGGCTCTCGACGCTCAAGGGCGTCGCGCAGGTGCAGATCTTCGGCGCGCAGCGGTTCGCGGTGCGCGTCGACGTCGACCCGCGCCAGCTCGCGGCGCGCGACCTCGACCTGAACACGCTGGCGACGGCCATCGGCACCAACAGCGTGAACCGGCCGACGGGCACGCTGTACGGCCCGGATCGCACGTACGCGATCAAGACCGACGGCCAGCTCACCAACGCGGCCGGCTTCCGGCAGCTCATCGTCGCGTATCGTGACGGCCGGCCCGTGCGGCTCGATGAGGTCGCCAACGTCTACGACGGCGTCGAGAACGACAAGCAGGCGAGCTGGTTCAACGACAGCCGCACGATCTACCTGGCCGTCAACCGCCAGCCGGGCACGAACACGGTCGAGATCGCCGACTCGATTCGCGCGATGCTGCCGGAGATCCAGACGCAACTGCCCGCGGCGCTGTCGCTCGACATCCGCAACGACCGGTCGCAGTCGATCCGCGAGTCGGTGCACGACGTCAAGGTCACGCTCGTGCTCACGGTCGCCCTCGTCGTCCTCGTGATCTTCCTGTTCCTGCGCAATATCTCGGCGACGGTGATCCCGAGCCTCGCGCTGCCCGCATCGATCGTCGGCACGTTCGCCGCGATGTCGTTGCTCGGCTACACGCTCGACAACCTCTCGCTGATGGCGTTGACGCTCTCGGTCGGCTTCGTCGTCGACGACGCGATCGTCATGCTCGAGAACATCGTGCGCCACATGGAGCACGGCGAGAGCCCGATGACCGCCGCGCTGCGCGGCGCGAAGGAGATCGGCTTCACGATCGTGTCGATGACGCTGTCGCTGGCCGCGGTCTTCATCCCCGTCCTTTTCATGGGCGGCATCGTCGGCCGGCTGCTGCACGAGTTCGCGGTGACGATGGGCGTGTCGATCCTGATCTCGGGCTTCGTGTCGCTGAGCCTGACGCCGATGCTGTCGGCGCGCTTCCTGCGTCCGCCCACCGAGCAGCGCCACGGCGGGATGTACATGGCGATCGAGCGCGCGTTCGACGCCATGCGCGACTTCTACGGCTGGTCGCTGAACAAGGCCATGACGCACCATCGCATCACGATGGCGATCTCGGTCCTGCTGCTCTTCGCGACGGTCCACCTGTTCCGCATCATGCCGATGGGCTTCATCCCGAGCCAGGACATCGACCAGCTCAACGGCCAGACCGAGATGGCGCAGGGCCTCGGCTACGAGCAGGTCGTCGCGCATCAGGTCGCGGTGCAGGACGTGCTGCGCGCCGATCCGAACATCCGATCGATTACCTCGTCAGTCGGCGGCCCCAGCTCCAATGGCGGCCGCCTGCAGATCGAGCTCGTCCCGCGCGCGCAACGCAAGCTGTCGGCCGACGAGGTCATCGAAGAGCTGCGCCCCAAGCTGGCGAAGATCCCGGGCGTTCGCGCCTATCTGAGCAATCCGCCGGTCATCAATATCGGCGGCCGCCAGTCGCGCGCACAGTACCAGTTCACGCTGCAAGGCGGCGACACGGACGAGCTCTACGACCAGTCCGCCAAGTTCGAGGCCAGGCTGCACGATCTGCCGGACCTGACGGACGTGTCGAGCGACCTGCAGCTCACCAATCCGCAGGCGAACGTGACGCTCGATCGCGCGCGCATGGCCGCGCTCGGACTGTCGGCCGACGACGTCGAAGGCGTGATGACGTCCGCGTTCGGCGCGCGGCAGGTCGCGCAGATCTACGCGCCGAACAACGCCTACCAGGTGATCCTCCGCGTCGCGCCGCAATATCAGCGCGATCCGGCCGCGCTCAGCCTCATCTACCTGCGCGGGCCTCAGGGCGAACAGGTGCCGCTCTCGAGCATCACGAAGGTGGAAACGGGCGTCGGCCCGCTGACCGTCAATCACACCGGTCAGCTGCCGTCCGTGACGGTGTCGTTCAACATCCGGCCAGGCGTTTCGCTCAGCTCGGCCGTCGATCAGGTGCAGCGGACGGCGCAGGAGATGCTGTCGCCGACGATCTCGACGAGCTTCCAGGGCACCGCACAGGCGTTCCAGGACTCGACGCGCGGCCTCGGCATCATCCTCGTGATGGCGATCTTCGTCATCTACGTCGTGCTCGGCATCCTCTACGAGAGCTTCATCCACCCGCTGACGATTCTCTCGGGCCTGCCGTCGGCCGGCCTCGGTGCGCTCATCACGCTGCTGCTCTTCCACGTCGACCTGAACCTGTACGCGTTCGTCGGCGTCATCATGCTCGTCGGCCTCGTCAAGAAGAACGGCATCATGATGATCGACTTCGCGATCGAGGCGCAGCGCCACGAGGGCAAGTCGCCGGCCGAAGCGATGTACGAAGCCTGTCTCGTGCGCTTCCGGCCGATCATGATGACGACGATGGCCGCGCTCGTCGGCACGCTGCCGATCGCGCTCGGCGTCGGCGCTGGCGCAGAAGCGCGCCAGCCGCTCGGCCTCGCCGTCGTCGGCGGCCTGATCGTCTCGCAGACGCTGACGCTCTACATCACGCCGGTCTTCTATCTCTACATGGAAGCCGCGTCCGGCTGGCTCCGCGGACACCGCACCGCCGTGTCGATGCGCTTCGCGCAGCCCGCAACGGCGAATGGACGATCGGTGGCGAAGTAGATCGTCGCCGGTCGCCCGCAGTCCGTAGCCAGCTGACCGGCCGCGCAGCGCCGGTCAGCGCACCACCATCATCGTGAACGGATAGACGTACGCCTGCAGGAAGACGAACAGGCCCATCAGCAGCGCGAGCGCGATGCTGTGGAGGAACACGAAGCGCAGGATGTCGCCTTCGTGGCCGTACCAGCGCGTCGCGGTGCTCGCGACGACGATCGACTGCGCGTCGATCATCTTGCCCATCACACCGCCGGCGCTGTTGGCCGACGCCATCAGCGTCGGGCTCAGGTGCAATTGCTCGGCCGTAATCCGCTGCAGGCTGCCGAACAACACGTTCGATGACGTGTCCGAGCCCGTGAGCGCGACGCCGAGCCAGCCCAGCAGCGTCGCGAAGATCGGATACAGCACGCCCGTCTTGGCGAACGCCAGGCCCATCGTCGCATCGAGACCTGAATAGCGCGTGATGTAGCCGACGGCCATCATCGCCGCGATCGTCAGCAGCGAGAAGCGCACGTCGTGCAGCGTGCGCGCATATTGCCGCAGCAATTCCGGCACGCGATAGCCCATGACGAAGCCGCCGATGATCGCCGCGGCGAGGATGCCGCTGCCGGTCGCCGAGAGCCAGTTCAGGACGAAGACCGCCGCTTCGGGCCGTGCGTCCGGCACGACTGGCGGTACGCGCTGCACGAGATTGTGCAGGCCGGGAATCGAGACGCGCACGACGGACAGGCCGTCGAGCCAGCTCTTGAACCAGGGAACGCCCCACAGGAACACGAGCAGCGACAGGATGATCCACGGCAGCCACGCCTGACGCACGCGCGCGGCGTCCGGGCGCGCGTCGTCGATGGCGTCCCGCGTGTCGGCGGCAACGGAGGCCGCACCAGCCCACGCGTCGCACGGCTGCCACACGCGCAGGAACAGCACGAGTGCGCCGATCGAGCACACGCCGCCGGCGACGTCGACGAGCCACGGACCGTGGAAATTCGAGATCAGCAGCTGCGGAATCGCGCAGCCGAGACCGGCGACGAGCAGCGCGGGCCAGATCGCGAATGCGCCGCCGACGCCGGCATACGCGACCATCAGCCAGAACGGAATGACCACCGAGAACACGCACAGCTCTCGGCCCGTCATCGCGCTGAGCTTGAAGAGATCGAGGTTCGTCACGCTCTGCAACGCGATCAGCGGCGTGCCGAGTGCGCCGAACGCGACGGGCGCCGTGTTGGCGATGAGCGAAAGGCCGGACGCCTGCAACGGCGGAAACCCGAGGCCGATCAGAATCGCGGCCGTGACGGCCACCGGCGTGCCGAACCCTGCGGCGCCTTCGAAGAACGCGCCGAGTGAGAACGCGACGAGCAGGAGTTGAAGGCGCCGATCGCGCGTCACGCCCGTGATGCTGTGGCGCAGCACGTCGAACAGGCCACGCTCGTTCGTCAGGCGATACAGGAAGATGACATTGACGACGATCCAGCCGATCGGGAACAGGCCGTATGCTGCGCCGTAGATCGCCGCATCCGCGGCCATCCCTGACGGCATGTGGAAGATCAGCGTCGCGACGAGGAGCGCGGTGACGACGCCGAGCAGCGCGGCCACGTGCGCGCGAAGGCGGAAGATGCCGAGCGCGCCGAGCAGCACGAGCGCCGGCAGCGCCGCGGCGATCGTCGAGAGCGTGGCATTTCCGAGCGGGTCATACGTCTGCGACCACATCACGCGACCTCACGGCTGAAGACGGTCCCCAGGGCGCGCGACCGCGGATCGACGCGTCGAGAATCTCGATCGGATGCACGACGGGCCACCGGCAACCGGCTTTGGCGGCTGACGCGGCAATCTGCAGCGTGCAACCCGGGTTGCCCGTGGCGACGACATCCGGCTGAAGCGCGGACAAGTGTAAGGCCTTTCGCTCGCCCAGCGCCTCGGCCGGCTCGGGCTGGACGATGTTGTAGATGCCGGCGCTGCCGCAGCAGATCTCGGCTTCGGCCGCCGTCACGACCTCGAGGCCGGGAATCGAGCTGAGAAGCGCACGCGGTGCGGCGCGCACGCCTTGCGCGTGCGCGAGGTGACACGCGTCGTGGTAGGCGACGCGCGCCGCGATCGGGTGGCGCACGGCACGTGGCTCCAACTCGATCAGTACCTCGGAGATGTCGCGGACCTTCGCGCTGAATGCACGCGCGCGCGCCGCCCATGCCGGATCGGACGACAGCAGGCCGCCGTACTCTTTCATCGCCGATCCGCAGCCGGCCGCGTTGACGACGATGCGGTCGATGTCGGGATCGTCGAACGCGGCGATGGCTTTCCGCGCGAGATCGCGGGCGAGATCGATCTCACCCGCGTGCAGCGGAAGCGCGCCGCAGCAACCTTGCGCGCGCGGCGCACGGACCTCGCAGCCTTCTGCCGCGAGCACGCGGATCGTCGCGTCGTTGACCGGACGGAACGCCACGCGCTGCACGCAGCCGGTGAGCAGTCCGACGGTCATGCGCCGATCGCCTTCGGCCAACGTTCGCGCCGGTGAGTTGCTCGTGAGCCCGGCCCACGAGATCGGAGGGGCCAGCGCCAACATCGCACGCAGCCGCGCCGGCAGCAGGCGCGCCGCCCGGCTCTGCCCCGCCGCGCGGACGGCCGACCCCACGATCGCCAGCGGCGCGAACAGCGCACGCAGACGCGAGGGATATGGCAGCACGGCGAACAGCGCGCGCCGCAGCCATCCATCGCTCGTGGACCGTTCGTATCCACGCTCGATCTGCACGCGCGTCTTTTCGATCAGCGAGCCGTACTGCACGCCGGACGGACAGGCGGTCACACACGCCATGCAGCCGAGACACGCGTCCATGTGCCCCACGAACGACTCCGTCATCGTCGTTCGTCCTTCCGCCGCAGCCTTCATCAGATAGATCCGCCCGCGCGGTGAGTCCATCTCCTCGCCCCACAACACGTACGTCGGACACGTCGGCAGACAGAAGCCGCAGTGCACACACGCGCTGATCAGTTCAGGCGACGGCGCGTCGGGAGGAGAGAAGGTGGACATCGTTACGGCTTACGGCTGTCGGCTGTCGGCCCGGGGCGACCACAAGGGTCGCCCCTACGGAACGCTGCGTAGGGGCCGCCCTTGTGGCGGCCCGGCACAACAGCTGTAGGCCGGGTCTTCAGACCCGGCACACGAGATCGGTAGGCGTCGGCGCGCGTCTGTCTCACACCGGTCCTCTTCCCGCGCCCAGGATTCCCACGGGATCCATCGCACGCTTCAGCGCGTGCAGGACGATCGCGGCGTCGCCGAGATCGCCCCACACGTCTAGCCGCGACTTGATCGCGAGCGGGGCGCGCAGGATGACGACGTGCTGGATGGCCGGCGCGGCGGCGCGCAGCTGCACAATCGCACGGATCTGCGCGTCAACGTCTCCCGCAATTCGCAGATATCCGGCGCCGATCGCCGCGCGCCCAGTCACCACCCACGTCGGCTG
>DASZVJ010000226.1:0-26083 GCA_035547155.1 Vicinamibacterales bacterium
GGTAGTCAGCATACGTGCGAGGACCGCCAAGCTCGCGCGCCAACGCCGCGAGCGGTTGCGGCTGCGGATCCGCGATCGCGGCGAGCGTCGCGCCCGCGACACTGCGCGCAAGATTGGTGGCGTGAATCCGGCCGATGCGGCCGACGCCAAGGACAGCGACACGGAACATCTCTCTATCTCCCTATCTCTCTATCGCACTATCTGACATCGAACTATCTGACTATCTGCGGATCATCTTGCTATCGGGCTATCGGGTCGTCTGGATGCCGGGCTGACGTCGCAGCATGACGGCCAGCACGATCACCCAGAGCAGGAATCCGCCGATGTTGATGCGCTCCCAAACGCCGATCCATGGCGTCGGCAGATCCGCCTGGACGGCCGGTGCCTGAAGGCTCGTCAGCGCGCCGAACACGATCAGCACCGCCATCGTCGCGATCGAGTACACGCGAAATCGCGTACCGAAGGCCACGGCGCCGAATCCCATCGCAGCGAACATGAACAATACCGTCACGGCGGCCCAGACCAGGTGCAACGTGTCGGTGAGCGTCTGTCCACCAGCCGCGAGTACCGCACGCTGATGCATCGGCGGCCAGAAAATCCCGAACGCGCCGTACGCGACGAGTAGATGCCCGGATGCACGAACGGCGAACCGGCCGCGCGATGAGACCACCACGCCGGCGCCGAACGCGATCATGAGCGCGGTGTAGGCGATGCCCAATGGCGTCCACCAGGCCCGCGTCGGCGCATCGATGGCCGAAAGCTCGCTGACGGTCTGCGAAAACGAGCGATATGCGGGCCAGCGCATCGGCACGAGGACGTTCATCACGACGTAGAGGAGCGACGCCGCGATGCCGCATTGGAGCAGGAGCCGGCGCGCGAGCACGGCGACATCGTATCCGACGCGCCGTGGCGCGCGTATGGCTCTGACGTTCGCGTCCCCGTCGAAGTTGTGAAAAGAGTTTGACGAGGGCGTTTCCGCGGCACCACCGCTCATGCCAGCTCGTAGAGTGAAGTAGCAAGTGCAAACAACGCCTGCAGCATCGCGAGGTTCCCCATGCGCGCGCGGCATCGTTTCTCTTCGTCTCGACTCGGCCCGATGTCTCTTCTTGGCGCGGCGTGTGTCGCGCTCGGCGTCGTCGGGTTGGCGCGACAAGCGCCAGCGCCGGACGCCGCACGGTTCGATGGGCGCGGCCCGGCACGGCTGTCCGGCGTCGCGCTGGTCACGGCGCTGAACCGAGATGGGCAGCCCGGTCTGTCGGCGGCAGAAGTCGCGGGCGCTGCCGACGTGCTGAAAGCGCTGGATCGCAACGGCGACGGCCGCATCACCGGCGACGAGCTGCCTGCGTTCGGACGCGGCCGCGACGGCCGTCTCGGCCGCGGTCGTGGTGCGTTTGGCCGAAGCGGCGGGGCGCGGGACGGCGCGGCGGCGGACGACGACCTGACGTCGACGCTGATGGCGTTCGATCAGGACAAGGACGGCAAGCTGACCAAGGCGGAAGTGCCTGGCCGCTTCCAAGGACTCTTCGAGCGCGTCGACGCGAACAAGGACGGCGTGCTCACCGCCGACGAAGTCCGCTCAGGCGCATCGGCGCAGACGCCCGTCGGCGATGGCGAAGGACCCGCAGGCCCGCCGCGCGGCGAGCCCAACGGCGACGGAGCGCGAGACGGCCGCGGTGGAGAGGGGCGTCGCGGCGGACCGTTCGGCCCCGATCCGCTCATCGCTGCGCTCGACGTCGACCACGACGGCGCACTCTCGACCGACGAGATCGCCACAGTCGCATCGGTGCTGCAGCGGTTCGATCGCGACGGCAACGGCACGATCGATTTCGACGAGATTCCTGCCGGCGGCGGCTGGGGCCGCCGCTAACGGAGCTCTCCATGCGCATCCGCACCGCCTTCCTCGTCTTCGTGGCCGCCGCCGTTGTCGCGGCCACGGCGGTCGTCCTGCGGCATCGGCCGGAGACGTATCGCTTCCACTACGACCAGGTCCTGGGCACGTCGCTCGACCTGACGATCAGAGCCTCATCTGACGCAGCCGCCGGGCAGGCCGAATCGGCCGTGCTCGCGCAATTCGATCACGACGCGAAGATCCTCAGCTCGTACGATCCCGACAGCGAGGTCAGCCGCTGGTTTCGCACGCAGGACGTCGCGACGCGTGTCTCGCCTGAGCTGTTCACGATCCTGAGCCTGTTCGATCGCTGGCGCGACCGTACCGGTGGCGCGCTCGACGCGGCCGCCGAGAACATCGCGCGCGTCTGGCGAGTCGCCGAAGCCCGCCAGGAGATGCCGGCGCCTGCGGCGTTACTGGCCGCGGTCGCCGGCGTGCGGCAATCTCATTGGCGTCTCGACGCGGCCGCAGGCACCGTCACGCACACGAGCACGATTCCGCTCGCACTCAACTCGTTCACGAAGAGCTACATCGTCGATCGCGCCGCACGGGCCGCCCTTGCCGTGGACGGCGTCGAGGCCGTCGTGGTCAACGTCGGTGGCGATCTCGTCGCTCGAGGCGCGTGGACGGAGACCGTCGGCGTCACCGATCCGCGCCACAACGCGGACAATGCGGTGCCACTCACGCAAATCGCCGTGCGCGATCGCGCGGTCGCGACGAGCGGCAGCTATCGCCGCGGCTTCGACATCGGCGGCCGGCACTACTCGCACATCGTCGATCCGCGCACCGGCGAGCCGGCGTCGCAGATTGCGAGCGCGACGGTCGTCGCGACGGATGCGGTCGATGCCGGTGCGCTTGCGACGGCGCTCTGCGTGCTCTCGCCAGACGCCGGCGAAACACTCGCGATGCAGACGCCCGGCGTGGAGTTCCTGCTCGTGCTGACGGACGGCCGGCAGATCGAATCACCGGGATGGACGGCAATGGAGGTGACGCGCCGGGCGCCGCTGATGCTGCCGAGCCCGATGCAGACCGTCTACGCCGCGGGGCAGGCGTGGGACACGAGCTTCGAGCTGACGGTCACCGTCGAGCTGGCCCGCACGCTCGGCCGCCGTCCGTATCTAGCCGTGTGGATCGAGGACAAGGATCGCTTTCCGATCCGCACGCTGGCGTTGTGGTTCGACAAGCCGCGCTATCTGCCGGAGCTTCGCACCTGGTATCGCGAGGACCGGCTGCGCGCGATGGCCGAGGGCACGCAGATCGTCGACTCGGTCTCGAGCGCCACGCGATCGCCGGGACGCTACACGTTCACGTGGGATGGGAAAGATGGCCGCGGCACGCTCGTGGCTCCCGGCACGTACGCGGTCAATATCGAAGTCGCGCGTGAACATGGAACCTATCAGCTCATGCGGCAGGACATGGATTTCTCGAGCGCAGCGCGTCACGTCGATCTGGCACCGAATACGGAAGTTGCGGCGGCGTCGCTGGATTATCACAAGGTGGCAAGCCGATGATCGCGCGTCCGTTGACCGCTCCGCCGGTATCCGTCACGGCTGTCGCGCGCCGCACGTGGAAGCGCGACGTCGCCAAGTACGCCCGCTGGCTGCACATCTACATGTCGATGATCAGCTTCGCGGTCGTGTTCTTCTTCGCGGCCACGGGGCTGACGCTGAATCACGCGGAGTGGTTTTCCGGCACGCCGCGCGCGATCGAAGTGCAGGGACAGATGAACGCGGCGTGGACCAACACCGGATCCGGCACCGTCGACAAGCTGGCCGTCGTCGAGTTTCTACGCCAGACGAATCGCCTCAGCGGCGCCGTCGCCGACTTTCGCGTCGAGGAAACCGATCTCTCGATTGCGTTCAAAGGCCCGGGCTACGCGGCCGACGTGCTCGTCGACCGCGCAACGGGCCGGTACGACGTCACGGAAACACGCCTGGGTCTCGTCGCCGTCCTGAACGATCTGCACAAGGGCCGCGATACGGGCGGTATCTGGAAGCTGCTGATCGACGTGTCGGCGTCGATGCTGGCGCTCATCTCGCTGACCGGTCTCCTGATGCTCTGCTTCATGCACCGGCATCGATCAGCGGGACTCGTGCTGCTCGCTCTCGGCACCGCGCTCGTCTACGCCGCGTATCTGGCGTGGGTGCCGTGACAAGGTCGATAGGCTGCGCATGACGGCGCGTCGGTCGCGAGCGAGCAAAGTGATACCGTGTACGACCGTTCGATCAGAACATCGAGATGACCAAGAAAGTCACTCGCCGACGAGCCCGCAGATCCGTCAGTGCGACCTTGCCCAAGGACATGGCGGACCGGCTTCATCTCGAGCCCGGCGATCACGTGCTCGCTGTCGAAACCGACCACGGCATCCTGCTGACTCCTCGCGATCCCGGCACCAATACCGCGTTGAAAATTGCGGCCCAACCCGCCAAGAAATACAAGAATGCGCTGCGCGCGCTGGCTAAATAGACATGGTCATCCAAAGTCTACCGCCGGCGTGTCTGATGCGCTATCTGAAGTCGGCGGCGATGAACCGACCGAACATCATCCGTCCCGCAACGGTTTCCGCGCTTTGATAATGAACGTGGTTGGTATCAGGCGAGCCCGATCCACTGAGTACCAACGCTCGGGATCGGCATGCGCGTCTTTCACTGCGGCCGGATTGAGTGGCGTTTCGACAAGAGCTTCGAGTTGGAGGCCCGCGTGGATGCTCTCTCTCACGAACGTACTCAGAGTGCGTCGATGAATCACTATCGGCACTCCTTTCCACGACGCGTGTTCGCGAGGGCCTTCGGTGAAATATGACTCCGAAATAGTGTACTTTTCTCCGGTCCACTCGAGACAGCCGTAAACCGGGTGCTCCCCACTGACAATGAAACACCCTCCTGGTTTGAGGTAGCTCGCGACGAGCCCCATCGTCGCCTGGAGATCAGTCGTCCAGCCCAGCCCATAAATTGAGAACACCAGATCGAAGTGCTCAGACGGGATTCCCGGATTCACCTCCATTGCGGACTCGAAGAGCCGCACCCGTTCGGTAAAAGGACGGAGCGTCTCTTCCGCGAAGGCCACCTGCACCGGAGACAAGTCGAGGCCCCAGACCTCCCTCGCGCCGCGCTCGGCAAGGTACCGAAGCGAGTGCCCACTGCCGCATCCCAGCTCCAGAGCGCAAAGGTCGGTCTTGCGGTCCAAGAGCCCGAGCGTATCTTCGGTCGGAGCCAGCGGCCCGTACTCTGGCAGAGCTGTTCCTCCATGGAACTTTGGTGCGACGCAATCCCAGCCGGCGCGATTCGTCGATAGAGCTCGTTCCGTCTCGGTTTCGCTCATCACTTTTGATGCGTTCCTCGTCTGCCAACAATTCACGAAACAGACACTCGAACACGTCCTCGCAGCGATGAGTCAGTCGCATTTCGGTTGACCTCGCTGCGCGCGAATCCTAGCACGCACCGCGACACACGGTTACTTGCTCTCGCCACGCAGCGGGCGCACCCGTGACCGAGCACGTCGATGGAGACGCCGGGCCGGAAGACGCGGTGTACATCTGATCAACTGACTCGACGAATCCGCATCATCTGATTGCCGCCGCGCTGAAACTCGTAGTCGACATCTTCGACCGACACGACGAATCCTTGACTGGCGAGCTCGCCGGCCAGCGGCTCCACCAGCGGCGACAGCACCGAACCGAGCGCAAGCAGCGGAAAGATGCGCACTTCTCTCGCGATGCGGCACATTTCCAAGATCGCTGCGCGGTGGAATGCCTCACCCAACTGCGCCGTGTATAGGAACAGAAAATGTGAGCTCAACGCGAGGTCGAACGACGCGTCGGCGAATGGCAGCGTCGGCAATTCCGCGTTGATGTATCGGCCTTCACGTCTGCCAGCCGCGTAATCGTCCAGAAAGTCATTCATCGCCGCCAGTCGGACGCGGCCAAGCTCCTCGACGGACGTGATGGTCGTCCAGACGAACTCGCCGGCGTTCTTGCGCGTTTGTTCGAGGATTTCCCCGGACGTCACGGCGATTCGCTGCCGGAGCTGCTCGGCGTCGTAGCGGTAGATCGGATCGCACGAGATCACGTGCGTGCCGCGACGCGTCGCCTCGGCATTGAAGCTCGCTGGTCCGTCTCCGCATCCAAGCATCCTGAGACGCAGAGCATCGTCGGTCAGCGCGAACATGCGCCGGTACTCGTCGAACGACCGGCCCCACGGCACGACGTGCTCGAGCGTGAACATCGCTGGATTATCGTGTTTTCGAGTCGCCGCCGCCAAAAACACAACGGGCGCGCCCGTTGCCGAGCGCGCCCGTCGTGTTGAGTGCCGAATCAGATGATCCGATGACCCGATAGCCAGATGACCCGATGTCCGCTGGCTATCGCTCCGTCAAATGGCCTCGTCGTCCTTGAAGCCGAAGTCGACGTCCGCGTAGTCGTCCATCTCGCGCTGCTCCAGCTCCTCCGGAGACGGCGGCGGCGGTGGCGGCGGCGCGTCGGCCGGGATCGCGATGTGCTGGTAGTAGTCGAACCCGGTGCCGGCCGGGATCAGACGGCCCATCGTGACGTTCTCCTTCAGGCCGCGCAGGTAGTCGACCTTGCCGGAGATCGACGCCTCCGTCAGCACGCGCGTCGTCTCCTGGAACGATGCGGCGGAGATGAACGAGTCGGTCGAGAGCGACGCCTTCGTGATGCCGAGCAGCAGCGGCCGGCCCTTCGCCGGCATGCCGCCCTGCGCCAGCACGCGCTCGTTCTCTTCCTGGAAGCGGAACTTGTCCACCTGCTCCTCGATGAGGAACTCGGTGTCGCCCACTTCCTCGACCTTCACCCACCGCATCATCTGCCGGACGATGACCTCGATGTGCTTGTCGTTGATGCCGACGCCCTGCAGCCGGTAGACCTCCTGAATCTCGTTCACGAGGTACGCCTGCAGCTCGCGCTCACCGAGCACCGCGAGGATATCGTGCGGATTGCGCGGTCCGTCCATGAGCGGCTCGCCCGCGCGCACGCGGTCGCCTTCCTGGACGTTCACGTGCACGCCGCGCGGCAGCGAGTACTCCCGCGGCTCGCCGCCCTCGTCCGGAACCACGAGGATCTTCCGCAGGCCCTTCACGACGCCGCCGTGGCGGACCGTCCCGTCGATCTCCGAGATGACGGCCGTCTCGCGCGGCTTGCGCGCCTCGAACAGCTCGACCACGCGCGGCAGACCGCCCGTGATGTCCTTCGTCTTCGTCGTCTCGCGCGGAATCTTCGCGAGCACGTCGCCGGCAAAGGCCGTCTCGCCGTTGGCCACCATCAAGTGCGCATTCGACGGCATGTGGTAGCGGTGCGCCACCTGGCCGTCCGGTCCGACGATCTCGATCGCCGGCTGCTTCTTCTCGTCCGGCGAGTCGACGATGATCAGCCGCGACAGACCCGTCACTTCGTCGAAGTCCTCGTGGACCGTCACCTTGTCGATGATGTCCTTGAAGCGGACCGTGCCGCCGCTCTCGGTCAGGATCGAGAACGTGTACGGATCCCACTCGACGAGCGTCTGGCCCTTCTCGACGTGCTGGCCCTCGCGCACCTTGAGGTGCGCGCCGTAGACCATCCCGTAGCGCTCGCGGACGACGCCCTTCTCGTCCACGATGTTGATCGAGCCGCTGCGGTTCATCACGATGAGCGGCTTGACACCGGCCTCCGTGTTCGCATCGCGGCGGCCTTCGACCGCCAGGATCCCGTCGAACTTGACGGTGCCCTTGTGCCGCGTCTCGAGCGTCGACTGTTCGGCGACGCGCGACGCGGTGCCGCCGATGTGGAACGTCCGCATCGTGAGCTGCGTGCCCGGCTCGCCGATCGACTGCGCCGCGATGACGCCGACCGCCAGGCCGAGCTCGACCAGATGGCCCGTCGCCAGATCGCGGCCGTAGCACTTCGCGCACACGCCGCGGCGCGACGCACACGTCAGCACCGAGCGGATCTTGACGCGCTCGAGTCCCGCGTCCTCGACCTTCTCGGCCAGCGTCTCGTCGATCTCTCCGGCGGCCGGCACGATCTCCTCGCCGGTCGACGGATCGACGATGGCCTCGAGCGCCACGCGGCCGATGATCCGGTCGCCGAGCCGCTCGATGATCTCGCCGCCCGAGTCGACGATCGGACGCGCCTCGAGGCCGTCCATCGTGCCGCAATCGATCTCGTGGATGATCACGTCCTGCGCGACGTCCACCAGACGTCGCGTCAGATAACCCGAGTCGGCCGTCTTCAGCGCCGTATCGGCGAGGCCCTTGCGGGCGCCGTGCGTCGAGATGAAGTACTGCAACACCGTGAGGCCTTCACGGAAGTTCGACGTGATCGGCGTCTCGATGATCTCGCCCGACGGCTTCGCCATCAGGCCGCGCATGCCGGCCAGCTGGCGGATCTGCTGCTTGCTGCCGCGCGCGCCCGAGTCGGCCATGACGTACACGGGGTTGAAGTTGCGCCCGGACTTGTCGAGCGACTCCATCTCGCCGAACATCGCGTCGGCGATCTTCTCGGTGACTTCCGACCAGATGGCGATGACCTTGTTCTTGCGCTCGCCGTTGGTGATCGCGCCTTCCTGATACTGCCCTTCGACCTTGATGACCTCGTCGCGCGCGTTCTGCACGAGCGACGCCTTCTTCTCCGGGATGATCAGATCGTCGATGCCGATCGACAGCCCCGATCGCGTCGCGTAGGTGAAGCCGAGGTGCTTGAGGCTGTCGAGCATCTCGACGGTCTTCTCGAGCCCGTACTTCAGGTAGCAGAAGCGCACCGCCTGCTGCAGGCCCTTCTTCTTCAGGAGACCGTTGATGTACGGCATCTCCTTCGGCAGCGCGTTGTTGAAGATCACGCGCCCGACCGTCGTGTTGATCACCGCGTGATCGACCGTCGTCTCGTCGGCCGCGAGCACGTCCTGCGAGTCGCGCGCCGTCGTCAGATCGATCAGCCGGCCCGTGTACCGCAGCCGGATCGGCGTCAGCGTCTCGACCTGTCCCGCCTCAAGCGCGAGCAGCACGTCCTCGTACGATCCGAACGCGCGGCCCTCACCCCTGGCCTCGGTCTTCGCCTTCGTCAGGTAGTAGCAGCCCAGCACGATGTCCTGCGACGGAATCGCGATCGGCTGGCCCGACGCCGGCGAGAGCACGTTGTTCGACGCCATCATCAGCACGGACGCTTCGATCTGCGCCTCGGGCGACAGCGGGATGTGCACGGCCATCTGGTCGCCGTCGAAGTCGGCGTTGAACGCCGTGCAGACGAGCGGATGGATGCGGATCGCCTTGCCCTCGACGAGCACGGGCTCGAACGCCTGGATGCCGAGCCGGTGCAGCGTCGGCGCGCGGTTCAGCAGCACGGGATGCTCGCGGATGACTTCCTCGAGGATGTCCCACACTTCCGACCGCTGCTGCTCGACCATCTCCTTCGCCTGCTTGATGGTCGACACGAGGCCGCGCTCTTCGAGCTTGTTGTAGATGAACGGCTTGAACAGCTCGAGCGCCATCTTCTTCGGCAGGCCGCACTGGTGCAGCTTCAGCTCGGGCCCGACGACGATGACCGAGCGGCCGGAGTAGTCGACGCGCTTGCCGAGCAGGTTCTGGCGGAACCGCCCCTGCTTGCCCTTCAGCGTGTCCGACAGCGACTTGAGCGGGCGGTTGTTCGCGCCGCGCAGCACGCGGCCGCGGCGGCCGTTGTCGAACAGCGCGTCGACGGCCTCCTGGAGCATCCGCTTCTCGTTGCGGATGATCACGTCCGGCGCCTTCAGCTCCATCAGCTTCTTCAACCGGTTGTTGCGGTTGATGACGCGTCGGTAGAGATCGTTCAGATCCGACGTCGCGAAGCGGCCGCCGTCGAGCGGCACGAGCGGACGCAGCTCGGGCGGAATGACGGGAATGACGTCGAGGATCATCCACTCCGGCTTGTTCGTGGACCGGCGGAACGAGTCGACGACCTTCAGGCGCTTCGCGTACTTCAGCTTCTTCTGCGCCGACGGCTCGTTGCGCATCTTCTCGCGCAGCTCTTCGGCCAGCCGCTCGACGTTGACGCGGCGCAGCATCTCCTTGATGGCCTCGGCGCCCATCTGCGCCTTGAACTTGAAGCCCCAGCGCTCGCGCTCCTGACGGTACTGATCCTCCGTCAGCAGCTGCTTGTCCTTCAGATCCGTCTCGCCCGCGTCGGTGACGACGTACGCCTCGAAGTAGAGGATGCGCTCGAGATCGCGCAGCGACAGATCGAGCAGGTGCCCGATGCGGCTCGGCAGGCCCTTGAAGAACCACACGTGGCTCACGGGCGTCGCGAGCTGGATATGGCCCAGCCGCTCGCGGCGCACCTTCGCCTGCGTGACCTCGACGCCACACTTGTCGCAAATGACGCCGCGGTGCTTCATGCGCTTGTACTTGCCGCAGAGGCACTCCCAGTCGGTGACCGGCCCGAAGATCTTCGCGCAGAACAGGCCGTCGCGCTCCGGCTTGAACGTCCGGTAGTTGATCGTCTCCGGCTTGGTGACCTCGCCGTGCGACCACTGCAGAATGCGATCCGGCGACGCCAGGCTGATGCGAATGGCGTCGAAGTCCGACGTCAACTGGCTCTTGTCATGGAGATTGGGTCTCATCTGATCTCCTGCAATTCCTATTACTTGTTAACTTCGAACTTCGAAGTTCGAACTTCGAACTGTTGCTCGCTCGCGTCAGTTCGAAGTTCTCGGTTCGAAGTTCAAAGTTTCCCTAGGCCCCGACCGGCGTCTCCGGCGTCGGCTCGCCTTCCGGCGCCGGCGCGTCGAGCGCCGGACGCGCCTTCGTCTTGATCAGCTCGACGTCCAGGCACAGCGCCTGGAGCTCGCGGATCAACACGTTGAACGACTCCGGCAGGCCCGGCGCGAACGATGCGTCGCCCTTGACGATCGCCTCGTAGATCTTCGCGCGGCCGGTCACATCGTCGGACTTGGCCGTGAGCAGCTCCTGGAGGATGTGCGCCGCGCCGTAGGCCTCGAGCGCCCAGACCTCCATCTCGCCGAACCGCTGGCCGCCGAACTGCGCCTTGCCGCCGAGCGGCTGCTGCGTGATCAGCGAGTACGGTCCGATCGAGCGCGCGTGGATCTTGTCGTCGACCAGGTGCGACAGCTTCAGCATGTAGATGTAGCCGACCGTCACGTCCTGTTCGAACGGCACACCCGTCATGCCGTCGTAGAGCTGCGTCTTGCCGCTCTTCGGCAGACCGGCCTTGTCCAGCCAGGTCTTGATCTCGGTCTCCATCGCGCCGTCGAAGACCGGCGTCGCGAACCAGAGCCCGAGCGCGTGCGCGGCCCAGCCGAGGTGCGTCTCGAGGATCTGTCCGACGTTCATACGCGATGGAACGCCGAGCGGATTGAGCACGATCTCGACCGGCGTGCCGTCCGGCAGGTACGGCATGTCCTCTTCCGGCAGGATGCGCGCGATGACGCCCTTGTTGCCGTGGCGGCCGGCCATCTTGTCGCCGACCGACAGCTTGCGCTTCATCGCGACGTACACCTTCACGAGCTTGATGACGCCCGGGGGCAGCTCGTCGCCGCGGCGGATCTTCTCTTTCTTCTCCTCGAACTCGCGCTGGATGACGTCGACGCGCTGCGCCGTCCGATCCTCCATCGTGCGGAGCTCGTCCTCGAAGCCGAGATCGTCCGTCTCGACGCGCGCACGCACGAGCGTCGAGAACGGCACGTCGGCCATCACCTCCGCCGTGAGCGCCGTGCCCTTGCGCAGCACGCGATCGCGTCCGTCCGCGTCGAACAGATCGCTCCGCAGCGTGCGCCCGGCGAGCAGCTGCACCAGCCGCTTCTTCGTCTCCTCGTGGAGGATGCGGATCTCGTCCTGGAGGTTCTTCTCCATCAGGGCGAGCTCGTCCTCCTCGATCTGCTTCGCGCGGTCGTCCTTCTCGATGCCCTTCCGCGAGAAGATCCGCACGCCGACGACGATGCCCTCGATGCCCGGCGGGCAGGTGAGCGACGCGTCCTTCACGTCTCCGGCCTTCTCACCGAAGATCGCGCGCAGCAGCTTCTCTTCCGGCGTGAGCTGCGTCTCGCCCTTCGGCGTGACCTTGCCCACGAGGATGTCGCCCGGCTTGACGTTGGCGCCGATGCGGATGATGCCGCTCTCGTCCAGGTCTCGCAGGTACGTCTCGGACACGTTCGGGATGTCCCGCGTGATGTCCTCGGGCCCGAGCTTCGTGTCGCGCGCCTCGATCTCGAACTCTTCGATGTGGATCGACGTGTAGTAGTCGTCCTTCACCATCCGTTCCGAGACCAGGATCGCGTCCTCGAAGTTGTAGCCGCGCCACGGCATGAACGCGACGAGCACGTTCCGGCCGAGGGCGAGCTCGCCGAGCTCCGTGCACGGACCGTCGGCCAGCACCTGCCCCTTCGCCACCCGCTGACCGACCCGGACGATCGGCCGCTGGTTGATGCAGGTGTTCTGATTGGACCGCTTGAACTTCGTCATGCCGTAGATGTCCGCGCCCATTTCACGCGACATCCCTTCGGCCTCGCTGCCCTCGACGCGCACGACGATGCGCTTGCTGTCGACGTAGTCGACCGTGCCGGTCCGGCGCGCGACGACGACCGCGCCCGAGTCGCGCGCGGTGATGTACTCCATGCCGGTGCCGACGAACGGCGACCGCGCCTGGAGCAGCGGCACCGCCTGGCGCTGCATGTTCGATCCCATCAGCGCGCGGTTCGCATCGTCGTTCTCGAGGAACGGGATGAGCGAAGCCGCAACCGACACGAGCTGTTTCGGCGAGACGTCGATGAAGTCGACCTTGTCGCGCGGCGCGAGGATGAAGTCGCCCGCCTGGCGCGCGTTGACGCGATCGTTCTTCAGCCGGCCCTTCTCGTCGATCTCGACGTTGGCCTGCGCGATGACGTACTGGTCCTCCTCCCACGCGGAGAGATAGAAGCAGTACGGCTCGAACTCGACGCCCTTCTTCTTCGACTGGCCGTTGACGCCGACCAGCTCGTCGGCCTCGACGATGTCGCCGACCTTGTACTTCGGGTTGCCGCCCGCGTTGGTGACGACCACGTAGTCGAGCAGGTGACCGTCCTTCACCTTGCGGTACGGCGACTCGATGAAGCCGAAGTCGTTGATCCGCGCGAACGACGACAGCGACGAGATCAGGCCGATGTTCGGGCCTTCCGGCGTCTCGATCGGGCAGATGCGGCCGTAGTGCGTCGTGTGCACGTCGCGGACCTCGAAGCCCGCGCGCTCACGCGACAGCCCGCCGGGTCCGAGCGCCGAGAGCCGGCGCTTGTGCGTGACCTCCGACAGCGGGTTGGTCTGGTCCATGAACTGCGACAGCTGCGACGACCCGAAGAACTCGCGAATCGCGGCCATGACCGGCTTCGCGTTGATCAGGTCGTGCGGCATGGCGGTCGCCATTTCCTGGTAGACCGACATCTTTTCCTTGATCGCCCGCTCCATGCGCACGAGGCCGATCCGGAACTGGTTCTCCAGCAGCTCACCGACCGAGCGCACGCGCCGGTTGCCGAGGTGGTCGATGTCGTCGATCAGCGCCGGGTTCTTGCGCAGCTTCAGGAGGTACTTGATGACCTCGTAGAAGTCCGCCGGGTGCAGCACCTTCTCGTCGAGCGGCGTGTTCAGCTTCAGCTTCGTGTTCAGCTTCAGCCGGCCGACGCGCGAGAAATCGTACTTCTGCGCGTTGAAGAACATGTTCTCGAACAGGTTGCGCGAGCTGTCGAGCGTCGGCGGATCGCCCGGCCGCAGGCGGCGGTAGATCTCGATCAGCGCCTCTTCGTGCTTCTGGATCGGATCCTTCTTCAGCGTCTGCGACAGGACGGGCCCGATCTCGTCCTTCTCCGGGAAGAACACCTCGATCGACGAGGCGCCCGTCTCCTGCGCCATCGCGATCACGCGCTCGGACAGCTCCTCGTTGGCCTCGAGGATGACCTCACCCGTCTGCGGATCGATGATGTCGTTGGCCGAGAACGCGCCCTCGCGCTCCGCGTCGACCAGCTCGATCGCCTCGACGCCCGACTTCTTCAGCGCCTCGACCTGGTCCTTGCGGATCTTCTTGCCGGCGTGCAGCGACAGATCCGAGCCCGGGATGGCCAGCTCCTGTCCGGAGCGGCGGCCGACCAGCGAGTCGGACACCTTCCACAGGATCTTGCCGCCCTGCAGCTTCAGCTCGTCGACCGTGTAGAACGACCGCAGGATCTCGTTCGCGCCGCGCAGGCCCAGCGCGCGCAGGAACACTGTCGCGAGGAACTTGCGCTTGCGATCGATGCGCACGTACAGCAGGTTCTTCGTGTCGTACTCGAACTCGACCCACGAGCCGCGGTACGGAATGATCTGCGCGACGTACAGCGTCTTGTCTTCCGCGTGGAAGAACGCGCCCGGCGACCGGTGCAGCTGGCTGACGATGACGCGCTCGGTGCCGTTGATGATGAAGGTCCCGTGATCGCCCATGAGCGGGATGTCACCGAAGTAGACCTCCTGCTCCTTGATGTCGCGGATCGTCTTCACGCCGGTCTCCGGATCCTTGTTCCAGACGACCAGACGGATCGTGACCTTCAACGGCACGGCGAACGTCATGCCGCGCTCCTGGCACTCGTCGACGTCGTACTTCAGCTTCATCTGCACGGTCGTACCGCACAGATCGCAGACGTCGCCGCGCGCCTCGTTGGCGCGGCCGCACGAGGGACAGATCACCGCGCCCTCGCCGTACGGATCGGCGACGAGCACCGTCCCGCAGCCCTCGCACTTCTTGCGCAGATGCTCGAGGCCCGCCAGCCGTCCGCACTTGCACTCCCAGTTGCCGATCGAGTACTCGATGAACTCGAGCGACGAGTTCTCGCGGAAGTCGCTGATCGGAAACACCGACTTGAACACGGACTGCAGGCCGACGTCTTCACGCTCGGCAGGCAGGCGGTTCATCTGGAGGAACCGTTCGTACGACTTCTTCTGGATCTCGATCAGGTTGGGGATCGGGATGGTGGTCTTGATCTTCGAAAAATCAATGCGCTCGCGGTAGACGTTTTTGGGCAGGCTGTACATTCAATGACCCTTCCCTAACGGTGGCGGACGGCACTCCGCCCGTGACAGCCACAAAAACCGACACGGGTGCCGGGCTCGGAAGCCCGGCACCCGGCATCGCCGAACTTCGAACTCTTACTTGACCTCGACCTTCGCGCCCGCCTCTTCGAACTTCTTCTTGATGGCGGCCGCCTCGTCCTTGCTGACGCCTTCCTTGATCGGCTTCGGCGCGGACTCGACGAGATCCTTCGCTTCCTTCAGGCCGAGGCTGGTGACCTCGCGAACGGCCTTGATCGTGTTGATCTTGTTGCCGCCGGCGTCGGTCAGCACGACCGTGAACTCGGTCTTCTCCTCGGCTGGCGCCGCGGCCGCTCCGCCGCCGCCCGCCGCCGGCGCCGCCACGGCGACCGCCGCTGCGGCCGACACGCCGAGCTCGGACTCGAGCGCCTTCACGAGCTGCGAGAGCTCCAACACCGAGATGCCCTTGATGTACTCCACCACCTGCTGCTGCGTCACGTCGGCCATTGCTCTTTTCTCCTCAAAACACGAGTCAACTTCGAACTTCGAAGGTCGAACTTCGAAGTTAATTCCCTTCCGATTTCTTCTTCTCCGCGGCGGCCAGCACGGTCACCAAATCGCGCGGCACGGCGGAGAGCACCGTCACCAGCTGCTGCATCGGCGCCTGGAGCACATACAGCAGCTTGCCGTAGAGCTCCGGCTTGCCCGGCAGGTTCGCCAGATCGTCGACCGCGGCCGGCGCGACCGCGCGTCCCTGCACGACGGCGCCCTTGATGCTGATCGCCGGCGTCGCCTTGACGAACGTCGTCAGCGTCTTCGCCATCGCCACCGGGTCCTTGCCCGTGTAGACGACGGCGGTCGTGCCGCTGAACGATGCGGTGAACGCCTCGAACGGCGTGCCCGCGACCGCGCGCTTCGCCAGCGTGTTCTTGACGACGCGATAGGTGCCACCGACGGCGCGAATCTGCCGCCGCAGCTCGGTCACCTGCGGCACGGTAATGCCGCGATAGTCGACGAGCACCGCGGTGTCGGACTCGCGAAACGCGACTTCGAGCTGTCCCAGCTCGGTTGCTTTGTCTGCTCTACTGACGGCCATTGATCGCTCCGCGAAGTTCGGACGTCGACGTTCGAACTTCGAAATTGCCTAGTGCTTCACCAACTCATCCACGTGCGACGTGTCGATCGCCACGCCCGGGCCCATCGTCGACGACATCGTCACGCTCTTGAGGTATTTGCCCTTGGCCGCCGACGGCTTGGCCTTGACGATCGTCTCCATCAGCGCGTGCGCGTTAGCGACGAGCCGTTCGCTGGCGAACGAGATCTTGCCGATCGGCGCGTGCACGACGCCGGCCTTGTCCACGCGGAACTCGACCTTGCCGGCCTTGATCTCCTGCACCGCTTTCGTGACGTCCACGGTGACCGTGCCGGTCTTCGGGTTCGGCATCAGGCCGCGCGGCCCGAGCACCTTGCCGAGCTTGCCGACGGCGCGCATCATGTCCGGCGTCGCGACGACCGCGTCGAAGTCCGTCCAGCCGCCCATGATGCGGTCGACGAGCTCTTCACCGCCCGTCTCGTCGGCGCCGGCCTCGCGCGCTTCGCGCTGCTTGTCCGCACCGGCAATCACGAGCACACGCTTCGACTTGCCGAGCCCGTGCGGCAGCACGACCGTGCCGCGCACCATCTGGTCGGAGTGCTTCGGATCGACGCCGAGCCGCACCGACAACTCGACCGTCTCGTCGAACTTGGTGTACTTGACCTTCTGAATGAGCGGCACGGCCTCCTCGATCGTCTGAGGCCTGGCCGGCACCTGCTGCCTGGCCGCCTGATACTTCTTGCCTCGCGTGCGCACTGACTACCTCCCGTGGTGCAATCGGCGCCAAGGCGCCTCCCACTTCTTGAAACTTCGAACTGCGAACTTGGAACTTCGAACTCGATCCCTTCCTCTTCCGGGTTCGAAGTTCACAGTTCGAAGTTCACAGTTCCGACTGACCGGACATCGTCCGGTCAGTCGAGGACGTCCAGTCCCATCGACCGCGCGGTGCCGCGCACCGAACGGACGGCGGAGTCGATCGCCTCGCAGTTCAGATCGGGCAGCTTCAGCCGCGCGATGTCCTCGACCTGCTTGGCGGTCACGGTGCCGACCTTGGTCTTGTTCGGCTCGCCGGATCCCTTCGCGATGTTGGCCGCGCGCTTGAGCAGCACGGCGGCCGGCGGCGTCTTCGTGATGAACGAGTAGGACCGATCCGAGTAGATCGTCACGACCACCGGGATGATCAGCCCGTCGTCCTTCGCCGTCTTCGCGTTGAAGTTCTTGCAGAAGTCCATGATGTTGACGCCGTGCGGGCCGAGCGCGGTGCCGACCGGCGGCGCGGGCGTCGCCTTGCCCGCGGCAATCTGGAGCTTCACTTGCGCCTGAATCTTTTTGGCCATCTTTAATCAACTCGCTCGCGGGGCCCCACCCCCGCTCGCAGCTCGCGGCTCCCGCCGCTCGCTCCGCTCACCGCCGCGCCTGCACGGCGCGGGGTTCGCGATGTCCACTTACAGCTTCTCGACCTGCAAGAAGTCCAGCTCGACCGGCGTCGCGCGGCCGAAGATCGTGACCATCACCTTCAACGTGTTCCGGTCCGTGTTCACTTCGTCGACCGTGCCGTTGAAGCTCGCGAACGGTCCTTCGTTGATCCGCACCTGATCGCCGCGCTCGAACGTGTACTTCGGCTTCGGCTTCTCGGCGCCGACCGCCACCTGGTGCAGGATGCGATCGACTTCCTCGCGCGACAGCGGTGACGGCTTCGGCCCGGCGCCGACGAACCCGGTCACCTTCGGCGTGTTCTTCACCACATGCCAGGCGTTGTCCGACATGTGCATCTCGACGAGGATGTAGCCCGGAAAGAACCGGCGCGAGCTCTTCACTTCGCGGCCGCCGCGCTTCTCGACGATGTCCTCGGTCGGGATCAGCACCTCGCCGATCTCGTCCTGCAGCCCGTACGCCTGTGCCCGCTGCTCGAGCGACTCCCGCACCTTGTTCTCGAAGCCCGAGTAGGTGTGGATGATGTACCAGTGCTTCGTCTTGTCGTCAGTCATGTGAGTGAGTGGCGAGTCCCACGCCGCCCGTGCGACGTCCATGCCCTACCGTCCGGCCCAGTCGAAGATCGAGGCGACCAGCCACGACAAGATCAAATCCACGCCATAGAGGTAGATGCCGAACAACAGCGAGATCAGGATGACGACGACGGTCGTCGCCCAGACCTCGCGGCGGGTCGGCCACGTGACGCGTGAGAGCTCGGCACGCGCATCGGTCAGGAACCGGCGCGCGCGCCCGACCCAGCCACTGACGTGCTCCGGCGACTCCTTCAGGTTGTCCAACATCGCTGCCTTCATGAATGTGGATGGCGGAACCCGCGCCGCCCGCCTAGCGCACCTGCGCCCACGCGACTCCCTCCGCGTGTCGTGTTTTGGCAGGCCAGGAGGGAATCGAACCCCCAGCCCTCGGTTTTGGAGACCGATGCTCTACCAATTGAGCTACTGGCCTACGTGATTTCACGAACTTTGAACGTCGAACTTTGAACTTCGAATGACAGTCCAGCTTTCAAAGTTCGAAGTTCCTAGTTCGAAGTTTGCTTACTTGCTCTCCTTGTGCGCCGTGTGCTTCCGGCAGTAGCGGCAGTACTTGTTCAGCTCCAGCCGCTCCGAGCTCTTCCGGCGGTTCTTCGTCGTGCTGTAGTTGCGGCGTTTGCAGTCGCCGCAGGCCAACGTGATGATCTCGCGCATGGTCGTCTCACTGATCCGCCGAGCGAGCGGGTGAGCCGGACGTGAGCCCGGCCCGCCGTCATCGCTCGAACATCACTACTCGAGCACCTCGGTAATCGTCCCCGAGCCTACGGTCCGGCCGCCTTCGCGGATCGCGAAGCGCGCGCCGGCCTCGAGCGCCACCGGCGTCAACAACTCGCCGAGAATCGTCGTGTTGTCGCCGGGCATCACCATCTCGACGCCCTCGGGCAGCTTCAGCGTGCCCGTCACGTCGGTCGTCCGGATGTAGAACTGCGGACGATAGCCGTTGAAAAACGGCGTGTGACGGCCGCCTTCCTCCTTCGACAGGATGTAGACCGTGCCCTTGAACTTCGTGTGCGGCTTGATCGATCCCGGCTTCGCCAGCACCTGACCGCGCTCGACGTCCTCTTTCTCGACACCGCGCAGCAGCACGCCGATGTTGTCGCCGGCCACGCCCTCGTCGAGCAGCTTGCGGAACATCTCGACGCCGGTCACGACCTTCTTCTCCGTCGGCTTGAAGCCGACGATCTCGACTTCCTCGCCGACCTTCACCTTGCCGCGATCGACACGGCCGGTGACGACCGTGCCGCGGCCGGAGATCGAGAACACGTCTTCGATCGGCATCATGAACGGCTTGTCGACGTCACGCTTCGGCACCGGGATGTAGGTATCGAGCGCATCCATCAACTTGACGACGCTCTCGACGCCGGCCGGATCGCCCTGCAGCGCCTTGAGCGCCGAGATGCGCACGACGGGCAGGTCGTCGCCGGGGAACTCGTAGGTCTTGAGCAGCTCACGCACCTCGAGCTCGACGAGGTCGAGCAGCTCGGGGTCGTCGACCGCGTCGACCTTGTTCAAGGCGACGACGAGGTACGGCACGTTGACCTGACGGGCGAGCAGGATGTGCTCGCGCGTCTGCGGCATCGGACCGTCGACCGCGCTCACGACCAGGATCGCGCCGTCCATCTGCGCGGCGCCCGTGATCATGTTCTTGATGTAGTCGGCGTGGCCCGGGCAATCGACGTGCGCGTAGTGCCGGTTGGCCGTGCCGTACTCGACGTGGCTCGTCGCGATCGTGAGAATCTTCGTCTCGTCACGGCGACCCTGGGATTCGGAAGCCTTGGCCACTTCGTCGTAGGGCACGAACTTGGCCCAGCCCTTGTCAGCGGCCACTTTGGTCAGCGCCGCTGTCAGCGTCGTCTTGCCGTGGTCGATGTGGCCGATGGTGCCAACGTTCACGTGCGGCTTCGAACGATCAAACTTCTCTTTCGCCATTGCTCTCCGACCTCGCTTGGACTGGCGTCCTTCGCCATCGAGGGGCAGGGACCCCACGTCCGCTGCCCACGCTTTCGTTTACTACCTGGCGGGCCGCCTGCCCGCCGTAACGTCTCTGCTCGCCGACTCGGTCATCGACGCGGCCTGCCATGAGCGAGGCCGCACAGCGGCCGAGTCGAATGGAGCCGATGACCGGGATCGAACCGGTGACCTCGTCCTTACCAAGGACGTGCTCTGCCAACTGAGCTACATCGGCCCTCGACTCGCTTCGCTCGCTCGGGCCAAGGCCGTGCCGCTCATCGGCCAGCCATGAGCGACGCTGGCAGT
The DNA here is from genome assembly GCA_035547155.1 of Vicinamibacterales bacterium. Taxonomy (GTDB): domain Bacteria; phylum Acidobacteriota; class Vicinamibacteria; order Vicinamibacterales; family SCN-69-37; genus CAZNMF01. The sequence goes on from DASZVJ010000226.1 coordinate 20,264, forward strand.
TCGCATCGCGAATCGCCAGATGAGTCGAATGGAGCGGGAGACGGGGATCGAACCCGCGACCAACAGCTTGGAAGGCTGTGACTCTACCACTGAGTTACTCCCGCCTTCGGTAACCGCTCGCTTCGCTCGCACCTTCGGCGGGCACGCCCGCTCATCGTTCCGCTGTCTACTGTCTGCCCTTCGACTTGCCGCTCGCACGGCCTGCCACGAGCGAGCCGCGCAAGCGGCGAGTCGAGTGGTGGCGAGGGAAGGATTCGAACCTTCGAAGCCGCTAGGGCGACAGATTTACAGTCTGCTGCGTTTGACCGCTTCGCTACCTCGCCGATCTGTTGCGCCGCGGTGTTCCTCCGTCCGACGCCGTGTCTGACTGTGTGCTGTGTCTCTTGCCTCCGCGTCAGCGCAACGCTATCCAGAGCCACCCACCCCCGTGCGGGGAGCTTCGATCCGACGTACCCGCCATCAGCCTGGAACAACTGGTCCCTGCGACGTGCGTGTGGGGCGAGGCCCGGAACTTGGAGCTGGCGAAGGGATTTGAACCCCCGACCGGCTGATTACAAATCAGCTGCTCTACCGGACTGAGCTACGCCAGCCAGACAAAACGGGAATGCTAGCACGGACTGTGCCAAAACGGCAACACCCGGACCCATCCCGTTCATCACTGAGCGCATTCACCCGTCGACGTCCCACGGCCCGCAGCCGAACGTCCAGTATCTCACGGAACGGGCTTCGGACGACAGGCTGCGGGCTACCTGTCCGCCGTCGTCTTTGGCGACGGCGGACGACGGCGACGCTGACGCGCTGCCTCGAACAGCGCCACGCCGGCGCTCACCGACACGTTCAAGCTCGACACGACGCCCGACATGGGAATCGACACGAGCCGATCGCACGTCTCGCGCACCAGCCGCCGCAGGCCCGTGCCCTCGGCGCCGACGACGAACGCGGTCGGCAGCGTGTAGTCGACCTCGTCGTACGCGTCGGTCGCCGTCGCGTCGAGCCCGATCGTCCAGACGTTCAACGCCTTCAATTCTTCGATCGCGCGCGCGATGTTGACGACGGTGGCGGTGCGCACGTGATTGACCGCGCCGGCCGAGGCCTTCGCCGTCGCGCCGTCGAGCGGCGCGGCGTGCCGCGCCTGCCGCACCACACCGTGCGCGCCCGCCGCATCTACGGATCGAAAGATGGCGCCGACGTTCTGCGGATCCTCCACGCTGTCGAGCACCACCAGCAGCGGCGGACCGTCCGCCTCGCTGACGAGCTCCTCGAGCGCATACGCCGCCAGCGGCTGCAGCTCGGCCGCGACGCCCTGATGGACGCCGCCGTGCGTCAGCCGCTCGAGCGCGCGCCGATCGACGGTCTCGATCGCGAGCCGCAGCTCGTGCGCGCGGGCGACGAGCGCGTCGACGCGCGGGCCGGCGCCGCGCTCGTGCACGAGCCGCACCACGCGGCGCGCACGCATCGCCTCGGACACGGGATTGATGCCATAGACCAACGTCACGTCACACTCCTCGTCACCGCCCGCGCGCGCTCCGCGCACGAGACGATCGGCGCCACACCGGCTGCCGCCGGCAGCGCGGCGCCACGATCGATCGCGGGAATCGCGAGATCCAGCTCCGGCCCCGACTCGAGCCCGGTCAGCGCGACACGCAGCGGATGAAACAACGCCTTGCCCTTGAGGCTCGTGCGCTCGCGCACCGTCGCGGCCGCGGCACGAAACGCGTCGCGATCGGGCAGCGGTCCGCGCACGACCTCGGCGAACGCCGCGACGGCTCGCGCGCCGTCCGCCTCGTCACGCACAAGTCGTGCGGCCTCGTCAGCGTTCCAGCCGAAGACGAACGCCACTCGCTCGGGAATTTCCTCGAGCCGATCGACCGATCCGACCGCCATCGGCAGCAGCGACTCGACGAACGCGCGCGCGGCATCGCTGCCTTCTGCGATATAACCCGCACGCTGAAAGTACGGCAGCACGTCCGACACGAGACGCGACGATGTCGCGGCTTTCATGTAGTGACGATTGATCCACGCCAGCTTCGCGACGTCGAACACCGCGGCGCTGTGGCTGACGCGCGACAGCTCGAATCGCCGCGCCATCTCGTCGAGCGGCAAAATCTCTTCATCGTCGCCCGGCGACCAGCCGAGCAGCGCCAGGTAGTTGACGAGCGCCTCCGGCAGAAAGCCGCGCGCACGAAACTCGGCGACGCTCGTCGCGCCGTGACGCTTCGACAGCGGCGCGTGATCGGGCCCGAGCACGAGCGACAGATGCGCGAATGCCGGCGTCGGCACGGCGATCGCCTCGGCGATCAGAATCTGCAGCGGCGTATTGGAGATGTGATCTTCACCCCGCACGACATGCGTGATCGCCATGTCGGCGTCGTCGATCACCACTGCGAAGTTGTACTGCGGCCGGCCGTTGCGCCGGATGATCACCGGGTCGCCGATGATGCTCGTGTGCACGCGCACCTCGCCGCGCACGAGATCGGCGAACACGATGTCGCGCGGCTCGCCCGGCACGGCGAAGCGAATCGCCGCCGGCTCGCCGGACGCCACGCGTCGCGCAGCCTCGGCCGGATCGATCGCGCGGCAGCGGCCGGAGTACTTTGGCGGCAGGCCCGCGGCATGTGCCGCTTGCCGCTCGGCCTCGAGCATCTCCGGCGAGCAGAAGCAGTAGTACGCGTCGCCGTGCGCGATGAGCCGCTGCGCCTCGCGCGCGTACCGATCGAGCCGCTCGGACTGCCGGTATGGCGCGTACGGGCCGGACACGTCCGGCCCCTCGTTCCACGTGAGCCCGAGCCAGCGGAGATCCTCGATGATCGCGCGCTCGGATTCGGGCGTCGATCGCTCGACGTCCGTGTCTTCGATGCGCAGCACGAGCGTGCCGCCGAGCCGCTTCGCGAGCAGCCAGTTGAAGAGCGCGGTGCGCGCGTTGCCGACGTGCAACTGCCCCGTCGGACTCGGCGCGAATCTGAGACGAGGAGCGATCACGCCGCGCCCCCGGGCACGAGCACGGCCACGGCATGCGCGGCGATTGCCTCGCCGCGGCCGGTCGCATCCACGCCCTCGTTGGTCTTGGCCTTGACGCTGACCTGCCCGGCGTCCACGCCGAGCGCCGTCGCCAGTCGCGCGCGGATCTCCGGCAGATGCGGACCGAGCTTCGGCCGCTCGAGGATGACGGTCACGTCCGCGCTGATCGGACGCCAGCCGAGCTGCGCGACGATCGCCACGGCTCGCGCCAACAGATCCAGCCCGGGCGCGTCCTTCCACTGCGGCTCGCTGTTCGGAAAATGCTGGCCGATGTCACCGGCAACGGCCGCGCCGAAGATGGCATCCGTCAACGCGTGACAGACGACGTCGCCGTCGGAGTGCCCGAGCGGTCCCTTGTCGAACGGCACGACCACGCCGGCGAGCACGAGCGCGCGATCGGCGACGAGCCGGTGCAGGTCGTAGCCCGTACCGACACGCGGCACCGGCGCGAGCATCGCGCGCGCCGCCGCCAGGTCGTCTGCCGTCGTGATCTTCATGTTGCGCTCGTCTCCCTGCACGACCTCGACGCGATGTCCGGCGCGCTCGGCCAGCATCGCTTCATCGGTCGCGTCCACGCCCGAGGCGCCCAACGCGACGGCATCGTCCAACACCGATCGCCGAAAGCCCTGCGGCGTCTGCGCGAGCCAGATCTCGTCGCGCGGAATCGTCTCCGACACGAGCCGTTGTCCCGCCGCCACACGTTTCACGGTGTCGCGCGAGGGCACCGCGGGCACCACGGCGCCCGTGCGCTCGACCGCGTCGATGACGCGATCGATCAGCGCGGCATCCGCAAACGGCCGCGCCGCGTCATGGATCAGGACGCGATCGATCTCCGACGGCAGAGCGGCCAGGCCCGCACACACCGAGTCCTGCCGGCGCTCGCCGCCGGCCACGTACTGACACGGACGCGTCGTCTCACCGACCAACGTCGGCCCGAAGCCGACGAGATCGGGCGGCAGGACGACGACGAGCGATCGCGTGGCGTGATGCCGATCGAACGCGGCGACGCTGCGCTGCAGGATCGTGCGTCCGCCAAGATCGAGCAGCTGTTTGGGAATCGCGCCGCCGAGCCGCTGACCGCGACCTCCAGCGACGACGATGACGCCGACAGACATAGAAGAAGAGATTGTAACGGGGACCAGGGGACCAAGGGACCAAGGGACCAAGGGACCAAGGGGCCAGGGGACGAAGGGACCAGGGGACGAAGGGGAAGATGTCGGCCGGGTCTTCAGACCCGGCGAATCATCCGCTACGCGTTGGCGGCCGGACGCGGCCGCCGGCCGGTGTCGTGTCCTTCGGACTTGGCCGGCGCGCCTTCCGTCGATCCGCCCGTCTCCACGTGGCGCCCGAAGATCATCCGGCCCGCCGTCGTCTGCAGCACGCTGGTGACGACGATGTCGAGGTTGCGGCCGATGCGGCTTCGCGCGTTGTCCACCACCACCATCGTGCCGTCGTCGAGGTACGCCACGCCCTGGTTGTATTCCTTGCCTTCCTTGAGGATGAACACGTTCATCACTTCGCCGGGCAGCACGACCGGCTTCAGCGCGTTGGCGAGCTCGTTGATGTTGAGCACTTCGACGCCGCGCAGCTGGGCGACTTTGTTGAGATTGAAGTCGTTCGTCACGATCTTGCCGAGCAGCGATCGCGCCAGCTCGATCAATTTCATGTCGACTTCCTTGACGGCCGGGAAATCCAGCTCGGAGATCAGCACCTCGACGCCGGACATCTTCTGGATGCGATGCAGGATGTCGAGGCCGCGGCGCCCGCGGTTGCGCTTGAGCGAGTCCGACGAGTCCGCAACGAACTGCAGCTCCTTCAGCACGAACTGCGGCACGACGAGCGTCCCGTCGAGAAATCCCGTCTCGACGATGTCGGCGACGCGGCCGTCGATGATGACGCTCGTGTCGAGGATGCGGTAGCGCTTCTGCGGACGCGCATCCTGGAAGAGCGACACGAACTTCGACGGCTCGAGCCACTCGCCCTTGCGAATGCCCATCACCAGGCCGAGGTACGGCAGGACGACGATGATGAGGCCGTGGAGAAAGCGGACCTGATTGCTCGCCGTATCGGCCCAGAACAGCGCTGTGCCGAGCATTTTCGCAATCGTCAGGCCGAGGCTGAAGCCCAACAGGCCGCCGAGCAGATTGGTAACGGCCGCATCCCGCAGCCGCGTCTCGGCGGCGATGATGAGCGCCGCGACGCTGAGCCCGAGGAGAACGTTGTAGATGAGGGGGCCATCGATCGGCTGGATGAGCGTTGCCGAGTAGACGACAACGGCGGCGAACAAGGCCCGCACGAACAGGAAGCCGCGCACAGCGGCATTTTAGCCCGGATCGGCTAGAGCAGCGCGTCAAGCGCCTCGCCGACGGTGCGCACGCCGATGACTTCGATCGAGGCAGGCACGTCGGATGGCGCGATGTTGCCATCCGGCAGCACGCATCGTGCAAAACCCATCTGTGCAGCTTCGCGCACGCGCAGCGCGGCCTGTGTCGCCGCGCGCACTTCACCTGCGAGCCCGACCTCGCCGAAAACGACGACGTCGGACGGAATGGGACGATTGCGAAGACTCGACGCGACGGCGAGCAGGACCGCAAGGTCGGCAGCGGGCTCGTCCACGCGCATGCCGCCCGCCACGTTGACGAACACATCGTCGGTCATCAAGCCGAGGCCGGCGCGCTTGTCGAGCACCGCGAGCAAGAGCGCGAGACGATTGGGATCGAGACCGTTGGCCGTGCGTCGCGCGTTGCCGTACGTCGCGGTCGTCACGAGCGCCTGCACTTCGACGAGGATCGGCCGCGAGCC
>DASZVJ010000227.1:0-29472 GCA_035547155.1 Vicinamibacterales bacterium
GGGCGGCCCCTACGCGGGCTTCGGGCTACAGGCTACGGACTACTCGTAGGGGCGGCCCCTGTGGCCGCCCGTCTACGGCCGCGTTACTTCTTCAATCCCGGCGACTTGAAGTAACGCCCGGCGAACTCGATGAACGTCGACCAGTTCGGTCCGTCGGTATGCCCCTGGTCGTGTTGACGGAACGCGATGTCTCCGTCGATCAGCGGCGTGAGCGGCGGCGGCATCTTCGCTCTCACCGCGTTGACGTCGGGCACGTTGTCGAACACCAATCCGAGCTTCGTGTTGCTCAGCGGCTTCTTGCCGAGCAGCTTCCAGACAGGGCTCGCGCCGGCGGCCGCCATGAACGTGCCGGGCGTGTCCTGCCATGACTCGTTGCTCCAACGCGAGCCCGGGTGGTTCGGATCATTGAATTCGACGTATTCGCCGCCGCTGATGAAGATCGGACGCGGGGCGACGAGCGCGACGAACTGGTGCGCGTCAGCCGGCAGATCGTTCACCGTGAGCGGACCGGCGTACTTGAGGAAGTTCGGCGCCATCCAGTGGTACTCGGCGGTGCCCGCAAGGCTCTCGACTTGTTCGCCGACGAGGTGCCGCCAGATTTTCGCGCCGCCCTCACCTGACGAGCTGACGTAGCCCGTGCGCACGCGCGGCTCGTACACGAGCGTCACCAGCGTGGCCTTGCCGTAACGCGAGTGCCCCTCGAATGCGACCTGTTTGGCGTCGACGAGCGAGTCCGTCTCGAAGAAATCGATCAGCTTGCCCGCGCCCCACGCCCACGCGCGGAGCGCCCCCCAGTCGTCCACCTTGCGCGGCTCGCCCTTGTTGATGAGGCCGATGATGCCCTGCCGGAGCGCGTTGTTGTTGCCCGTGTCGGCCTGGATGCTGCCGGGCACGAGAACGCCGTAGCCCCAGCCGAGCGAGATCGCCGCCTGCTGCCATGTCGTCGTGCCGTTCGGGAACGGCGGGTTGACACCAGCTGCCGGCGCCGGACCCGCGCCACGCGGGGCACCGCCTCCTGGCAATGCGCCGGGCGCACCGCCGGCCCGCAGCGCGCCAGCGCGGCCCGCTCCGGGGAGCCCGCCGAACTGGATGATCACCGGCACCTTGCCGGCGGCATTGGCGGGCGTGGTGACGGCCGCCGCGATGTCAACTTTGATCGCCGGATAATACGTCGGATCGACGTGTCCGACGAGCGTGCGTGTAACGGTCGGGATCGTGCCGCTCATGCCCTGCGTCGTGCCGGTGACTTCCCACGTGACCTTGATCGTTTTCGCGGCTTCCGGCAGGCGGCCGTAGAACTCGCGGTCGAAGATCTCGAAGAGCTCCTTGCGATGCTGCTCCCACATGGCCCGCGTCGTGATCTTGCGGCCATCGTTCATGACGAGGAGCTGTGGCACGGGCGACGTCGCCGTCGCCTTGCTCTCGTCATAGTTAGCGTAGTTGGCGGGCGCCTTACCGTCCGCGTCCAGACGTCCCGCTGGTCCCTGGCGGAGCGGCGTCGTGATGTGGAGCAAGTCCAGCATGGCCTGGTGGTCGCTGGTATCGGGAGGCTGCGGAGCCTGCGCCAGGACGGCCACAATGGGCGCGGCGGATAACACGACGAGCGCGGACAGGGTTCGGGTTTTCATATGAGATCCCCGCGGCGCACGGCGCCGCAATGCCAAAGACACATCGACACACCAGAACGGCGCATTCTACAACTCGGGCTACGGGCTACAGGCGACGGGCTACGATGGGTCGCCGTTGTTCCCCTCGTCCCTTGGTCCCCTCGTCCCTTGGTCCCTTTCGTCCGCTAACCTCCGCCTCGCCGCGCCGCCCACCACGTCGTCACCAGCGGCGTCACGAGCGCGGTGACGACGACGCTGGCGGCGACGAGAACGGTCGCTGAAGGCGCGGCAGGCGCGTACGCGGGATTGGCGCTCGCGACGATGGCCGGCACCGCGGCGGCGTTGGCGGCCGTCGACGCCGCGGCGATGCCCGCGACGCCGTTGCCGCCCGTGAGCTTGTCCGCGGTAATCAACACGACGCCGCTGATCGCGATGACGCCGAGACCGAGCAGCACGCCGAGCAGTCCCGCGCGCCAGACGCTCGCGAGATTGATGCCCGCGCCGAGCGCGAACGCGAAGAACGGAATCAGCACGGGCATCGCGCGCGGCAGGAAGTCGCGCCACTCGCGATCGAGCACGCCGAGCAGGACGCCCGTGGCGAGCGGCAGCACCGCGCCGACGAGCGTCTGCCACGGAAACGCCGACAGTCCGGCCGCGCCCAGCGTCACCATCGTCAGGAACGGGCCCGACTCGATGCTCATGATCGAGTACGCGGCGACATCGGTCGATCGGCCGAGCTGCCCCATCAACGCCATGTAGAGGCCGCCGTTGGTGTCGTTGATCGCCGCGACGATCGCGAGCGCCGACAGGCCGGCGAACGCGCCCGATTGGATCGGCGACTCGCCAAGGAATCGTCCCGCGATTGTGCCGATGACGATGCCGGTGATCACTTTCGCGGCGAAGAGCGCGCCGCCCTTCCTCATGATCGCCGGCGTCGCGCGGATCTCGATCGTCGAGCCGAGACAGACGTAGAAGACCGCGAGAATCGGCAGCGCGCCGCTGAACAGCGCGCCCGTGAACGAGCCGAAGTACTGGCCGATGCCCGGCCAGAGCGTAGTGATCGTGGCACCCGTGAACAGCGGCACGAGCATCATGCCGCCGGGCACGCGCTCGATCGCGCGCTTCATCCGCACGCTAGTGTTTCGCGCGCGGACGGCCGAAGAACGCGTACGCGCCGGACGTCGTCGACGTGACGAGATCCATGACGCCGTCCTTGTTCAGATCGACCGCAAGGATCTGCGAGCCCGCGCCAGACTGGTTGTGCACGAGCTCGGGCACGAACTCCGCGCCGCCGGGCGCTTTCGGATTGCGCACGGTGCGATAGACGTAGATCACCGGCGCGCCGTACGGATCCGGATCGAGGAAGCTCTCGTGGTGCGAGAAGTAGCGCTTGCCGACGATGAAGTCCGGAATGCCGTCGCCGTCCATGTCGGCTGACGTCGATCCGTGCGGCTCCGAGAACGTCACGTCGCCGGCATTCTTGGTCGAGTAGTCGTCGGCGATCATGTGCTGCACGAACGAGATCGCACCCGACGCGTCGCGCTTCTGCTCGAACCAGGCGAGACCGAACACGTGCGCCTGCAGCGATGTGACGACGTCGTTCAGGCCATCGCCGTTGACGTCGTAGATCGCCATCTCCGCGCCGCCTTCCGAGCCGCGGCCGCTCGCGCGGCCGAACGCCTGCGGATGGTACTTCCACAACCCTTCGGTGCCCTTTGCCGGCTGTTCCCACCAGCCGTACGGATTGAGGATGTCGACGCGTCCGTCGCCGTTGATGTCGCCCGCGCCAACGCCATGCGCGGTGTACGTGCCCGCTTCGCTGATCTGCGTGACGAGCCACGGGCCGTTCGGGTGCGCGGGATCCGGCTTCGCGTACCGCATGGCGCCCTGCGCGCCGAACACGAGCTCCGGCTTGCCGTCGCCGTCGATGTCTTTCGCGACGACGATCTCGCTCGCGCCGGGGATGGGATTGTCGTAGACGTTCCAGCGCCGCGCCTCGCCCTTCGGATTCACGTAGAGCTTGCTGTTGCCGGTCGACGAGACGAGCACGTCGGGCCAGCCGTCGCCGGTGAAGTCGCCGGCGAACGCGACCCAGTTCGGCGAGAAGTCCGTGGACGGATTGAACGTCTGCGCCGCGTAGAACTCGCGCGCCTTCGTGAAGTCCGGCCCGTAGAAGATGAACGGCCCGGAGACGATGTCGATGTTGCCGTCGCGATCCATGTCGGCGGCGGCCGCGGAGAACGAGTAGTAATACGGCATCAGCTTCTGCATGCGGAAGTTGGCCGACAGCTGCTCCTTCGCGTAACGCTTGAGGCCGAGATCGCGGTACGACACGTCGCGGAAATGGACCTCGGCGGTGCCGCCGACGTAGAGCGCGATCGGCCCGAACGAGCCGAGCTCGTCATCGATCGCGCCGCCGCCGCTGAGACCGCCGTTGACGATCGGCCGCAGCATGTTGGCGTCGGCGATGATGTCGATGTCGTTCCAGTCGCCGGGCCGCAGCGCGGTCGACGGCCGCACGACCGGCAGCTCCGTCCCGGACGCGAGCACACGGCCGCGCCCTGGCGCCGGCCCCGCGCCTCGCGCCGGTGCCGGGCCCCCTCCACGCGGTCCGGCGGCGGCGCCACGGGCCGCCGCAGCCGCGGCGGCTTCCGCGGCCGTCGGCGCGAAGCGCACCATGCCGCCCGCGGGCCGCAGGCGCTCGCGCGTGAGCTCCTTGCCGTTGGCGTCGAGCGTCACCGCATAGCCGGCGACGTCGTTCTCGACGAGGGAGATGTAGATCCCCTTCATCCCCGCCGGTGTCTTCTCGGCGCGCAGCAGGACACCTGTCTTACAGCCGGCCGCGCACTGCACGTCCGCGCCGATCTGGATGTCCTGGAACGACTTGTCGAGCACGAGCCAGCCGCCATCGGGCGACGTCGGTGTGCCGATGAGCTCGCCGTTGACCGCGCGCCACGTCGCGCTGCCCATCGTGTGCCAGCCGGCCAGCGTCGATCCGCTGAACGTCCAGTCGGGCACGAACGACGACCGCTTGCCGTGCAGCGGCACGGCCACGGCCACGACGAGCGCCACGATTCCCGCGATCCACCCCCGCCTCATGCGACCTCCTGCTGCGCGCCGCCATGGCGGCGCGGCGATTCTGATCTCGATGCGTGGAGTCTATCGGCGCCTCCGGATTTCGGCAAGGATCGACGGCGGATTTTGATAGAGTCCTCCGCTCATGACCGCGCCCAATCCCATCCTGGACTTCGGTATCGACCGGTCGTCGATCCGGTACGTCGGCGAGGGCCTGCAGCGGCCCGAGTGCATTCTCGCGGAGCGCGACGGCACGCTCTGGTCCGCCGATGCGCGCGGCGGCGTCGTCAGGCACGCGCCCGACGGCGCGCAGGCCGTGATCACGCAGCAGCAGTCGGGACACTTCACGAACGCCGACAGCGAGGCGACACGCTATCTGACAGGCACCCTGCCCAACGGCCTCGCGTTCGCGCGCAATGGCGATTTCCTGATCTCGAACTTCGGCACGGATCGGCTGGAGCTGATGCGGCGCGACGGCGCGTCGCGCGTGCTCGCCGATCGCGTCAAAGGCGAGCCGGTCGGCAAGGTCAACTTCGTGCTGCGCGACTCGCGCGATCGCATCTGGGTGACGGTATCCACGCGCATCAAGAACTGGATGCACGCGCTGCGCACCGATCTCGCCGACGGGTATCTCGCCCGCTATGAGGACGGCCTCCTGCGCATCGTCGCCGACGGCTTTCACTTCACGAACGAGGTCCGCTTCGACGCGAACGAAGAATGGCTCTACGTCGTCGAGACGACCGGCGGGCGGATCACGCGACTGCGCATCGACGAGGACGGCGAGGTCGCCGAGCGTGAGATCTTCGGTCCGAGCAGTCTCGGCACGGGCGCATGGCCCGACGGCATCGCGTTCGACGCCTTCGGCAACTTGTGGGGCACGCTCGTCTACTCGGACAAGCTCTTCGTGCTGACGCCGCAGGGCGACCTGCGCGTCCTGCTCGACGACGGCGATCCGCAGAAAGTCGCCGCGCTCGAGCAGGCGTTCCGCCGCAATCACGTGACGGAAGACGTGCTCTTCGTCACCGGCCAGGGCCTCGCACCGTGGATGGCGAGTGTCACCTTCGGCGGTCCCGACCTGCGCACCGTCTACATCGGCTCGCTCAAAGGCACGCGGATTCCCTACTTCCGCTCACCGATCGCGGGATTGCCGATGGTGCACTGGTACGACAGATAAGAACACCGTCAACTTGGAACTTCAAACTTAGAACTTCGAAATACGGCTCCTTCGCGGCATTCCGAAGTTCGCGGTTCGAAGTTCCAAGTTCGAAGTTTCCTACTTCCCTTCCCACCCTCCGTCCACGAAGATCGACTGTCCCGTCACGTAGCCCGCATCGTCCGATGCGAGGAACGCGACGACCCTGGCGACTTCGCGCGGCTGGCCGGGGCGGCCAAGAGAGATCTGGGCGAGGACCTGCGGCAGGATCTCGGGATTCTTCAGGACCCACGAGGTCATGTCCGTTTCGATCAAACCGGGATGGACACAGTTGACGCGGATGCCGAGCGGCGTCATCTCGGCCGACATGTTGCGCGTGAGCGCTTCGAGGCCAAGCTTGGTCGGCGCGTAGTGCGTGCGGCCGGGCAGCGCCTTCGCCGCTTGAATCGATCCGATGTTGACGATGCTGCCGTTGCGCTTGTCGGCAACGAGCCGACGGCAGACGACCTGCGCGCAGAGCCAGTTGCCGCGCAGATTGACGTCGGTGAGCCGCGTCCATTGCTCATCGGTGAGATCCAGAAACGGGACGATCGTCTCGATGCCCGCGTTGTTGACAAGGACGTCGATCGGCCCGAGCTCGCGCCATGTGCGATCGACCATCGCCTCGACGTCGTGACGGCTCGCGACGTCGGCCTTCACCGTGATCGCACGCCGGCCCTTGGACCGGACGTACGCGGCGACATCCTCAGCCGCCTTGTCCGGCGCGACGTCGGCAATCGCCACGTGCGCGCCTTCGTCGGCGCAGACCTCCGCGATGCCGCGGCCGATGCCGCGCGCCGCGCCGGTGACGAGCACGACCTTGTTCTCGAGTCTCACGAAGGAACCTCCTTGCAGGGCCGAGATTGTATCCTGCCTGTGGGACAGGCGGCAGTGCTACGATGTCGCCGCGTGCCCTCACGAACGACTTTTGTGTCCCGTCATCTGCAGCGTCCGCCCGCGGCGACTGCGGATCACCTGGTCCGGCAAGGCCTGCTGAAGCTGCTTGCGATCAAAGACTCCGACGTGCGGCTGCTGACGCTCGAACAGTGTCGCGACGCGGTCGACAAGAGCCTGCACGCCGGCGGTGCGTTCTCGGCGACGATTCCGCTCGTCACGCTCTACTACGGCGGCTTTCTCGACTATGACGTCGCCGATCCGACGCGGCGCGGACAGGATCTGTTCGTCCTGAGCAAAGGCCACGCGGTCGCCGCGCTCGCGTCCATCTACGCGGAGCTCGGATATTTCGATCGATCGATCCTGCGCAACTCGCGCGCGTTCCACAGCATCCTCAACGGCCATCCCGGGCCGCTGCTGCCAGGCGTGCATCTGGCCACGGGCCCGATGGGTCAGGGCCTCGCCGTCGCCCAAGGCTTCGCGATCGCCGGCCGCACGTCGCCGCGCTTCGACGCGTACGCGATCTGCGGCGACGGCGAGATGCAGGAAGGCCCGATCTGGGAAACGGTCATGTACGCGGGCCAGAACCATCTGGACAACCTGTGCGTGATGATCGATCGCAACAACGGCCAGCTCGACCTCGCGAACCGGATGGTCTTCCCGATGCCGGAGCTCGAGGCCGTCTTCGCCTCGTTCGACTGGGAGGTCCAGCGCGTCGACGCGACCGACTACGCGGCAATGTACGCCGCGCTCGAGCGATTCCGCTTCGGTCCACGCAACGGCAAGCCGACCGCGATCGTCTGCCACGCGACGAAGGGCTACGGCGCGCTGTCGGACACGCTCAACAAGCACAAGGTCACGGTGCCCGACGCGATCGTCGAGCAGGAGATCCGGCTGCAGACGCAGCAGCGGCAAGATCGCGTGCGCGAGCTGAATGCGTTTCTACGTGATCTCGATCGCGGCGACGATGGCGCGGCGGTGCAGACGACGGTATTGGACCTCGCGCGGCAAATGCATCTGGATGTCGAAAACGACGCCGACGGCGAGCGCCTGTTCCCTGCCGTCGTCGGTCCGGTGCTGACGCGCCGCGCACCGGCGCGGACCAAGCGCGTCACGTACGACGCCTCGCTCCTGCCGCGTCTGGATCCCAAGAAGGACTACGCCGCGAGTGACGTCGTCACCGCTGCGATGAAGGTCTTCGCGCGCGACCGCGCCGTCATCTCGATCGACGCCGACCTCGCGTCGACGAGCGGCCTCGAGGGCGGCGTCGCCGCCGTCGATCAGCGGCGCGCACTGAATGTCGGCGTGGCCGAAGCGAACATGATGGGCCTCGGCGAGGCGTTCGCGATCCTCGGCCATCAGACGTGGATCAGCACGTTCTGCCCGTTCTTCGACTGGAAGGTCATGCGCCGCATCGCCGTCGGCCAGCAGGAGCGGGTCGAGGCGATGGCCGCGCCGGACGGCTGGCTGAGCGAGGGCCACGGCCTCGATCTCGTGATGCTCGCGACCGCCGCGAACTTCGAGACTCGGACCAACGGCGCGACGCACATGGGCAACGACGACAACCTCGTCTTCGACGCCATCGCGCACGTCACCATCATCGACATCTCGTGCCCGCAGCAGATGCTCGCGTTCATGCGCTGGTCGATGGAGGGCAACCGCGGGCTCGTCTATGTGCGCGTGATGCGGACCTCGTCGGCCGTGATCTACGGCAGCGACTATACGTTCGAGCTCGGGAAAGGCCGTCGCCTGCGATCGAGCGCGAACGATCGCGCCGTCATCGTCTCGAGCGGACGCGGCGTCCACGAGGCGCTCGCCGCCGCCGACGCGTGCGCGACGAACGGACTCACCGTCGGCGTCGTCGACATGCCGTCGATCGACGAGGCGCTCCTATTGGAGCTGTACGAGTCCGGCGTTTTGCTCTGCGTCGCCGAGCAGAACAACGGCTACATCCTGCAGCATCTGATTCGGACGCTATATCGACGCCGAGCCACAACGACGAGCACCGAGCGCGTCCTCGCCATCAACACGCTCGACGCAAACGGCCGTCCGCAGTTCATTCATTCAGGCACGTACGAAGAGCTGACGGCCGCATTCGGTCTGACCGGACCGCAGATCGCCGACGCGGTCCGCAAGCGACTCTCGTGATCTTCTGGAGCGATCGATGAGCGTTCCTGTTCTCCACGAAACCGACGTCGACGAGCTCGATCTGCCCGGACGCCGCCTGCGCTGGGTCGTGTCGAAGGACGCGATCGCCGCGAAACACTGCTCTGCCTGTGTGATTCGCGTGCCGCCGGGCGAGCGCTGCCGGCCCGCGCACTCGCACCCGAACGGCGAGGAAATCATCTACATCATCACCGGCACCGGCCGCGTGCTCGTCAACGGTGAAGTCGCGCCCGTGCGCGCGGGCTCCGTCGTGCTCTTCCCGCAAGGCGAAGTGCACATGCTGCACAACACCGGCGACGAGGAGATGAAAGTCGTCTGCTTCTTCGCGCCGCCGACGGGCCTCGAGAATTACCGCATGTTCGAGGACGTCGACTTTCCCGATTGAGATCTCATGTCTGACTTCTCCGCGTTCGATCTCCAGGACAAAATCGCCATCGTCACCGGCGCGTCGCAAGGCATTGGACGCGCGATCGCGCTCGGCCTCGCGAAGGCCGGCGCGCACGTCGTGCTCGCGAAACATCCGAGCGGCCGTCACGAGGAAATCAAAGCGGTCCAGGCCGAGATCGAGGCGCTCGGCCGCAAGGCGATCGTCGTCCTGACCGACGTCGCCGAGGTCAAACAGGTGCAGGCCCTGATCGACACGACCGTGAAGACGTTCGGCCGCGTCGACATCCTCGTCAACAACGCGGGCTGGACGGGCACGACGCCCGCTCTCGACGTGACGGAAGACGAATACGACAAGACGATGGCCTCGTCGCTGAAGAGCGTGTTCTTCGCGTGCCAGGCCGCGGCGCGCGTGATGATTCCCAATGGCGGCGGCGCGATCATCAACATCGGATCGAACTTCGGCGTCGTCGCGTTCAAGGGCCGATCGGTCTACGCCGCGGCGAAGGCCGGCGTCCATCACCTCTCGCGTGCACTGTCGCTCGAGTGGGCCAGCCAAGGCGTGCGCGTCAACGTCGTCGCGCCGTGCATCACCGAAACGGAATCGCGAAAGAACATCCTCGAGCGGCCTGGATACAAGGAATGGGCGACGACGCAGATGCTCCCCGTCGGACGCTGGAATCAGCCGGAGGATCTCATCGGCGCCGTGTTGTTTCTGGCGAGCCCGCTGTCAGCAATGGTCGTCGGCCACGTCCTCATGGTCGACGGCGGATGGACGATTCAGTAACAGGCTACCGGCCACCGACGATGGCAGCGGGCGGCCACAAGGGCCCCCGTGCCCGCCGAGCGGATCCGCCGGCAAGCCATATCGTAGGGGCGCCCCTTGTGGGCGCCCGGACGCGTCAGTGTCTTCCCGCTACCCTCACGGGCTGCTCGGCGTACAACGCAGGCAACAGCCGCCTGAAATTCTCGAGCTTCGGCAGATCGTTGACGACGATGTAGGGATAGGTCGGGTGCGCGATCAGGAAATCCTGATGGTAGTCCTCGGCCGGATAGAACGCGGTGAACTTGTCGACGCGCGTGACGATCGGACGTGAGAACGTGGCCGCCTTCGTCATCTGCGCGATGTACGCGTCCGCGATCTGCTTCTGCTGATCGGTCGTGTAGAAGATGTTCGATCGGTAGCTGGTGCCGACGTCCGGTCCTTGCCGGTTGAGCTGCGTCGGATCGTGTGCGACCGAGAAATAGACGCGCAGGAGCGTGCCATACGAGACCTTCGCGGGATCGTACGTAATCTGCACCGACTCGGCGTGACCGGTCGTCTCCGTGCTCACATCCTCGTACGAGGGATTCGGCCGCGCGCCGCCCGAATAGCCGGCCACGACGCGTGACACGCCGCTGACGTGTTCGAACACCGCCTGCACGCCCCAGAAACATCCACCAGCCAACACGGCCGTCTGCGGTCCCGTGCCGGACGGCGCCGGATCCAGGGCGGCCACGGGAACCGCCACCGGTGCGTCCGCCGGACGTGTCTCGAACGCGAATGCCGCGCCGGCCGCCGCCAGAATGCAACCCAACACCAGAACACGTCGCATGAGGAGCTCCTCTCGCAATGATAGCGCCCGGCGACGAGATTATTCCCGCGTCTCGCCCGCCGGCCCGCGTCCACGCGGCGATGGCACGAATCGCGGCCGGGCGCCAAAGAGCACCGCGTAGCCGTTGTCCGTCGCGAGCGCGCGCTCCTCGGCCGTGATGCGAAACGCGAGCAGCACCGCGTTGGCCACGCTGAAGATCGCCGCCGTCCAGACGGCGCCGTGCACGAGCGGCAGCGCCGCGATCTCGAGGATCACGCCGAGATAGTTCGGATGCCGCAGATAGCGGTAGACACCGATCGTCACCGGCGGCTCGAGCGGCAGCGTCAGGATGCGGATCGTCCAGCGCGTTCCAAGCGCGCGCATCGCAAAAAGCCGCAAGATCTGCCCGCACGCGAATACGACGAACGCGCCTGCGGCCAGTGCTGGGCGAAACGGCGGCGTCAGCAGCCAGACTTCGGCGCACATGGCGACGAGCCACGTCACGTGCATCGCGGCCATCGCCGGCACCTGCCACGAGGCGCGCTCGACGGCACCGTGCGCGCGCAGCCACCGCTCGTGACGCCGGCTGCGGCGCACTTCGAACAGCCGCTGCGTCGCGACCGCGAGCACGAGCATCGTGAAGGCGATGCGCGTCACCATCGCAGCAGCACCAGCTCCGCGCAGAAGCCCGGGCCCATCGCGAACAGCAGCGACGATCCCGTCCGTCGGGCGGCGCCGCCGTGCAGCACGTCACCGAGCAGCACGAGCACCGACGCCGACGACAGATTGCCGAACGCCGCGAGACTGCGACGGCTCGCGTCGAGTGTGCCGCGCTCGAGGTCCAGGCCTTGCTCGACCGCGTCGACGACGGCGGGACCGCCTGGGTGCGCGACATAGCCGGACAGATCGCCAGGCGCCAAACCGTGCCCGGCGAGAAAGTCACGCGCGGCGTGCGAGAACGGCCCGCGCGCAATCTCCGGCACCGATCCGCTGAGCACGATGCGAAATCCCGTGTCGACGATGTCCCATCCCATCGTGTGCTCGGTGTGCTCGAACAGCACCGAGCGCGTATCGGCGACCGACGGTCCGCGCGCGGCGAGCGGATGTGCATCGCCCACGAGCACGACGCACGCGGCGCCATCGCCGAACAACGCCGACGCGATGATGTTGGCGATCGACGTGTCCGAGAGCTGGAACGTGAGCGAGCACAGCTCGACGCACAGCAGCAGCGCGGCGTGCTGCGGAAACGCGCGGAGGTACTCGGAGACGCGCGCGAGGCCGGCCGCGCCGCCGACGCAGCCGAGACCGAACAGCGGCACGCGCCGACAGTCGCTCTGGAAACCGCCGATCGCGGTCATCAGGCGCGCGTCGAGCGACGGCGCTGTAATGCCGGTGATCGTGTTCGACGCGAACAACGAGATGTCAGACGGCTCGAGGCCCGCGCGGGCCAGCGCCCCGCGCACCGCTCCCGCGCCAAGCTCGCGCGCGTGCTCCAGCCAGATCGCGCTGCGCTCCGCGAAGCCCCCGAGCTGCGGATACGCATCGAGCGGCAGCACCAGGTGGCGCCCACGGACGCCGACGGACGTAAAGAACTGCGCGATGCGCTCCGGCGTGGCCGCGCCTCGCCCGCCGGCGACGCGCAGAAACCCACGTGCGATGTCGTCCTGTGCGACATAGCGCGACGGAAAGCACGCGTCGGCAGCAACGATTGTCGGCATGACGGATGTCTGAGTCTGTCACAGACATACGAAGCGAGCGACGGACGAAGGGCGATGACCATAGATAGATGTAGGCCGGGTCTTTGACAGAACGCTCGGCGCCACATACTGACGGCAGCATTCCTCAAATTGTCGGAGACCGGCTGGCATCGTTCTCGCAAACACCGCTCGCGTGGCCACCCGCGCAGCGACAACGCGCCTGCGATACGCAACCGACGATCGGGCGGGCCTCTCGCGCGAGCACACCGTCAATGGCTTCGTCTATCGCCGGCCGGACGGACGCGCGATCGCGCACGCACCGACGCTCGCACGCATTCGCACACTCGCGATCCCTCCGGCGTGGACGGACGTGTGGATCTCCTGCGATCCGCGTGGGCATCTGCAGGCGACCGGCCGCGATGCACGCGGGCGCAAGCAATATCGCTATCATCCCGCGTGGACATCGCAACAGGACGCGGCCAAGTACGAGCGTGTCCTCGCGTTCGCGCATGCGCTGCCCGCCGTGCGACGCATCGTCGCGCACGATCTCGCCGCGCCGCCGCTCTCGCGGCCGCGCGTCCTCGCGACCGTCGTGGCGCTCCTCGAGCGCACGCACATCCGGGTCGGCAACGACGAGTACGCGCGCGCGAACGGATCGTACGGGTTGACGACGTTGAAGAACGGCCACGTGCGCGTCAGCGGCCGCCACGTCGAGTTCAGCTTCCGCGGCAAATCCGGCGTGCGCCACGTCATCGCGCTCGACGATCCCGCGCTCGCGCGGGACGTGCGCCGGTGTCAGGAGCTGCCCGGCCAGTTGTTGTTCGAATATCTCGATGAGGCCGGCCGCGTGCGGCGCGTGAGCTCGACGGACGTCAACCGTTATCTGGGCGCGCTGTCCGACATCGCAATCACGGCCGAGGACTTTCGCACGTGGTGGGGCACGATGTCTGCCGCGATCCGGCTGCGCGAGGCCGGCCCGGCGCCGACGGCCGCGGACGCCAGGCGAATCGTCAATCGCGTCCTCGACGCCGTCGCCGCGGAGCTCGGCAACACGCGCGCGGTTTGCCGGAAAGGCTACGTCCATCCCGACGTAATTGCCGCGTACCTGCAGGGCATCGTCGCACCGCATGTGCGTTCGCCGCACGCGGCTGGTCTCCGTGCCGAAGAGCGGGACGTGATCGCGCTCATCGAGATGACGTGCGACAGCGCGCAGACGCGACATGTCGCCTGAGGTCATGGCCACGATCAAACGCCATGCGCTGCTCCTCGCCCTGCTCGGATTCTTTCTCATCACCGCGGCCGGCGAGATGATCGCCGGCCACGCGGCCTGGAATCAGGAACGCGCGGATCACGGCCTGCCGCCGATCGCGTTCCCTGCGTATCTGCACGGCGGACACGTCTGGGAAGCGCTGTTCGAGAACTGGGAAAGCGAGTTCCTCGAGATGGCGATCTTCGTGGTGCTGACCGCCGTTCTGTGCGAAGAGGGATCGGCCGAGTCGCGGCGTCCCGGCGCGATCGAGCCGACCGATGCCGATCCCCGCCGCTTCGCGCATCTGCCCGGCGTGCCATGGCCCGTGCGGCGTGGCGGCTGGGTGTTGTGGCTCTACGAGCGATCGCTCGGGCTCGCCTTCGCGCTGCTGTTCGCGATCGCGTGGCTGGCGCATGCGATCACGGGCTGGCGTGCCGAGCGTGCCTCTGAGGCGCTCCAAGGCCTGCCGCTCAGCACCTGGCGCGACTGGATCCTGTCGTCGCGATTCTGGTTTCAGTCGCTGCAGAACTGGCAGAGCGAGTTCCTCGGCATCGCGAGCATGGTGTGGCTGTCGGTGTACCTGCGTCAGCGCGGATCGCCGGAGTCCAAGCCGGTGCACGCGTCGCATCGGGAAACGGGACGATGACACGACCGGCCACACACCTGCCCAATTAGACACGTGGAGACGTGGAGGACCTGGAGATGACGAGCGTGGCTGGTCGACGGCCGCACGTCCCGGCGAGCGGCTATGCCGGGCGCCGCTCACCAGCCACGTCTCTCCATGCGCGCCATGCCTCCATGTGCCAATCCCCGACTCGACAGCGATCCGTTTACGGCACGCGACGGATGCGATCGAGTGGCGCTGGCGGCACGGGTGAATGGGACGCGAGATACGCGACCAGCACGTCGACGTCGACGCCGAGATCGATGGGATCGACGCCCTCTTGCGCGACCGTGAAGCCGTCACCGCCGTTCCAGACGAAGTCGTTCGTGACGATCCGGTAGCGCCGCGCGGGATCGAGCGGGGCTCCCGCAATTCGCACGGACGCGTGATCGACGCGCGCGCCAGCCGGCTGTGCGCGGTCGTACGTGTACGACACGCTGCTGGAGATCTGCAGCATCTTCGTCGCACCCGGCTGCGGATTGTCGAACTGCTGTTCGAGCAGACGCAGAATCGCCTCGCCCGTCAGCGTCTTCACGATCACGCGATTGCCGAAGGGCAGGACCTCGAAGGCCTGCGCGTAAGTGACGGTGCGCGGGCCAGTCGGCGTCGCCGACGGCTGCGCCACCAGATCGCCACGAATGCCGCCGCTGTTGGTCAATGCCGCGTCCGCGCCGCCCGCCTGTGCGCGCGCAGCGTCCAGATACGCGTCAGCGACGACGTCGCCCAGCGGCGCTTCGCCGTTCGCGTTCTGTGCACGCGGCAGCTCGACGAGGATGCTGCCGACGACGCGATCGCCGAGCGTCTTGGCGAACGGCCGGTAATGCGCGACCAACGCGGTTGCCGCGGCGTCCGCCGGGACGTCGCGCGTCACGATGACGTTGTGCGCCGACGAGAAGACGACGTCGCCGGTCGTGCGATCGATCTGGAGATCGACTTCGGTAATCAAGCGGCCGAACGACGCCGCGCTCGTGAGCAGCCGGCCGTCGACGCGGCAGTTGTACGCCTGATGCGTATGGCCCGAGATGACGACGTCGATCTCCGGCGACAGTGCGTGCACGACGTCGAGGATCGGCCCCGACGGGTTCTCGCACGTGTCGTACGTGCCGCCCGATTGCCGCCCGCCCTGATGAATCAGCACGACGATCGCGTGCACGCCTTGGCGGACGAGCGCCGCGGCGGCCTCGTTGGCGGCCTCCGCCTCTGGACGGAACGTCAGGCCGCGCACGCTCGCGGGCGAGACGATCGTCGGCGTCTCCGCGAGCGCAAGACCGATGAAGCCGATCCTGACGCCGCCGATCGTGCGGATCGTCGACGCGGGAAACAGCGTCTGCGGCAGAGACGTCGCCGAGCGCCATCCACTTGCGGCGAGTTTAGACGTATCGACCGCGCGCGGATCCAGCAAGACGTTCGCCGACAGATACTCGAAGCGCGCACCCGCGAACGGCGTGCCGTCCTGACAGCCGTCGATGGGATGACAGCCGCCCTTCTGCATCCGATAGAGCTCCCACCAGCCCTCGTCGAACTCGTGATTGCCGACAGTCGACACGTCGAGTCCCGCATCGCTCAGCGCTTCGATCGTCGGCTCGTCGTGGAACATGCCGGACAAGAGCGGCGACGCGCCGATGTTGTCGCCGGCCGAAACGGTGATCGTGTTGGGATGGGCGGCACGAAGCGCCTTCAGATGCGCCGCCAGATAGGCCACGCCGCCGGCGTCGCTGTCGCCGATCCGACCGTTGGCGCCATCGGGTGGATCGAGATTGCCGTGGAAGTCGTTGAACGCGAGCAGTTGGACGTCGACGGTCGGGACCGCGGACGTCGCGGCCGGCGGCACATGCGGCGTACAGCCGGCGATCGCCAGCGCGATCGCAAGGCCGACGCTCGCGAAGAAACGACGCAGCATGGGTGAGGATGATAGCCGGATCGGCGGCCAGCCACACGGGCGCAGCGCCGCCCTTCGGGCGGCTCGGGCACCATTGGGCGTCCACGAGGGCCGCCCCGACACGAGCGACGGCCACGGGTTACGGGCTGCGGGACGTGTCATGCAGCGACCACGCCTCGAGCGTTCGATACTGCGGGCCGTCTGGCGTGAGCGTGCTCGCGACGAGTTGCACGCGCATCAGGCGCAGGTCTCTCGGACGCACGTCCATCTCACGGAGCGCCGCCTCCAGATGGTCGCCGTCGCGAGGCGTCGCCCGCGGCCGGACGCGCGCGAGCGTGACATGTGCCGCTTTCGGATCCGGCAGCGCTGCGAACGGCGGGAGTTGACGCAACGCAGCGACGATGGCGCCAGACAAGCCCGCGACAGGCGCCGCACCTGCTGCGAGCGGCGCCATGACCAATCGCGGTAGACGTCTCGTGCGCAGCAGCGCCGGCGCGCCGAGGCGCGCATCTATCGTCAACCGGCCTTGGAACGCACGAGCGACCGCGGTCGTCACGGTATCGATATCGGGATCCGGCAGGTCGCCGAGGAACGCGAGCGTCACGTGCGCGCTGTCTCGCGGAATCGCGCGCACGATCCCGCGCGCGCGTGCGACGAGCCCCTCGACGGCCATGTCGTAGAACGCCCGATCGTGCGGAGGAAGGAGCGACGCGACGAACAGTCGCATGGCGTCATTGTCGCCGATGGTCTTGCGCCGTGATGGCATTGTCGGTAATCTAGGCGTCTAGTTGTCGACGAGCTAGGCGTACGGCCTACGAGGAGCGCATGAGCAAACCGTCCGATCTGATTCAAGGCACGCTCGATCTGCTGATCCTGCGTACGCTCGCGCTCGAGCCGAAGCACGGGTGGGCCATCGCGAAGCGCATCCAGCAGGTCAGCGGCGACGTGCTGCAAATCACGCAGGGCTCGCTTTATCCGGCGCTACACCGGCTCGAACAGCAGGGCTGGCTGAAAGCGCGATGGGAGACGAGCGATCAGGGACGCGATCAGAAGGTCTACGCGCTCACGGCGGCGGGCCGCAGGCAGATGGCGCGCGAGCTCGAGAGCTGGAACCGCCTGTCCCACGCCATCGGCCTCGTCGTCAACGAAACCTGAGACACCCAGGAGATCTGCCATGCAGCGCTGGATCGATCGCATATGGCTTCGTCTGCGCTCGCTCTTCCGTCGATCGGCCGTAGACCGAGATCTTCGGCGTGAGCTCGACGCGCACGTCCGGTCCTACATGGACGAGCAGATCGCCGCTGGCGTGAGCGCCGGTGAGGCGCGTCGCTCGGCCGTGCGCGCGTTCGGCAACATCCCGGCGATCGCGGACGCCTGCCGCGACACGCGGGGCCTGCGCGTGCTCGACGACCTCACGCACGACGTCCGCTATGGTGCGCGTGCGCTCAGGCGCGGTCCGGCGTTCACGATCGTCGCCGTCGTGACGCTCGCACTCGGCATCGGCGCGAACACCGCGATCTTCTCCGTCGTCGACGCCGTGTTGCTGCGCCCGCTCCCGGTCGATCACCCCGAGCGCCTCGTGCTCTTCAGCGACGACACGTCAGAAGGCACGACGAGCTCGACCCCGCCGCCCGAAGGTCAATGGCATCTCTTTTCGAGCGAGGTCTACGACGCGCTGCGGACGGCTGGATTGCCGCTCGGATCCATCTCGGCATTCGCGTCGGGCGAGAACACCGTCTCGGCGCGGCCGGCCGATGCGGCCGTGTCCGCATCGCGTGCACAGGCGCATCTCGTCTCGGGCAACTACTTCGAGGTGATGGGCGCGTCGCCGATGCTCGGACGTACGCTTGCGGCCGCCGACGATCGCCCCGATGCCGCGCCGGCCCTCGTCATCAGCCAGGGCTACTGGCGCGATCGTCTCGATGGCAATCCAAACGCGGTCGGGCGAACGCTGCTCGTCAACGACGTCGCGTTCACGATCGCCGGCGTCATGCCGGCCTCGTTCTTCGGCGAACGTGTCCGTCGCTCGCCGGATCTCTGGGTGCCACTCGTGTGGCAGCCCACCATCCAGCGACGGCCGTCGGTGCTGGCGCGGACGGACTACTACTGGCTGAGCCTCATCGGCCGGCTCGGTCCAGGCCAGACACGCGAGACGGCCGAAGCCGCTGTCACGACGTCGCTGCGCCAGTTTCTGACGGCCCACACGAACGCGCCGATCGACAACGAGGCGCGGCGGCGCATCGACAGCGTCCACGTGGTGATGGCGGACGGATCGCGCGGCATCTCCAATGCGCGGACCGACGGCACGCGCGTGCTGACGCTGCTCCTCGGCGCCGTCGGACTCGTGCTGATCGTCGCCTGCGCCAACGTGGCGACGCTCTTCCTCGCACGCGCAGCCGCGCAACGCTCGGAGACGGCGATGCGCCGCGCGCTCGGCGCCAGCCGCGGACGGCTCATCCGCCAGAAGTTGACCGAGAGCGCGCTCGTCGCCGTCCTCGGCGCGAGCGCTGGCCTCGGCCTCGCCGCGTGGACCGCGCCCATTCTGCTGCACGCGATCGTCCCGCCGAGCGCGCCGATCGTCGCGGTCATCGACGGCTCCATTCTCGCGTTGACGATCGGCGTGACGATGCTGGCCATCGTGATCTGCGGCCTTGCGCCGGCGCTGCAGGCCGGCCGCGTGGATGCGCTCGTCGTGCTGCGTGCATCGACGCGCAGCAGCAGCCGGCGGCGTGGACGTGTGCTCGGCGTCGGCGAGCCGCTGGTCGTCGCACAAATCGCGCTGTCGCTCGTGCTGGCCGTGGGCACCGCGCTGCTCGTCAGAAGTCTGTTCGCACTCGAGCACGAACCGCTGGGCTTCGATCAAGCGCAGGTACTCGTCGCGCGGCTCGACATGCGTCTCGCCGGCTATGCGCCAACCGACGCAGGGACGTTCTATCGCCGGCTCTACGACCGCATCGTCGCGCTGCCAGGCGTCGAAAGCGCAACGTTCGCGCGCTACAGCCCGTTCAGTGGCTCGAGCAGCGTGAACTCGGCCGACGTCGAGGGCTACGAGCCGCGACCTGGCGAGCACGTCGGGATCGAGAGGATTCACGTCGGCCCGCGTTATCCGCAAACATTGGGCATGCCGTTGATCAGCGGCCGGGCGCTGGGTTTCGACGACCACGGTGGCGGACCGCTGACGGCCGTGGTCAACGAGGCCTTCGTACGCCGCTACTCGCCGTCGCGCTCGCCTCTCGGCCATCACGTCGACTTCGGCAAGGATTTCCATTACGAGATCGTCGGCGTCGTCAGCGATGCGCAGTTCCACGATGCGCGGAAGGCCCCGTCGCCGATGGTGTTCACGTCGACGTTTCAGGAGGCTGGCCAATTTGCGCTCGACTGCGAGCTCGAGGTGCGCACGCGCGGCGATGCCGGCGCCATGGCACAGACGCTGCGCGAGGCCGTCGCTGGCGTCGACAGCCGCGTGGCGGTCACGCGCACGCAAACGCTGCGCGAGCAAGTGCTCTCGACGTTCGGCGCGGAGCGCTCAGCCGCCGGCTGCATCGCCGCCTTCGCGGGTCTCGCCCTGCTGCTCGCGGCCGTCGGTCTCTACGGTGTCGTCGCCAACGGCGTCACGAGCCGGACGAAAGAGATCGGCGTGCGCGTCGCGCTCGGCGCGGCGCGCACGGACGTCGTCTGGATGATCGTGCGGGAGACGCTCGTGCGGTTGGCGATCGGCCTTGCGATTGGCACTGCACTGGCGGCCGCGGGCTCACGCGCGTTGACGAGCCAGCTCTTCGGCGTGACGCGCGCCGATCCGCTGTCGTACGCGACGGCCGCGCTCGTGCTCGGCCTCGTCGCCGTGCTGACGAGCGCGCTCCCGGCGCTGCGCGCCGCGCGGGTCGATCCAGCGAAGACGTTGCGGGCGGACTAGCGCACTGGGCGACCCACAAGGGACGTCCCTACGGAAGACATCTGTGACGCCGTAGCCCGTCGCCTGTGGCCCGCAGCCTGCGTCGGGCCGCCCTTGGTGGCGGCCCGACAACATCGAACAGCCTGCAGACAAAACAGAGCGACGCGCCTTCGCGCGTCGCTCTGTTCATCGCCCGACGGCGATCACCTACTCACACTTGGCTGCGGTCATCTTCAGCGAGCTGACCGAAAACGACGGCGCACCGCCGCCCGCCGCGGTCTTCTCCATGCCGGTTACTTCGACCTGATGCGACACGTGCGGCGCGAAATTGACGCCGCTGCCCGCTTCCAACGTGTACTCGTCGGAGACCTTGCCCGGCGCGCTCGCGCCCGACGCGGCCTTGGCATTCGTCAGCTTGAACGTGTCACCGGACTTGGCGACACATCCGGACAACGTCACTTCCGATGACTGCGGCGCGGGCGCCGGCGCGGGGGCCGACGGTGGCGCGGGCGGAGCCGGTGGCGCCGGAGCATCCTGGGCGTAAGCGGCCAGGCCCCATGCGCTCACGGCGGCCGCCAGGAAACACGTCGAAATCACTTTTCTCATCGCGGACCTCCTGAGTTGAGTGAAAGACATCTCGAATGTCGAACGCTGGCGCTCGATCTTCGAAAGGCTGGCTGGGGTTGGCTCCAACAAGAGCAAGGCGCGTACCGCCCGCAGTACGCGTGCGATGACATACAAAGACAGGAACGCGGGCGCTCCCCTACGGCGGCGGAGTACTGCGATCTGCACTTCTTACACGGGCGATCGTGTCGTTCTGTCTCGCTGTCGCGATCTCAGCGGACGACGCGGATGCCGAGGAGCTTGCGCTCGGTGATGCCCTGGCTGGCTGCGACGAGCTCGATCACGTAGTCGCCGTCAGCGAGTGGCGCGATCGCGAGATCGATCGCGGCCATCGTGCGATCGCCGTCGGGACGCTCGGTGAGCGCGACGGACATCGGCAGCGGCTGACCGCGCCGATCGAGCAGACGCGCGGTCCGCTGATCGAGCGCACGCAGGAGCGGCCATTCGACGTGCGCGCGCTCCGTTCGACGGAATTGTCGATCCGCGGCCGGCCGCAGCGGCGCGCGCAGCGATGTCGTCGCGCGGAACAACAGCGGATCACCGAGCAGGACGCTGGAAGACAACGGCACGTCGATAGTCTCTGACACCGCGTCTTCAGCCGTCGTCGCGCGCACGGCGATGCGCACCGGCCCTATCTCAGCGGCCACCGGCACGCGCACGAGCGCACCTCGCGCACCAGCATCAATCGCTGCGTGCCCCTCACCCACGCGACGGCCCTTCGCATCATCGATCTGCACGGTGACGTTTGCCCCTTGACTCCATCCAGACGTGGCGACTTGCCGATCGGAGAGCTCGACCGCGACACGCCATTCGCCGTCGGCGCGTGCACCGTTGACGTAGATTGGCGTCGATTCGCGCAGGCGGCCGAGTGGTCCGAGCGCCTCGTCGACGGGCAGCGCCGCGTTGACGGCAGTCGCGGACGCCGCAGCCGCAGCGGCGCCAGCGTCGGGCGCACGATAGCTCGAGCGCGCGTGAACCTCGATGTCCGGCTGGCGCGTCTTCACCTCGATGCGCCGCAGGCGGCCGTCCTTCTTCGTGTTCGTCGAGTAGTACCCGATCAAATAGTATGCGGACAGATCGTCGGCCATGCGGCGCACGCCGCCGTCGATGTCGTTGGTGTTGACGATCGCGAGCCCACCCGTGCCTTCCGCGAGCGTGCGCAGGCTCGACACGCGCTGCGTCAAATGCGTCATGTCGTTCATCAACGACGCTGACGCATCGTCGAACACCGCGAGCCCGTTCATGGCGATGGGATATGCGCTGACGTTTCGGCGATTCGCTTCCGCGATCAGATCGCGGAAGCGTCTCGGTTGATCGAGGCCCGCCAGTCTCGTCGCTTCCGCCACGCACGAGGCGAAGCTCACGCCTTCAGTGGAGGACACGCCGAGCTGGCCTTGCGGCGGCAACGGATCGACACCGCCGCCGTTGATGGGTCGATCGCCGGGATGCGGAAGGCCATCCTGCCGCATGCGCTCGTCCCGCGGGATCGTGTTCAACAGCGAGCGATCTTCGGGAAACAATCGCCAGCCGTCGGTCACGATCACCAGCGCCGTCCGCGCCTCGCGCAGCGAACCCAGGTACGCGACGAGATCCTGCAAGGCATTCAGCACCTCGTCTTCGCGGCGCCGCTCGATCAGCACTTCGTCAAAAAAACGCGACTGCCCCTCGACGGTCACGTACCACGGCACCACGCCGTACTTGAGCTCCTGCTGATGAAAACACGCCGTCAGCGCGTCTTCGCCGAGACTGTTGCGCGTGTTCGCGATCCGCTGCCGCTCGCCCCAGATCCAGTGCGCCGACAGTTGCTCGTCGACAGTAAGGAGCTTGCGGCCCAGCGTCAAGTCCTGCGGCCGGATGTCCTGCGTCATCACGCCGAACAGATCATCGGGACCGACGATGCGATCGAGCAGATCGACGAGCGGCTTGCGTGCGGTGTGCGACTCGGGGACGGTCGTGTGCAGCGTGTCGAGAAACGTGACGAACACGCGGCGATGCGGATCGGCCGTGAGCCCACGCATCTCGCCCGTGGTGCTCGGATCGCGCCGTTCGGCGTCCGTCGCGCGCGGTTCGATGCGGACGAACTCGACGCGGTCGACGGCCTGCGGCTTGCCGTCCTCGAAAATTTGAAAGTCCGCCGCGGTCAGCCCCTCGACGATGTGCCCGGCGCGGCGGGGATAGGCGTCGACGAGCACGAAGTTGACGCCCTCGCGAAAGACCGGCGGCGTCTGCGATGCCGATGACGAGGACGGCTGCTGCGCGACGACCAACACGCCCGCCGCGGCGGCGAGCGCGCACACGGCCAGCCACACACGCCATCCGCGCGGTGCCTCGGATTTCATGACGAGAATGCCCCTCGGCATTCTACCGTGTGTGCTATCTGGACGCGGCTGCCGCAGCGGCGATGTGGTACTGCATCATCGTCGCGATGCGCACGGCGCGCTGCTTGGCTTCCGTGGCCATCGGTCCCACGAACAGCTCGTCGACCGTCGCGTGGAACACGCTCACCCAGCGATCGAACTCGTGCGACGTGAGCGGTGTTCGCCCCGCGAGCACGAGATGGACGGCCAGCGGATTGCCCTTGAACCCGGGCACGCCGAACAGCACGGAGTCCCAGAACGCGTACATCTTCGGCAGATGCTCTGCCCAGTTCACTTTGGCGACGTCGTTGAAGATTGGCCCAATGCAGTCGTCGGCACGCACGCGCGTGTAGAACTCGTCGACGAGGCGCGCGACACCGGCGCCGGGCGTGAGATCGGAGTGTGTGCTCATGCGAATCCTGGGGCGGGTTGTTCTGATTTCGAACTTCGACGCGCGCCTTTGCGCGCATCGCCCCGAGCTTGTCGAGGGGCATCGCCCCGAGCTTGCCGAGAGGTGAACGAGGCGTCGAGCCGCTTCATGCGTGACACCCACTGCGGCCGCGCGACGAGATCGGCGATCGTCGACTGGTTCAACGTGTCGAAGAACGCGTCGAAGGCGTCGCGCAGCACGCCCTTGAGCCCGCACGCGGGCGCGAGCGGGCACGTATTCTGTTCGCGCGCGAAGCACTCCACCAACGCGAGCGTGCCTTCCGTGCGGCGCACCACGTCGCCCACGCGGATCTCGCCGGGCGCTTGCGCCAGCCGGAAGCCGCCGGTCCGTCCGCGCGTCGTCTCCAGATAGCCGAGCGCCTGCAACCGGTGCACGACCTTGACGACGTGATGACGCGAGATGCCGAACGCGGACGCGACATCCGACGTCAGGCAGCGCTCGTCGCTGCGGACCGTCGCGTAGATCAGGACGCGCAGGCTGTAGTCGGTGAACGCGTTAAGTTGCATACAAGATGCAAGTTTATCCTGAAACCGGCACGGCGCAAATCGCGCTACCGTATGTGGATGACCAACACGAGGGACCACGAGGCGCTCGAGCGCGTGCGACGCGCGTGTCTCGAGACCGCGCAGCGTGCGTACGAGGACGCGGGCCTGCGCGGACTCTGCGCGGAAGGTCGATGGGAGGCCGCGATCGACGCGATGCGCGCACTCGATCTTCGCCCCCTCGCGGGCAATCGAGAAAGGGTTGACGATGGCCACACGTGCAACGGTTCAGATCAAACGCGTCTATGATTCGCCCGCCAGGACGGATGGGCTGCGCATCCTGGTCGATCGTCTCTGGCCGCGTGGCCTGTCACGCGAGGCCGCGGCACTGGACGAGTGGATGCCGGACGTCGCGCCCTCGGCTGCGCTCCGGAAATGGTTCGGCCACGATCCTGCGCGCTGGACGGCCTTCCAACAGCGCTACCGCCGCGAGCTCGACGCGCGTCCCGAGCCCATCCACGCCCTCGCCGCGCGCATCCGCGGCCACCGCGCGACGCTGCTCTTCGGCGCGAAGGACGTCGAGCGCAATCAGGCGGCGGTGTTGCGAAGCTATCTGATGAAGAAAGCTTGAGGACATCTAGCTATCGGGTCATCGGGACATCGGATCATCTGGTCATCTGATGTCTGGGTCATCGGCAAGGCACCGATGTTTCCGATGACCCGATGTCCCGATAGCTAGATGATCCGATGATCCGATGATCCGATGACCAGATGACCCGATGTCGGTGTCCAATCTGCACATGCGCCGCCTCTGCCTCGTCTCGCTCCTCGTCGCCCTCGGCTGTGGACGATCGCCAGGGCCCCTGCCTGTGCCGGCTCGGCCGGGCACCAGCGCGCTTCCCGCGTCGCCGCGCGATCTGGAGACGTTCGCTCCCGCGGCGCATCGGCCGCCGTGCTCGGCGGCTGTCGCCGCGGCACTCGAGGACACGAGACCGCAGGCGATTGCTGACGCTGCGCGCCGCGGCGAGACGTTCACGTGCGGTCCCGGCACCGAACCGCTGCCACTCGATCGCGCCGTGATGGCCGATCGTCCCGATCGCGTGTACGCGCTGCTCGAGGCCGGCGCCGATCCGAATGCACAGTGGGGTGCGCATGGTGATCGTTTGCCGCTGCAGATGGCGATTGAGTCCCAGCTGTTCGGGTACGGCCACCTGAAGCACCGAGCGGAGATCGTCAAGGCGCTGCTCGATCGCGGCGCCGATCCCGACGTGCGGTGGTGCCCGTACGAGAGCCGCGACCTGGTCCCGACCGGCTCGACGGCGTGCGTCACCGCCGGCGGCGTCACGCCGCTGATGATGGCGGCCGCGTTGGATCAGCTCGACGTCGTCGTGCTGCTGCTCGAGGCGGGAGCCAACGTCGATCTGGAGGACCGATACGGCGCGAGCGCCATCGATCGCGCGAGCAGCCAGGCTGTCCTGTCGGTGCTCCTCGAGCGGATCTTCCCGGACGCGCGCGAGCGGCGCGCGCACGCGCTCGACTATCTCCGCACGCGCCTGGCCCGCCAGTCCGATCGGGAGGCGCAGTGGCTCCCCACGCCGCTGATGCAGGCGATAGCCGGTGGACACGTGGATTTCGTGCTGCCACCGCCTGAGCCGCCGCCTCCGCCCCCATCACCGCGCGCGCGAGCCGTCGCGCCGGCGCCACGAGAAGATCCACATCTCGGCCGAGCCCGCGCCATCCTCCAACTCGGCGCGGATCCGAACGAGCGCATCGCGCGCGGCTCCCTCGACTGGACACCGCTCGCGCTCGCCATGTACGGGCGCTCGGCGCAGATGGTCGAAGTCCTGCTGCAATATGGCGCCGATCCCACGCTTCGCTGGTGCGCGGACGTGAAGACGCGGCAGATGCCATCAGACTGCACGCTCACCACCGCCCCGACGCCGCTGATGTGGGCCGAGCGATCCGGCCAACGCGACATCGCGGCGCTGCTCGTGCGATATGGAGCGGGATCGTTCCGTTAGTTGCTGCCGCAGAGTTCTGGGGTTCCGCGTTCTGAGGTTCTGAGGTTCGGGTTCTGCGGTTCTGAGGTTCTGCGGTTCTGGAGTTCGGAACCGCGGAACCAGAACCGCAGAACCAGAACCCAGAACCTCAGAACCCTAGAACCCCAGAACTCCCAATTAAGCCCTCACGATCTCGACATGACAGCCGGCCGCACGCGCGAGGGGCTCGAGGTCGTCCGGATCGGAGGTGACGATGTGATCACCGTCGCGCGCCAGCAACACCAGTGCGGCGTCGATCACGTCGCGGCGGCGCGTCGCGGTCAGCAACTCCCCGGCCGCGCGGCCCAGCGCATCGTCGAGCGGCCTCACGTCGATGCCGTCAAGCGCCTTCGCCAGCAGTTCCTGACGTGGGCCATGGCCACGCCATGCCTGGCCGATCACGCCTCCATGGGAGACGGGAACGGAGCTCGACAGATGCGCCGCCTTGAGGCGCCTCCACATCGCGCGATCGTGTCGTTCGAGGGCGATCAGCGCGCCGGTATCAAGCAGCAGCGTCACGCGGCGCCCCGGCGGCGCGGGACGCGTTTCCGCACGCCGGATCGCACGGCGCCGCGGACGACACGCGCCGCAGATCGATCGGTCCGGGCTTGAGCCGCGAGCTCGTCGGCCGTCAACGATCCGAACTCACGCTCGTACGCCACGATGGCCTCTCCAAGCGCGCGCAGGCGCCGCTCTTTCTGCACGCGCTCCGCGAGGGCCAGATTCACCCAGGCGCTGAGCGACCCGATGGTCCCCTCCGCGACCGCGTCCTGTCCGGCCTGCACGAGGTGCGGATCGACCGTGACGGTCAGACGTTCTTTTCCGTGAGTCATACTGAAATGCTAACAACGGTGAGATATGAATACAACGTTGATGGCGATGGCGAGAGGGCGGCCACAAGGGCCGCCCCTACGAATCTTCTTGGCCGGTAGCCGACGGATCTTGCAGCTCGCTCCTGGTTACGGCTTACTTGTCCGCCGTAGCCTTGGCGGAGGCGGAGGCCTTACGTGGCCGCCGCTGCGGAATCCGGTCGGTCTGTTCGAGCCAGTCGAGCGTCGCGCCGATGGTCTCTGTCGCGCCGCGGAACGACACGCTGAGCTCACGCCGCGCCTTGGCGTTGTCGACGAACCAGTAGCACGTGGCATACGGCACGACGTGCGGATTGAATGGCAGCGGCACGTGCAGCGCGACCGCGGTCCGCGCCGCCAGCCGCAGAGCGCCGCCCGGCAGCGTGACGATTGGACGGCGGCGTCCGCTCCACGCGAGCACGAGCTCCGCCATCCGGCGGATCTCGAGATTGTCGCCGCCGAGGATGTACCGCTCACCCGGCTGCCCGCGCTCGAGCGCCGCCACGATGCCCGTCGCCACGTCGTCGACGTGCACGACCGACGTGCCGCCGCGACAGACGAACACCGGCGTGGACGTCGCGAAGTCGATCAGGCTGCCGGCCGTGACGAGCGCCGTGTCGCCGGGCCCGTACACTTCCGCGGGATTCACGATGACGACCGGCACGCCGCGCGCGTGCGCGGCATGTGCGGCGAGCTCCGCGCGGTGCTTCGCGAAGGCGTAGTGCAGCGTGCGATCGGGCACGGCGAACGCGGTGCGCTCGTCGAAGACGATCGGCCGGCGCGAGGCCGCAATCGCCGCGGCGCTCGACACGACGACCACACGGTGACCGGGCCGATCAGCGGCGACATCGAGCACGTTGCGCGTGCCGCCTTCCACCACCGCCGCGAGCCGTGCCGGATCTTCCGGCTCCCAGGCGCCAGGCGCCGCGAGGTGAATCGTGGCGTCGGTCCCGGCCATGCCGGCGCGGAGCGAGTCCCGATCCCGCACATCCCCACGCGCACGCGTGAACGGCACGCCGTCGAGACGCTCGACGCGGCTGGTGTCGCGCAGCAGGCAGACAAGGCGGTGGCCGGCCGCCGCCAGCGATCGTGCGACGACCGATCCGATGAAGCCATTGCCGCCCGTCAGGAAGATCGTCATGCGATCGATCTACTCCGCGTGTCGCTCGCGGCGGCGCCGCCGCTCGTACATCATGATGACCGGCACGTAGAATCCCACGTCGCCGACGATCTTGCCGGCGAGCAGGCCGATCACCGGCCCAAGCCATCGCACGCCGGCGGCCATCGCCAGCGGGCGGATCAGGATCGTGTCGATGACGCCGGCCGGGCCGAGCTCCACGAGCAACTGGACGATCACACTGCGGCGCGCGCGGGCGCCAAGCTTCTGCCCGGACGCACGCGCGTCGCGGTGCGCCGTCAGAAAATCACGCGCGGCAATCGCCCCCACGTAGCCGAGCGTCTCGCCACACGTGCCCGCATAGCCGGCGGCCACCGCGCTGGTGGTCAGACGACGGACGATGAACACCGCCAGCAAGGCGCCGCCGATGCCCGCGATCTCTGCGAGGCCATACCGGGCGATCCATTCGAGGAGCTTCGCGCGCACGCGGATCCGTGGCGCAGGCGACGAGGTCACGCGCGACGTCCGCACGCGCGTTCGTGGCGGAACGGCGGCTCCGTCACCGCGTGCCCATCAATCCCACTTGTACCGACACGTGCTGGATCGTCTGCCCATGGAAGGTCGCGCGCACGTAGCGGCCGAACACGCCGATCGCGACGCGTGGCGTCTCGATCACGTCCAGCCCAACCGCAGCGTTGAAGCCCGGTGCCCAGTCGCGAGTGATGGTCGTGGAGATGTTGGTCGGCGGCTTGTAGCCAAGCATAGACGCGCCGCCGCCGGCCTCGGCCCACAGACAGCGCGTCAACCATACGCGCGCGGATGCGTGGATGTCTCCCGTGCCCCAATGTCCGTCATCGTCGCTACCGCTGAAGTTCTGATCCCAGAACGCGAGCAGCGCCACACGATCGCGATACCGCGCGCCGGCGGTCAACGCCAGCGTCCCGATCGCACGATCGTCGGGCTGCGTGACGACACCGGCCGGCCGTGCGCCGGTGTCGAGCGTGCCGCTGACCAACCGTTTTCCGCCGCCGGCGGAGATGCCGTAGAGCAGCGACACGTCGCGCGTCTGCGCAAAGGCCGACGTGGCCATGAGCATGCCTGCGACGGTGAGAGCGGCGCAAAGCCGGTATCTGTTATTCACCATGGAGACATGGAGGACATGGAGACGACGACCTGGCGAGCCCGGCTCCGCCGGGCTGCGCGTGATGGAGCGCCTCGCAGATATGAGCGCGCAACTTCTCCTTCCAACGCGCTCATATCTGCGAGGCGCTCCATCACGCG
>DASZVJ010000228.1:0-16114 GCA_035547155.1 Vicinamibacterales bacterium
GGTCATCAGCGGACCACCACCGCCGGAACACCTCTGGGAGACGATCGCGACGCTGGAAGACGCCGCCGGACACGAAGACGCCGCCCGCGCGCTCGAAGTGCTCCAGGTCATCGTCCCGACATACCGCCGGCCGGCACCGCCGTTGTCGATTGCGGCATCATAGGATTCCGGCGCCAGAAGTCTGGAAGCTGGAGCTCCAGAACGTCGAAACCCAGAATCCCAATGCTCCCTCGCCGCCCGACCCTGCTCATCGGCATGGGCCTGATCGCGCTGCTGGCGTTGTCGTTCCTGCCGCCAGCCCGCCATCCGGCGTACGTGGGGACGATGTTGGCGTTTCACGCGGCCTTCGTGACGCTGATTGCCCTCGTGCCGCTGCGGCCGCGATCGCACGTGTACACGGCGCTGGCCACGATGCTCACGCTCGGGTTCTGGACCAAGTTCCTCGTTCGCCTGGTCGTCGCGTATCCCTATCTCGAGCCGATCGGCCAGTTCGATTCGTCGACTCAGTCATGGAATCGCGCGCTGGCGACGATCACGGCTGGCGTGCTGGGCGTCATCGCCGCCCGGGTGATCCATCTCACGGTCGCGCGCGCGAGATCAGATGCGGCGAGAGCACAGCGGCCGGCGGAGGCGCCGGCTTTCTATGTCCGACATCGTCGAGTCGTGTGGATCGCCACGGCGGTCATCGCTGTCGCCTCCTATGCGTGGAATGCGTACGCGCGAGTCTACGTCACGGGCATGGATCCGCGAATCGTGCTGCCGTTCAAGATCAACGCCGCCCTGTCGTGGTGGTACGTCATGGGCCTGCCGCTCTGGCTCGCGCTGCTGATCGGATGGGAGTTGGAGCGCCGGCGCACACGGGCGATCGGTCTCGATCTGCTCTGGATTCCTCTTGTCGACGGCGTGGTGAACGCCGGCTCGTTGTTGAGCCGCGCGGCGTACCTCATTCGCCTGTCACCGTACTTCCTGGCGACGACGCGCGCGGGCCGCGCCGGGCCGCTGGGCATTCGCGGCAACCGTCTGACGATTGGCGCGATCAGCCTCGCGGGGTTCGTGCTGAGTCTGGCGTTCGTCATGACGATGCGAACCTTCCTGTTCCATCCGCCAGCGCCCGCGCCAGCGACGGCCCGTTCGGGGCCTTCCGCACCGCCGGGCATGACGCCGCGCACCCCGCAAGTGACCGAATACTACCGACGGTCCGCGTTCTACGCGGTTCGTGAGGTCGGCCAGTTGTTCCTCGATCGCTGGACGGGTATGGAAGGCGTGCTGGCCGTGACCGCGGCGCACGGCACGCCCGAGTTGCTCCGTGCCGTCGTGCGCGAGGATCCCGCTGCCGGCGTCGATGCGATCTATCAACGCCTCGCCGGCGCACCCTACAAACGTCAGGCCGGCCTGACGTTTCTCACATTGGCCGGCCCCATCGCCCTGCTGGCGCTGACGGGATCGTTGGCGTCGGTCCTGATCGGCATGGCGGTGCTCGCGGGCCTGCTGATCGCGAGCGAGGCGTTCGCACGACGCACGCTCGGAAACGAGATCGCCTGCTCCGTGTTGGCCGTAGGGACCTGTCTGGTCGTGACGCAGGTGACGTTTCCGCGCCTGCTGGCGATCTTTCTCATCGAGCTCTGGACGATGCTGCTGGTCCTGGCGGTGTTGCAACGTCAACTCTCGCGCGAGCCGTCTCGCTCCTGATCGCGGTCCCGCGATCGACGACGGCGGATCCGATCGGGCTCACGGCCGAGCAGCGACGCGCGACGTTCCCTGCGCGCTCAGTGTGATCGCAACAGGATCGACAGTGCGTAGAACACCGTGCCGGCCAGGGCGATGTCTCGCATCCAGCCATGAGAGGTCCGCCCTGGCGCGGGCGCGAGCCCCGCCGTCACGCCCATGGCGAACATGAAGATGGCGAAGACTTCCGGCACGAGCCAGGGCTGATGAAACGCCGCGCTGACGAGGAACGACGCGACGCCAAGCGCCATGCCCTCGTACTCGGGGTTGCCGGCCGTGTTGCGCCCGGTCCACGTCGGCGCCACAGCGACGGTCATCAGCCACAGGAAAATCACCGCACCCGGGATGCCGAGCTCGGCAGCGACCTGCAGGTAGTTGTTGTGCGCGTTTTCCCCATTCGGCGCGAAGGTGATGAGCATCGTCATGTCCGGCGTGACGAAGCGCTGCGATCGCGGGATGTAGTCGCTCAGCCCGACACCAAACGCCGGATACTTGTGGATGGTCCGCACGGCCACCTGCGTCATCTGGACGCGCACGCGCGACGCATTCGCCCATAGCGCGTGCGTATGCGATTCCGCGATCGAGACGAAGAGTCCCGCCCCGATCGCGAGCACCGCGACGATGCCGCCGAGCCGGACGATCATCGATCCCGGCCCGCGCACGAGCCTCGCACACGCCACGGCGATGACCGCTCCGATGGCCGCACGCGAGCGCGCCAGCGCGAACGCGAGGGCCGCGAGCGGCGCAGCGATGGCGAGAATCCAATAGCGGCGCCGCCGCCATCCGACGACGAACGCGGGAAGCAGGAACAGCGCGAAATAGGATCCGGCGGCGTTGACGTCGGGCTGCAACACGCTGATCCGCAAATCACGAGCGACCCACACGAGCGTCGCGATCACGCCGTCGCTGCTGCTCACCACGACCTCCGCCAGGCGCAGGAGCGTCAGGAGCGATCCGGCGATCCCCGCGATGATCCACACCCGCAGGACGAACGGCGCACGATCCGGCGACGCGCGCAGCAGACGTTCGATGTAGACCGCCAGCGTGAGGCCGGCGATCCAGCGCACGGCCACGTGCAGCACGACGAATTCACGAAAATCGAGCCAGTACCGGACCGTGACGTGCCGCCAGATCTCGTCGAGCACCAGCCGCCGCGGCGCGACGACCTGCAGGCCGTGCAGATCGACGATCGCCGACGCGATCACGACGGCGCCGAACA
The DNA here is from genome assembly GCA_035547155.1 of Vicinamibacterales bacterium. GTDB lineage: Bacteria > Acidobacteriota > Vicinamibacteria > Vicinamibacterales > SCN-69-37 > CAZNMF01. The sequence continues at coordinate 2,945 of DASZVJ010000228.1, forward strand.
GCAGGGCCGGAGGCCCGAGGCGCGTCGCCGGTCCGCGTCCAGGCATCGCGAGCCGCCACGACGCGCCGGCGACGCACGCCAGCATCAGCGCGTCGGTCAGCTCGGCCGGCGCCGGCGACCAGCCCGCGAGCGCGTCGATGGCCGTGGTCAGCGGCAGCGCGATCGCCAGTACGGCGACCCCGCTCGTCGGCGACAGCGCGCTGAGCACGCCGATCGCGAGCAGCACGATCTTGAGCCACCAGACGATTTCCGGCTCGTGCGGGAGTGCGCTCAGCGGGATTGTGAACAGCGCGGCAGCGCACAGCCCCGTGATGCGGCCCACGAGCGGCGACGTCCGCCAGTCGATGCCCGTCACGCTCATCCCTTGATGCGCACGAACAGCCACACGAAGGCGACGACGACGCCGGTCACCGCCCGATATTCCCGGTTGGCGGTGACCCGCGCCCAGCTGAACGGACGCACGATCGGCGCAGCGAGACCTGCGCGATAGGCGGAGTACTCTCCGGAGAAACGCGCGTCGAGCGTCCGCTCCTCGAGCCGGATCGCCGCGGTCAGCGTAATCCCGAGATACAGCACGGTCAGCGCCCACACGATGGGACTGCGTGACGCGAGCGCGAACCCGGCGCCAATCATCGTCGAGCCGGCATAGAGCGGATGCCGCACGAATCGATACGGTCCGGAGCGCGTGATCTCACGGCCCTTCTCGATGTGGCCAGCCGCCCACACGCGCAGCAGCTCGCCGGCTGCCGCCAGGGCCAGGCCGATCCACCACGACGGCCACGACGGGCGCACGAGCGCCAGCGCGACGGCCGCGCACAGAAATCCGATCGGCACGCGGAAGCGCGCGAATCGCCTCAACATGCGGGCCTCTCCGCCGTGGACAGCCGTTCGTCGACGGCGCGCTGGACGTCTTCGACGGACACGTCGAGCAGGCACCAGCGATCCGACGAGCGATGACAGACGCGCTGATAGTGGCAGTCGCAGGCGCCGTACCGCGAGACGACACGATCGCCGGCGGCCCATGGACCATTGCGCGCGGGATCGGTGGGACCGAAGATCGCGACGATCGGCGTCCCGACGGCGCCGGCGATGTGCGTCGGCCCCGTGTCGCCCGAGACCATGAGGCTCGCCGCACGCGACAACGCGACGAGATCGCGAAGTCCCGTCGCCGGCGCAGCGATCGCTGCGCCGCCCGATAGCCGCGCGACCTCCGAGGCGAGCTCAGCCTCACCCGGTCCCCACAGCGCAACGGATCGCACGCCGCGACGCTCGCGAAGCCACGCGGCCAGCCGTCCGAATCGATCGGCGGGCCAGCGCTTGTTCGGCCACGCCGCGCCGCAGTTGAGCAGCGCGAAGCGATCGAGGCCCTGCGCACGAATCGTCTCGAGCGCCTCGGACGGCACCGGCGCCAACGGAAACTCCCGCGACGTCGTCGCGGCGCCGAACGCCGCCGCGAGCGCGAGGTTCTTGTCGATCACATGCCGTCCTTCGCCGACGTCGATGCGCTCGGTATACAGCCACGCAGCCGCGCGCTCGCGCAACGCTGTGCGATCGAAGCCCACGACACGCGCGGCGCCGGACAGACGCGCAAGCGCCGCAGACTTCAGCAGTCCCTGAAAGTCGATCGCGGCCTCGTAGCGACGCGCGCGCAGACGACGCCGAACGTCGAGCCATCCGCCGACGCTCGGGCGATCGAGCGTGACGATCGAGGCGACCACCGGCACGAGCGTGAGAAATTCCTGATGGACGCGATCGACGAGCCAGTCGATCGCGACGTCCGGCCGCGCGCGATGCAGGGCCGCCACGGCTGGCAACGTGTGCACGAGATCACCGAGCGATCCCAGACGGACGACGAGCAGTCGCGGCGCTGCGGCGTCAGACATCCGGCGTCCCGGCCGCAGGCTCGTGCCGCAGCCGCCGCAGCAGTCCACTGGTCGAATGATCTTTGGGATCGCCCACGACAGCCACGCGGCCGCCGTACGCGCGGACGACGTCCTTCTCGGGCACGGTGTCGACGGTGTAGTCGGTGCCCTTGCAGTGAACGTCCGGCTTCAGCAAACGCAACAGGCGCTCGACGGTGCGATCCGGAAACGTGACGACGTAATCGACCGCGCGCAGCGATGCGACGAGCTCCGCGCGCGCGTCGGCCGGCAGGATCGGCTGGCCCTCGCCCTTCAGCGCACGCACCGAGGCATCGTCGTTGACGGCCACGACGAGGCGATCGCCTTCGCGCTTCGCGCCTTCGAGATAGCGGACATGGCCGACGTGCAGCACGTCGAAACAGCCGTTGGCAAACGCGATCGATCGCCCTGCCGCGCGATCGGCTGCGACGAGATCGACGAGCTCGGCATCGGTGACGACGCGTCCCATGGATGGAAGTAATCGTACAACGGGCCGCGGGTAATGGGCGGCCACAAGGGCCGCCCCTACACAGGCTTCGATCCTCGCCTGACGGTGTCGTGCAACTCCTCGCGCGTCACCGTCGCCGTGCCGCGCTTCATGACGACCAGGCCGCCCGCATGATTGGCGAGGCGCGCGGCCGCACCGAACGACGCGCCGGCCGCCAGCGCGAGCGCGAACGTCGCGATGACCGTGTCGCCAGCGCCGGTGACGTCTGTCACCTGATCGGATCCGACGATCGGAATGTGATCGGTCGGCCGATCCGGCTCGAACAGGGCCATGCCGCGGCTGCCGCGTGTGATCAGCACGGCCCGCGCGCGCAGGCGATCGAGCAGCGTCCGCCCCGCGCGCTCCAGGACGCCGCGGTCATCGTCGATCTTCACGCCGAGCAGCGCTTCGACCTCCGACTCGTTGGGCGTGCACGCCGTCATGCCGGTGAACCCGCTGAGCGCGTAACGCGAGTCGACGAGGACGAGCGGCGGTCGTCGCACCTGCGCAGCGGCCAGCGCGCGCTGCCAGACGTCCGGCGTGACGAGCCCGCTGCCGTAATCCGAGATGATGACGACGTCCGCGCGGCGGATGACGTCCGCCAGCACCTGCTCGACGCGGCGGCGGATTGCCGGCGTGATGCGGCCGCCGGCGCGATCGATGCGCACGACCTGCTGCTTCGCCGAGTGCACGCCGCCGGCGAGAATGCGCGTCTTGACCGGCGTGACGTAGCCGCTCGCGCGCACGATGCCGGACACGTCCGCATGCGGCCGCAGCGCCGCGGCCAGGCGCGTCCCGGCGCTGTCGCGGCCGGCCACGCCGACCAGCGTCACACGCGCGCCGAGCGCGGCGGCGTTGTTCGCCGCGTTGCCCGCGCCGCCCGGCACGACTTCCGACGAGTCGTAGCCGAGGATCAGCACTGGCGCCTCGCGCGACACGCGATCGATCTGTCCGTAGATGAACTCGTCGGCGACCAGGTCGCCGACGACCGCGACGCGCACGCGTGGAAAGCGCGCCAGCACGCGGGCGGCATCGGCCGGCATCAGCCGTCCTGCCGCGGATGGCCGCTCGCGCCGAGGAGCCACGATGTCGCCTCCATGAGATCGGCGGCGACGAACGCCGCCCCCGGCACGGTCCCGCCGTGCGTTTCGATCGCCTCTTCGCCGTAGCCCGTGCGCACGAGGATGCCGCGCGCGCCAACGGCAACGCCAAGGCCCACGTCGATCGGCTTGTCGCCGATCACGAACGAGCGTGCGAGATCGATCGGAAACTGCGCGCGCGCCTGATGGATCAATCCGGGCGCCGGCTTGCGGCACTCGCAGACCGCGCGATACTGCTCCACTTCCGCGCGCGGATGATGCGGACAGTAGAACCAGCCGTCCACGCGCGCGCCGCCGGCCTCGATCGCGTCGCTCATCGTCCGATGCGCCTCGGGCACGAACGCCGGCGCGATGACGCCGCGGCCGATCCCGCTCTGATTGGTGACGACGCACACGAGGAAGCCGGCGCGATTGAGCAACCGGATCGCGTCGATCGTCGACGGAAACCAGCGGATGTCGTCGAGACGCCGCAGGTAGCCGACGTCGTGAATCATCGTGCCGTCGCGGTCGAGGAACACGGCGGGGCGCATGTCAGCGCGCCTCCACGGGCGCCATCGCGTCGGCGACGGCGGCAAAGACGAGATCGGGCGTGATGCGCTTCATGCAGCGATGATCGATCGGACAGTCGCGAAGCTGGCAGGGTCGGCAGAAGACGGGCACGCTGATGACTCGATGAGGTCCCAAGGGATGCGTCGCGCGCTCGTCGGTCGGCCCGAAGATCGCGACGACGGGTGTGCCGAGCGCCGACGCCACGTGCATCGCGCCCGAGTCGTTCGACACGAACGCCGTCATGCGCGCGATGACGCCGACGAGCGCTCCCAGACTCGTCCGTCCCGTCAGATTGACGACACGGCCCGCGACGTCCGGGGCGTGCGCACGGAGCCACGATTCTATCGCACGCGCCGCGTCGCGATCGTGCGAGGCGCCGACGACAATCACCCGCGCGTGCCGCTGGCGCACGATCCGGCTCGCGACGTCCGCCATGCGATCCGGCATCCACTGCTTCGCCTGGCCGTACGCGGCGCCCGGCGCCATCCCGACGATCGTCTCCTCGTCGCTCACGCCGTGCTGCGCGAGCAGGGCGTGCGCGCGCTCGGCGCTCGGATGCGACGGCGCAAGTCGCGGCAACGGCGACGCGTCGCACGCGATGTCGAGGCCACGCACGAGATCGCGGTAGTAGTCAGCCTGATGCGTGACGCCCGCGCGCCTCGTGCGCCGGCTCTTGCGCGTCAGCAACAAGCCTCGGCCCGACGTCGCCAGGCCCCACCGCTCGGGCACACCCGCGCGCCAGAGCTGCCACGCGGATCGAAACGAGTTGGGAAACAGCACGCCGAGATCGAAGCCCTCGCCTTCGAGCGCGGCCACGGCAGTGCGCGTCTGCGTCGAGAGATCGATCACGCGATCGGGCCGGACGTCGGTGTCCTCGCGGAACAGCGCGGCGACGGACGGCACGGCCGCGACCGTCAGATGCGCGGCCGGCCAGTGCTGCCGGATCGCCGTCATGGCCGGCAGCGCCATCACCGCATCTCCGAGCCAATTCGGCGCACGCACGACGACGCGTGTCATCGTCGTCATGTGTCGAGCGCCTCGCCTTCGTCGGATGCGGCCGCGGGGAACATGCCACGCGGATGACGGCCGGGTAGATCGCGCCAGCGACGGTGCATCCACAGCCAGAGATGCGGATAGCGGCGCACGTACATCTCGAGCACGTCCGTGCAGCGCTGCGTCAGCTCGAGGACGGGATCGGGCGACGTCGCCGGCGGCATCTCGACGGGATGCTCGTAGACGAGCCGGCAGCGTCCGTCCGGCAGCGGGATCGCGAACGCGGGCACGAGCGGCGCGCCGGTGCGCAACGCGAGCGTCGCGAGCGCCGCGGTCGTCGCCGCCGGCCGGCCGAAGAAATCGACCGGCACGGCGTCGGCGCCGTGGATGTGCTGATCGATCAGGATGGCGACGCATTCGTTCGCCTGCAGCGCGCGGAGCACTTTGCGGAGCGCGCCCTGACGGTAGATCACGTGATTGCCCGTCGCACAGCGCATGCGCTCGAGCAGCCGATGCAGGTGCGGATTGTCGAGCGGGCGCGCGAGCACGGACATCGGCCCGAGGACGAGCGCGTGCACGAGCCCATGGAGCTCCCAATAGCCGAAATGGCCGGAGAAGATGATCGCGCCATTGCCAGCGGCCAGCGCCGTGCGGACACGATCCTCGCCTTCGACGTCGACCGTCGCCAGCAGCTCGGACGAGGTCAGCGTGCTCGCGCGCAGCACCATCACGAGCGAGCGGCCGAAGTGCACGAAGGTGTCGCGCGCGATCGTGCGGCACTCGGCCTCACTGCGCATCGGAAACGCGGCCCGCAGCTGCGAGATCGCCAGGCGCCGGTGCCCGCCGTCGATCGCGTAGAACACGAGGCCCACCAGCGTGCCCACAGCTTCGACCAGCGGCACCGGCACGGCGCCGACGAACGCGCGCATGGCGGCGACGACCCAGTACTCGAGGCGATGGCGAATCGCTGTCAGGATCACGCTCGTACCTCGCGCAGCCGCGCCAGCAGCCACGTCCCGAACTCGCCGCCGTCACCGATCTCGACGGTCAGCGGCACGGCCGCCATTGCGAATGGCAGCGGCCGAAGCAGCAGCCATCGCATCGCGTCCTTCTCGGTCGTGACGACGCCGCTCGCGCCGGTGTCGGCGAGCGCCCGCGCCACACGATCGAGATCGGCGCGCGTGAACGCATGATGATCCGGGAACGCGACGAAACGCGCAATCCGCCAGCCGTTGCCCTCGAGCGCGCGGGAAAATCGCTCGGGCGCCGCAATGCCCGCCGCCGCGACGACGGGCCTCTCGCGTGACAAGGCGGGCCGTCCGCGCTCGAGCATCCACGGCTCACCCAGGCGGCGCGTCAGCGCGAAGCGCGGCGTGCGGCGCGCGTCGGACACCTTGTCGAGATCGGCGGCCACGGATGCGATCGTCGCATCATCGACGATCACCGCATCAGCACGAGCGAGCGCGCGCGGCGACGATCGCAGCCGGCCGAACGGCAGGCGCCGATCGCGCAGATCCCGCGGCGCGACGATGACGATATCGACGTCGCGCGCGAGCGATCGATGCTGGAACCCATCGTCGAGCACGTGGACGGTCGCGCCGAGCTCGGACTCGGCGAGCGCCGCGGCCTCCGCGCGGACGCGGCAGACGAGCACGGCGGCGCCGGGCACCTGACGCGCCAGCATCAGCGGCTCGTCGCCGCTGCGATCGAGATCGGCACGCAGATGGAGGCCATCGCTCACGATGACGACGCCGGTCTGCGGCGCGCGGCGGCGGTAGCCGCGACTGAGAATGGCCGGCCGTTCGCCGGCCGCGACGAGCAGGCGCGCGATGGCGGCGACCGCCGGCGTCTTGCCGCGGCCCCCCATCGCGAGATTGCCGACGCTGACGACCGGAACGCGCGCCACTCCGCCTATCCGCGCCGGAACGGCCGCACGACACCGCGACTGCCCGGCGGGGGCAGCAATGCGGCGATCGCCGTCAACGTGCGTTCTTTCGCGCCGCGGTTCGCCTCGACCAGCGCACGCGCCGCCGCGCCCAGCCGCGCGCGCTCCACCGAGTCGCCGACCAGACGCACGATCGTCGTCGTCAACGCAGCGGCGTCCGGCACCTGGACGGCGGCCTGATGCGCGAGAAACGCCTCCGCGATCTCGGCGAAGTTCTCCATGTGCGGGCCGAAGACGATCGGCTTGCCGTGGACGGCCGGCTCGAGGATGTTGTGCCCGCCCTGATCGACGAGGCTGCCGCCGACGAAGACGACCGTCGCGACCGGGAACACGTGCGCGAGCTCGCCGATCGAGTCGAGGATGACGACATCGGCGCGCGGCTCGGCGTCGACCGCGAGCTCCGTGCGCCGCACGACGCGCAGTCCTTCCCCGCGCGCGAGCGCCTCGGCCTCGGCGAACCGCTCCGGCTTGCGCGGCGCGAGAATCAGCAGCGTGTTCGGATGCGCGCGGCGGACGGTGGCAAACGCCGCGAGCACCGGCATCTCCTCGCCCTTCAGCGTGCTTGCCGCGATGAAGACCGGCCGCGACGGCGCGATGCGGAAGTACCGCAGCACACGGCCGGCACCTCGGCCCGCGGCCGCGCCCGGCACGTCGAGCGAGTCGAACTTCAGGCTGCCCGTAACGACGACGCGCGATGGATCGGCGCCGATGTCGATGATGCGCCGCGCCGATTCGTCGCTCTGCATGCAGAAGCGATCGACGTCCTGCAGCACCGTACGGAAGAACGGACGGACGAGCTTGTAACGCGGGTACGACCGTGACGAGATCCGCCCGTTGACGAGCATCGTCTTGATGCCGCGCTGCCGGCACGCGCGCAGGAGATTCGGCCAGATCTCCGTCTCCATCATGACGAACAGCCGCGGCTTCACCAGCCCGAGCGTGCGATTGACGATGAACGGCAGATCGAACGGAAAGAAGAAGACCGCGTCGACGTCCTGGATGCGCGTCCGCGCAATCTGCTGCCCGGTCAGCGTCGTCGTCGAGAGGAAGATCCGAAGCGCCGGGTAGCGCTCGCGCAGGTCGGCGATGAGCGCGCGTGCGGTCAGGGCCTCGCCGACCGAGACCGCGTGAATCCAGATCGACTCGTCGCCGTCGAGGTTGAAGCTGACGGGCAGCCGGCCCATCCGCTCGGAGAAATTGCCGATGTACTTGCGGTACACGAGGGCCTGATACAGGAACCATGGCGAGAGCAGCACCGCCAGGACCAGCACGGCCAGCGTGTACAGGATGTGCACGTCAGGATGATACCCGGTCTTGATACAATTCCTTTTTTCGTTCGCGGTCCTGATTCGAGGAGAGGAGCTTCCGGAATGGCCATCAAGGTGGGAATCAACGGGTTCGGGCGCATTGGCCGCAACATCCTGCGGGCGTCGCTGCCGTACAAGAGCGAGATCGACATCGTCGCGGTCAACGATCTGACCGACGCGGGCACGCTGGCCCACCTGCTGAAGTACGACTCGATCCTCGGCAACCTGAAGGCCGACATCAGCGCGTCGGGCGACTCGATCACGGTCGACGGCGACAAGTTCCAGGTGCTCGCGCAGAAGGACCCGGCCGCCCTGCCGTGGAAGGACCTCGGCGTCGACATCGTGTTCGAATCGACCGGCCGCTTCACGGATCGCGACTCGGCGGCCAAGCACATCACCGCCGGCGCCAAGCGCGTCGTCATCACGGCGCCCGCCAAGAAGCCGGACGCGACGTTCGTCATGGGCGTCAACAACGAGACCTACGATCCGGCCAAGCACCACGTGATCTCGAACGCCTCGTGCACGACGAACTGTCTCGCGCCGTTCGCGAAGGTGCTCGACGAGGCCTTCGGCATCAAGCGCGGCTGGATGACGACCTGCCACGCGTACACCAACGACCAGAACCTGCTCGACCTGCCGCACAAGGACCTGCGCCGTGCGCGCGCGGCCGCGTTGTCGATCATTCCGACGACGACGGGCGCGGCGGCGGCGGTGGGCGAAGTGCTGCCGCAGCTCAAGGGCAAGCTCGACGGCATCGCGCTGCGCGTGCCGACGCCGAACGTCTCGGTCGTCGACCTCGCCGTCGAAGTGAAGACCAAGACCACGGCTGAAGAAGTGAACGCGAAGTTCAAGGCCGCGGCTGACGGCCCGCTGAAGGGCATCCTCGAGTACGTCACCGCGCCGCTCGTGTCGATCGACTTCCGCGGCAACCCGCACTCGTCGATCGTCGACGCGCCGTACACGAAGGTCATGGACGGCGACTTCGTGAAGGTGCTCGCGTGGTACGACAACGAGTGGGGCTACTCGAGCCGCTGCGTCGACCTGATCCGCTACATGGCGAAGAAGGGCCTCTAACCGTGGCCATGCGGACGATTCGCGATCTGTCGCTGCGGGGACGCCGCGTCTTCATCCGGGTCGACTTCAACGTCCCGATCGAGAACGGCGTCATCTCCGACGACACGCGCGTACGCGCGGCGCTGCCGACGATTCGCTACGCGCTCGATCAGGGCGCGACGGTCATCCTCGCCTCGCACCTCGGCCGGCCGAAGGGCAAGCCGAATCCGAAGTACACCTTGCAGCCGGTCGCCGAACATCTCGGCCGGCTGCTCGGCCGTCCCGTGGCGTTCGCGCCGGACTGCGTCGGGCCGGAGGCCGCGAAGGTCATCGCGGCGCATCCGGGCGGCGTGATCCTGCTCGAGAACCTGCGCTTCCACGCCGAGGAAGAAGCGAACGACGGCGCGTTCGCGGCGCAGCTGGCCGCGCTCGCGGACGTCTACGTCAACGACGCGTTCGGATCGGCGCACCGCGCCCACGCGTCGACCGAGGGGATCGTCCATCACGTGAAGGAGTCCGCGGCGGGATTCCTGATGGCGGCCGAGGTCGAGTACATGGGCAAGGCGCTCAGCGCGCCGGAGCGGCCGTTCGTCGCGATTCTCGGCGGCGCGAAGGTCTCCGACAAGCTCGAGGTGATCGAGAACCTGCTCGGCAAGGTCGACGCGCTGATCATCGGCGGCGCGATGGCCTACACGTTCTTCAAGGCGCAGGGACTGCCCGTCGGCAAGTCGCTCGTCGAGGAGGATCTCGTCGCGACGGCGAAGGATCTCGCCGAGCGGGCCAAAGCGCGAGGCATCACGTTCGAGCTGCCCGTCGACCACGTCGTCGCCGAGAAGCTCGACGCGAGCGCGAAGGCGGAGACGCTGGCGATTGGCGATCCGGCGATCGGCGATCGCATGGGCCTGGACATCGGCCCGAAGACGGTCGAGCGTTATCGCGCGGTGATTGCCGGCGCGAAGACGGTCGTCTGGAACGGCCCGATGGGCGTGTTCGAGATCGATCAGTTCGCGCAGGGCACGATCGGCGTCGCCAAGGCGGTGGCCGACGTGAAGGGCACGACGATCATCGGCGGCGGCGACTCGGTCTCGGCCGTCACCCGCGCCGGTGTGGCCGACAAGATGACGCACATCTCCACCGGCGGCGGCGCCTCGCTCGAGTTCCTCGGCGGGCGCGAGTTGCCGGGGGTGAAGGCGTTGAGCTGAGGCAAACTGCGAACTTTGACCAGAGCTGTTCATGCGCACACCCGTATTGGCCGCCAATTGGAAGATGTTCAAGACCACGCACGAGACGCTCGCGTACGTGCGGGAGCTCAGTGCGCTGACGAAGGCGATCGATGGCGTCGAGATCGTCGTCGCGCCGCCGTTCACGTCGCTCGCGACGGCGGCGGAAGCCGCGCGGAACACGAACGTCGGCATCGCGGCGCAGAATCTCTACTTCGAGCGCGAGGGCGCGTTCACGGGCGAGATCAGCGCGGGCATGATCAAGGACGCCGGCGCGGGCTACGTGATCATCGGGCACTCGGAACGGCGGCGGCTGTTCGGGGAGACCGACGCGTCGGTCAACCGCAAGACGCGCGCGGCGATCGCCGCCGAGCTGACGCCCATCGTCTGCGTCGGTGAGACGCTCGACGAGCGCGAGAGCGGCCAGATGCCGGCCGTGCTCGATCGGCAGATCAAGGATGGCCTCGACGGCCTGACCGCCGATCAGATCGGCGCACTGATCATCGCCTACGAGCCGGTGTGGGCGATCGGCACGGGCAAGAACGCCACGCCGGCCGAGGCCGACGAAGCGCATCGTCACATCCGTACGCGCCTGCGCGCGTGGTTCGGCGGTGCGGCCGCTGACGCCTGCCGCATCCAGTACGGCGGCTCCGTCAAGCCCGACAACATCGCGTCGCTCATCGCCCTGCCCGACGTCGACGGCGCCCTGGTCGGCGGCGCCAGTCTGGACGTCCGGAGCTTCTTCGAGATCGTCAGCAAGTCGCGAATCTGACGGAGGCTCGCCAGTTGTCACGCGGCGGGAACTTTTCCGCCGCGTTTTTCGTCGACGCCCGTAGGGCTACGCGGCGCGGGGCGTCGACGTGCAGTAAACGCCCGCCAACCCAACACGCATCGTCTTCATCGCCCGCAAAATAGAGACCCGCGGCCCGCAGACGGCAGCCCGCGGACAGCGGACCGCAGCCTGTTATACTGCCCAGCTATGCTCTACTACGCCCTCGTCTCCCTCTACATCCTGATCTGCTTCCTGCTGCTCGTGGTGGTCCTGCTGCAGCAGGGCAAGGGCGGCGACATCGCGGCGGCGTTTGGCGGCGCGAGCAGCCAGACCGCATTTGGCGCGCGCGCGGGCGCCACGGTGCTGACGCGGGCGACGACGATTCTGGGCACGCTGTTTCTGCTGGGCGCGTTTGCGTTGTCGCTCGTCGGCCACCAGGGCAGCTCGGTCGTGAGCGGCGTCGCCGCACCGGCCGCGCCGCCAGCGCAGCAGCAGACGGCGCCGGCCCTGCCGATGCCCGCACCCTCGACCACGCCCGCCGCTCCGCCGGCCTCGACGCCGGCTCCGGCGAAATAGCCGCACGCAGCGCGCGCATCGGATCGTTTGGCTCGGCGCCGCTGCTGCCATATACTTCAAGGCTGGCCAGTCACCGTGCGGCACCGACAGGGCGTCGCCGGTCTCACCCACGCGGAAGTGGCGGAATTGGCAGACGCACCAGCTTGAGGGGCTGGCGGTAGCAATACCGTGGGGGTTCGAGTCCCCCCTTCCGCACCATCTTTAGAATCAACAAAATACAGCCAGAATGACCACCATAAATCGGTGGCCATTCTGGTCAAGTGGTCAAGTCTGTGGTCAAGATAGGGCCGCTGCGGGTGAGGAGAGCGCCCGCCGCAGGCCTAACGGGCCTTGAAGCGCGGCCCGTTGAAGCCAGATCTTGGGTTCTGTGGCCGCTCGCCGGCGGGCGGCGGCCGGTGCTTGCCGCAGCGGGGTAACTGGCCGCGCGGCACGGGCCTGGCCATCGCAAACACGACCCCGCACTCGTGACAGCGATGGACATGCTCCCCCGCCAGAATCTTCACAGCGTTCTCTTTGGCCTGCATGAAGAACGGCGGGACGTCGAACGCGAAATCCACCAGTGAGAAAGCCGTCTGCCGGTGGCTTGGGTTGAGCTCGTCCGGGTGGGTGGTCACCACAAAAACGTTCCGGGTGAACGCCGGATAGGCGACGCGGACAGCGGGCAGGATGTCGGAATCGCCCGTGATGACGGCATGGTGGTCGTCCCCGCGCGTGATGGCGGATTTGACGAGCAGGGCGACGACCGACGTATCGACCTGTTTTTCCTGGTATTTCCCTTCTGAGAGCCTGCGGATGATGTAGTTGCGGATGGGTGGCCGGTAGACGGCGTCGGTCAGGTAGCCTGCCCGCTCCGCGAGGGCGACGAGGTCTTCGCGGCGCTTGACCGCGTATTGCACCTTTTCGATCTGTTCCGAGGAAACGTCGTCAAAGCGCTGCGGCCATTCAGCAAAGTCCGCGGGCAGATGAAAAATCGACGTTGAAATGTAGGCGTCGCCGATTCCGTCACACTCCGATCCGGCGCTGCGGACATGGTCGACGAGGGCGCTGTTCAGCTTCCCGAAGTCGAGAACGAACCGGTGATCTGGGTCGTCGGTGGCATTGGCCAGCGAGCCTCCGGCGCTGCACTGATGCAGGAGCCAGGTCCCGTCCACGAAGACATTCAGACGTCCCATGTGCGCCGATCCCCCTGTCGGCCGGGATCATAGATCGGATGCGGGGACGCAGGTCCGGCCGCCCGCTAGAATGCGGCGGATGGCCGGGGGCAAGA
>DASZVJ010000229.1:0-5703 GCA_035547155.1 Vicinamibacterales bacterium
CCGCAGCGGGATCGCGCGGATGACGCGCGCGTTCGCCGTGACGTCCTCGCCTTCCGTGCCATCGCCGCGCGTGACGGCGCGTGTCAGCCGACCGCGCTCGTACGTCAACGCGATGCTGAGACCGTCGATTTTCAGCTCGGCGACGTAGGTGATTGGCGCGGCCGGATCAAGACTCGCCGCGCGCGCGAGCCGCGCGTGGAACTCGCGCAGCTCGGCCTCGCTGTATGCGTTGTCGAGGCTGAGCATCGGCGCCATGTGGCGCACGGTCTCGAAGCCTTCGGCCGGACGTCCGCCGACGCGCTGTGATGGCGACGAGGGATCGGCCAGCTCCGGATGCGCCTGCTCGAGCGCGATGAGCTCGCGCATGAGCGCGTCGAACTCCGCGTCCGAGATCTCGGGCGCGTCACGGACGTAATAGAGCTCTTCGTGATGACGAATGCGATCGCGAAGCTCGGCGATGCGCTCGGCGGGAATCATGGAAGTTCGAAGTTCGAACTTCGCAGGTCGAACTGTGGAAAGCCGGCTATCGATCGCGACTGATGACGTAGTCGGCCAGGGCGATGAGGCCGTCGCGCTCGGGCGACGGAGCGAACGCGCCGGCCAGCTGCGCCTTGGCGCGCTCGGCGTGCGTGACGGCGCGCGCGAAGGCGGCGTCGATCGCGCCGTGGCGCGTGAGCAGATCTCGAATCAGCCGCCACTTCTCCGGCGTGACCTGACCGTCGGCGATCACGCCGTGGATCAGGGCCGCGGCTTCGGGCCCGCCGCGCTGCAGCAGCAGGATGATCGGCAGCGTGACCTTGCCTTCGCGCAGGTCGCCGCCGATCGGCTTGCCCAGCGCCGACTCCTCCGCCATGTAATCCAGCACGTCGTCGACGATCTGGAACGCGATGCCGAGGTCGAAGCCGTACTCGCGCAATGCCACGCGCTCGGCCGGCGTCGAGGTGCCGAGCAGTCCGCCGATCTCCGCGCAGCCGGCGAACAGGAACGCGGTCTTGCGGCGGATGATCTCGAAGTGCTCGTCCTCGGTGATGCCCGCGTCGCCGGTCTTGGTGAGCTGATAGAGCTCGCCTTCGATCATGCGCAGGGTGCAGTCGCAGAGCAGACGCACGACTTCGAGCGTGTCCTGCGTCAGCGCCATCGCCATCGACCGGATGTAGAGGTAGTCGCCGAGCAGCACGGTGATGTCGCTGCCCCAGCGCGAGTGCGCCGTCAGGCGTCCGCGGCGCGTCTCCGCGCCATCGATGATGTCGTCGTGGACGAGCGTCGCCGTGTGGATGAACTCGACGACGGCCGCGTTGAGGACGGCGCGGTCGCCGGTGTAGCCGCAGAGGCGCGCGGCCATCAGCAGCACGGCCGGCCGCACGCGCTTGCCGCCGCTCATCTGCACGTACTTCCCCATCTGGGGGATCAGCTCGACGCGCGACTCGAGATGCTTGGCGAACTCACGCTCGACGCGCGCCAGCTCGTCACGGACCGGCTCGAAGATCTGCGAGAGATCGAGGACCGATGGCGCAGGGGTGGAGGCGGAAATCGGTCGCGCGTGTGAGCTCACTGATGAAAAAACCTGCGGGAATCACACCATAGGTTCGGCGGAGTGTCAACGCGCGGGCGTGCGCGTCGCGCCGCCGAACAGGCGCTGGAAATTCGCGGACACGGCCTCGCCGAGCGCGGCCGGCTCGACGCCGCGCACGCGCGCGACCGCCTGCAGCGTCTCGGCGGTCCATGCCGGCTCGTTGCGTTTACCGCGATACGGCACCGGCGCGAGGTACGGCGCGTCGGTCTCGACGAGCAGCCGATCGAGCGGCACGAACGCCGCGACCTCGCGCAGCGCCTCCGACTTCGGGAACGTCGCAATGCCCGAAATCGAGATGTAGAACCCGACGTCGAGCGACACGCGCGCTTCGTCGATCGTGCCCGTGAAGCAGTGCATGACGCCGCGCACGGCAGGCCCGGCGTCGCGCAGCACGCCGATGGTGTCGCCGGTCGCCTCGCGCGTGTGGATCACGACCGGCAGATCGCGCTCGAGGGCCACGCGTACCTGCGCCGCGAAGACCTCGCGCTGGACGGTCTTGGGGCCGACGTCATAGTGATAATCGAGCCCAATCTCTCCGATCGCGCAGGCATTCACGCGATCGATTGCGTCAGTGACGATCGCGACAGCCTCTGTCATGCGGCCCGCATACGCGTTCGCCCGATGCGGATGGATGCCGGCCGAGAACTGCACCGCCGGCCACGCGGCGCGAATGGCCGGCACGCGCGCGATCTCATCAGGTTCGTCCGCCGAGAGGATGCAGAGCGCTGCCGCGATCCCTGCTTCGCGCGCCCGCGCCGCGACCGCATCGAGGTCGGCGGCGAACTTCGGATCGGCGAGATGACAGTGCGAGTCGATCAACGTCCCTTCACCGCACCTTGCTGCCGGGCGCGGGCGCCTGCTCGAAGCCGAGCAGCACCGGCTTGCCGCCGTCACCAGTCGCCGCGAGCACCATGCCGTTCGACTCGATGCCCATCAGCTTCGCCGGCTTCAGGTTGGCGATGATGACGATGGAGCGGCCGATGAGGGCGTCGGCTTCATAGGCTTCCGCGATGCCGGCGACGATCGTGCGCGTCTCCGTGCCGAGATCCACCGACAGCTTCATCAGCTTCTTCGAGTTCGGCACGCGCTCGGCGGCCAGCACGTTCGCGACGCGCAGATCGACTTTCATGAACTCGTCGATCGACAGACGCTCGTCGACCTGCGGCGCGGCCGGAGCCGGCGGCGTCGCGGGCGTCGACGCCGGAGCCGGCACCGGGGCCTGCGGCGCGTCCTTGGGTTGTTCGGTCACAGCACTCTCCTTCGTCTTGGTCTGCCTCGTCGCCGGCGCGTCGGGCTCGATGCGCGGCCACAGCGCGTCGCCTTTCGTCAGCTGCCGGCTGCCGCTCGTCTGCAGCACCGCGTCGGCCGTCCAGCGCAGATCGCTGACGCGCCGTGCCGGCGCGTCGAGGCGCGCGAGAATCGTCTCGATCGATCCGGGCATGACGGGGCTCAGCAGCACCGCGGCGACGCGCGTCGCTTCGGCCGCCGTCCACAGCACTTGATCGAGCGCGGCGTCCTTGCCCGCCTTGGCCAGCGCCCACGGCTCCGACGAGGCGATGTACTCGTTGGTCGCGTCGACGAGCCGGAACGCGGTCTGACACGCGACGTCGAGCGACAAATCGTCCATCGCGCTCGCGTAGCCGCGCGTCAGCGTCTCTGCCGCCGACGTCAGCTTCTCGCCGAGCGGCGCGGCGGCGAGGCGTCCCTGGCGATACCGCTCCGCCATCGCCGTCACGCGATTGACGAGATTGCCGAAGTTGTTCGCGAGGTCGACGTTGTACTTCTCTTCGAGCCGCGTCCAGCTGAAGTCGCCGTCCGATCCGAAGACGATCTCTTTCGTCAGGAACAGCCGCAGCGGATCGGGGCCGAAGCGCGCGGCAGCCGCCGCGGGATCGATGATCGTCCCCCGGTTCGACTTGCTCATCCGCTGGCCGTCCTTCGTCATGAACCCGTGGCCGAAGATGCGCTTCGGCAGCGGCAGACGCGCGGCCATCAGCATCGCCGGCCAGATCACCGCATGGAACCGCGTGATGTCCTTGCCGATGACGTGCAGATCCGCCGGCCACCACTGCGAGAACATCGCCTCGTCGGTGCCGAGCCCGACCGCCGACGCGTAGTTGATCAGCGCGTCGAACCAGACGTAGACGACGCTGCGTGGGTCGAATGGGAGCGGAATGCCCCACGACTGTCCCGCACGGCTGACCGAGACGTCGTCGAGGCCGCTCTCGAGCAGCCGCAAGATCTCGTTGCGCCGCGGCTCGGGCTCGATGAATTCCGGATGCGCGGCGAAGTGCTCGAGCAGCGGCTGCTGATACTTCGACAGCCGGAAGAAGTAGTTCTCTTCCTTCAGCCACTGCGGCTCGGACTGCGGGTGCAGCGGGCATCGCCCGTCGACGAGATCCTTCTCCTGCTTGAAGCTCTCGCAGCCGACGCAATACCAGCCTTCGTACGTGCCCTGATAGATGTCGCCCGCCTGATAGATCCGGTTGGCGATCTCCGTCACGCCGGCCTTGTGCCGCGGCTGCGTCGTCCGGATGAAGTCGTCGAACGAGATGTCGAGGCTGCGCCAGGCCTCGCGGAACGCCTGCTCCATCTGATCGCAGTACGCGACCGGGTCCAGCCCGGCGTCAGCCGCCTGCTTGAAGACGTTCTGCGAATGCTCGTCGTTGCCCATCAGGAAATGGACATCGAAGCCGGCCAGACGCTTGTAGCGCGCGATGACGTCGGCGGCGATCTTTTCGTACGCCGTGCCCAGATGCGGGCGGCTGTTGACGTAGTCGATGGCGGTCGTCAGGTAGTAGCGGGCCATTGTGCGCAGCGTTGGCGATCTGCCAAACACCTGATTCTATCCTGCCGGCCCCTCGCGGCCGCCTGCGACCGGGACGAGGGCGGTTGCGGTGTTGAAATCGGATGGACAGGAATGGCAGCGGCTCGCCTGCCGGCGGCGATTTCAGGCAGAAAACGCACATGAGATCCCACCGCGGTCGTCCTCGAGAGGGCACGTCCCTTGCACAACCGCTTCGCCGGGATGGAGGCGTCGTCGTCATGACCTGTCAGTGTGTCGAGTTCGCTCACGGCCAGTGCCTGATCGAAATCGAACCGCAATTGAGCGAGACCGGGCAGACCCGCTACGTGGCCCGGATGTCCGTGCTGGAAGAAGCCGGATCGATCGTGCGTCCGCTCTTCGGCCAGGATGGCCGCCGCATCAAGATCTTCGCGACGAGCGAGCGCCTTGCGCTGCGCGTCGCGGTCAGCTATCTGGAAGGCCGCTTCGGCCGCCGCGCGCCGCGCGAGCAAGCCTGCGAGCTCGGCGAGTCGACGGTCGGCGTGCCGTTCGTGACGCACTGAGGGCCGGGCGGCCACGGGGCCGCCCCTACGCTGGCCACGGACGAGGGGCTTCGGGCTACGACATGCTGTAGGAGCGGCCCTTGAGGCCGCCCACCACGCCTCACGTTCTTCCGAACTTCCCCATCGCTTCCGCCTGAACGGCTTTGACGGGCGTGTTCGTCGCCTGTGCGATTCGCAGACAATCATCGAACTCCGGCGCGGCGTTGACGATGACGCCGTGACGCGTGGCGATCTTGATGCGCACGGGACCGCCGCTCGTCTCGACCGTTTCCCATCGCCGCTCGAGCGTCTCGCGTTCCACCCGCTCGATCCTCACGCCAATCGTCGTCGTCTCGCGGAACAGCGTGTCTATCACGGCCGCCCGCTTCTCCTCCGGCGCGAGCACGGTTACGAGCGTGCCCGGCCGGCCTTTCTTCATCAGCACCGGCGTCAGGAACACGTCGAGCGCACCGGCCTGAAAGAGACGATCGCTGGCCGGCGCGAAGAGCTGCGGGTTCATATCGTCGATCTCGCACTCTATCTTCAACACGCGTTCGTCGGCGCGATCGACAGCGGCGATCCTGGCGCTCGTGCGCTCACCGATGACGACGCGCAGCACGTTCGGTGTGTGTGGCGTGTCGCGCGTGCCGGCACCGTAGCCAATCTGCGAGACGGACATCGCCGGCATCGCGCCGTACTCACGCGCATAGGCCGACACGAGCAGCGCGCCGGTCGGCGTGACGAGCTCGACCTTCGGTCCGTCGCTGTAGACCGGCACGTGCTCGAGCAGACGCAGCGTCGCC